>JBKBXP010000174.1:0-6901 GCA_046314035.1 Pseudorhizobium sp. | reverse complement strand
CCGACTTCGTCTATGTAGGGAGCGTCGGCACTGGATCCGCTCATGAGCAGGCGCGAGATCTAAGAAGCAACTGGACAAGCTGAAGACGAGCGTTCCACCGGCTCGCATGCCTGGAACGAACCTGAAGCTCACGGCACTGCTCGCTGAGATCAAATTCGCGCGTGGACACATACGGGCACGCTTCGGCATCCATCGTTCAAGGGATTGCGCGACTGGGGACTGGGTGGCGATTTGCAGGGTGCCTGCGGAGGCCCGAGCGTGGGCGAAGCAGGGTCGCAGACTACCACCCGTCTGGTATCGGCATTGGGACGCCTCTGCCGATCGACTGCAGGTATTTTGCGATCTGTGGACGAAGATGATCTCGATCCGCGTACACGCGCTCGATCCGCTCTAGCTCTGACTTCGCCGCCCGACGGGCCTCCGGAGTCATATCGGTGTCGCCAATCACGTAATGCGTATCTCCGATCGCGCAGATGTCGCAGCCTACCGCAAGGAGATCATGCACGAAATCGGGGATCTGTTCCTTTCTCATCTGCTTCTCCCCTGTTCCCCCCGGGGGAGGATGCCGTTGGCAGCTGATCAGCGCAATGAGGAAAATTGAGGAGCGCCGGCATTGAAATGTCATGGCGATTCCTGCACATCGTTCTTGGCAGAGGCTGAGGTCAACTCGCCCGATCAAGATGTTGTCCAGCGCTCAGGAGTGTCTGCGGGCCAAAAAAGGCCCCGCACTGGGAAGAGCGGGGCGTCAAGGTAGGGGTTTGCCCGGCTTTCGATCGGACGCCGCTCCTATTGCACAGCAGGCGGCGACAGGCGAGGGCGGTTCAGCGTAATCCGGTACTGCCCAGGAGCCCTAACCAGCAAATCCCATATCCACGGTGATGTGCAGCTCACGGAGCATGCCGGCGGCTGTCAACAGCGCATCCCGTACATCATCTGGTGTTTCGGCCATGGCTCCCATCTGAGCAACGACCGACAGCAGCTCCACTATCTTGTCGGCATCATCTGGTTCAGAGAGCACGCCAATCGATTGCCGCATATGGCGGACCACGACAACCGTCTGCGAGAAGAGTTCCTTCCGCTCAACGTCCGCCAGATGCTCGACGCGGTTCGCCGCCCGCACCAGCTCCGAAATTAACTCGTTGGCGTTGCCCAATTCATCGTTCCTTCGCTGACATCAATTGCCGTTTCCGTATCTACGAAAATGTGCAGCGTGCGGATCATGGCGGGCGCGCTTGTCGGTCGCGTCCTCTACACGGCTGATACGAGCCTTGACGTTGAAGGAGAGAGTGCCGATGGAGCCGGTAAGGCCGCCTTCGGTGGAGGTGAAGCTGGGTGAAGGTGTGGTCGCCATTTGGTGGATGGCTCGTCTTTTCCCACACGCCACCGATCTCCTAGCGCGGTGCATCATGAGTTGCGATGGCATCGAAGGTGCTTGGTCGTCCGGCTGCAGCCGCGAAAGTTTCGCGAGCCGCGCCCGCGCGGCGAGCGGCCGCCTCACTCCGGGGCCTTGCCGCCGATCCAGCCCGACGAAACGGCGTCAGCTTTCAGCCAGGCAACAAAGCGTGCAGCCGGTGGCACGGCTGCACGCTTGCGGTTAGAAACCTTTCAAACGCTGCATGCCTTCGGCCAGCGTCCAAAGCGCCCGGTTCAGCCCGACGTTCTGGTCAATGCCGTTGATGGCGCGGGTACGACTGCGGCGCGTCCGTCCATCTGCACCGGTGCGACGCCCGTCTAATCCGCCGCGTATCATGTTCTCCTGGATGACGTTGAACGTGCTCCACAGACTTTGCCCGACATCTTCGCGCCGACGCGGGGCGATGATCTGATCCGCGCCGACTGGGCTCTCGCTCTCGCCGTAGCGGGCGACAAGGCTGGCCTCTGCCAGGACGTGCTGTTCGTCCTGTGATAGCCGGATGCTCTTCATCGTCTCCGTGGACTCGATCAGGCGCGGGAAATCCATGGCAACGGTGTGGACGCCTTCGACGATCCGGTCCTGGATGCTGCCCTTGTGAGGGACACGGACCTCCTCGAAGCGCTCGCCCGCAACCATGCTGTTGGTGCAGACAAACCGCAACATGCCTGCAAACATCTGATAGGCCGAGGTCCCGTCATGGCTGTTGACGATGATCACCTCCGCTGCCTCGGGCTTGCCGATGCCGCCGTCACGGCGCAGGCGCAGCATGTGCTTGGCGTGGCCATGACGGCTGCCGTCGCGCGGAACGGACTGGACAGCGAAGAACGGAAACCATCCTTCCCGGCGCAACCCCTCGACGATCTCGATGGTGGGCACATGGACATAGCGGTCCGACCGACTGTCATGCGCCTCGTCCGCGAAGATCGAAGGGACGTGCTGGAAGAGAGCCTCGTTGTCGAGGGCTTCGCGGCCGCTGATCTGGCGGGCTCGTCGGCCAAACCGTGTTGCAAGCTGATGATACATGATGTGCCTCCTGGGATCTGGGTTGAAGCGCAGCGCTGCGCTGCAACCCTGGCCGTCGCCGAGACCGGGGGTGCAAGGTGCAAGGGCGGCCGGGCCGGAGGGGGATCACCCGGCCTGCACGCAACGGAGGAACGACGTGGAGGAAGGCCGGGGACACCGGCCCGGACGCGCGTCAGCGGTCCCTTGCGCCGCGCGGGGGCAGCGCCCCTAGCCCGACCCGATGCGCGAGTGAGACTCGTTCGACAGCCTGCAGACGCAGATTTTCCAGCGGGAAAAGCACGCCATAGCTTTCTCAAACTCCTGTCGGAATAGCTGCTTCAACCGTCTTTACGCAGGATCGCAAGAGGATCTGCCCGCTCCGCTCCGAGTGATGGCGCTCCGCTTCCCGGGCAGATCCCCACCGCTTGCATCGACCGGCACCGGCCCGAGATGCAAGGAAAACAATGAAGAGCATCGGAGAAATCAGCATAGCGACGCACCGCCAGGGGCGGGATTTCGGGCATTCTCGACGCGGTCTTGGCCGGAACAAGGGCCGCCGCAGGAGGCTTAGCATCGCGCCGCGAAGCGGAAGCCGGGACCGACTGCCCCCGGCCAAGCCGTACCGATCGATAGGCAATTTGCTTGATTGGTAGACAAGGCCATTTCTTGCTCAGAGGCGAAGCCGTCCACGCATGGCCTAAAGCGGGAGACGGCAGTCGGTCAAAACCGGTCATTGACCGTGGCAAACGTCCTGAACTCTCGCCGTTCAAAAACCCGCCTCTTTCTGATGCCGGAAAGCCAGCACATACACCACATCCTCGGCTGGCTGATGTCGATAGAGCGCGATGTAGCCGGAGTCTCCGAACGCAATCAACAACTCGCGCAGATCCGGCATGTCGGGTGAGGGTCGTCCTACGTCTGGCGTCTTCTCCAGCAGCAGCAGTTGCCGTTCGATAGCTTGGCCCGCACGCCTGGCAGCTTCCGGGGCTTTTGAGGACAAGAACCGGCGGCAGCGCATCAACCCCTCAGCCGCGCCTTCTGTGACAATTACCTGTGGCACTCAGGAATCGCTTTTTCATCATCGGTGCCCCAGGTGTTCAGCCAGGTCCTAACTTCCTCGCCGGTCAGGTGCCGTCCTGTTTCCTTATAGGCTTCCCAGGAAGTCAAGGCTTCCTGCTTGAAGCTCTCTCGCGCTTCCTCGCGATCGACATACTGCTCAATCGCCTCGAGCATGATCCAGTGCGGCGAGCGTCGGCGCTGGGAAGCAAGTTGCTGGACTCGGTTCTTCAGGCCATCATTGATCTTGAGGGAAGTTGCCATATCCAGATCCTTATTACCAGGTAATACCAAGTAATCTAACCCTTGCTCGCCGGGTTGTCCATGCAAAGCTTTTTTACGCGAATAAATTCGCCAGCCGCGAAAGTCGCTGCCCGGTGGTGCTGAGAACCGTGGTCCTCAAACTTGCGCCGCATGCTTTGGCTACCGATCCGAGAGCCGTGATTACGGAGCAGCGACCCTGCAACCGCCTCGGTAACACGGACTGCCATCAGAGGGGCGGTAGGCCCACCACCGCTAAAGCCGCCGCTCACTTTCGGCGTCGAACAGATGAAGAGCGTCAAAGTCGGGCTGTAGACCGACGTGCTGGCCAATCACCAGGGGCAGCCGGTTGCGGTCAAGCACCGTGATTTGCCGATCACCGGCCAGCACAGTACAGATGGTCTCTCCTCCCATGGGTTCGACCTGTTGGACAACTGCTGGCATGCCTGAGCCTGCCTCCACAAGGCGGATGCGGTCCGGCCGGAGGCCAACTACGAGATGCCCTGGCAGATCTGAACGACCATTCGGCCAAGGAAAGACGGTGCCTAAGATTTCCAGGCCTCCATCGTTGAGGGAGGCCGGGAGAAGGTTCATCGACGGCGATCCGATGAAGCTCGCGACGAACGTGTTCGCCGGCTGGTCGTAGACTTCCAACGGTCGGCCATACTGTTGCACCACCCCGGCCCGCATCACGACGATCTTGTCACCCATGGTCATGGCCTCCACCTGGTCATGAGTGACGTAGATGGAGGTGGCACCCAGCCGCGCGTGCAGCGCCTTGATCTGCGATCGCATTTCCACTCTCAGCTTTGCATCAAGATTTGACAGTGGTTCGTCGAATAGAAATACCTCAGGGTCCCGTACGATGGCACGCCCCATGGCAACGCGCTGGCGCTGCCCCCCGGACAGCTGCCTTGGATATCGATCAAGCAATGGTGTCAGGCCCAGCAGTTCCGTTGCGTGCGTTACCCGCCGCCTGATCTCATCCTTGGAAAACTTCCGAAGCTTGAGCGAGAACTCGATGTTCTGCTGCACGTTCTTGTGAGGGTAGAGGGCGTAATTCTGGAACACCATGGCGATGTCCCGGTTCTTTGCGGGCACGGCATTGACGACGCGATCTCCGATCCTGAGTTCGCCGTCCGTGATCGCTTCAAGCCCTGCGATCATGCGAAGCAACGTCGATTTTCCGCATCCGGAGGGCCCCACGAGCACGACGAACTCTCCATCTTGGATCTCGAGATTGATACTTGGTATCACCTCGAGGCTGCCGTAGTGTTTGTTGACGTCCGTCAGCGTCACCGATGCCATTGTCTTGGTTCCTCGTCTAATCTCATGGGACTATTTAACGGCGCCGCTTGTCAGTCCGTTTACGATCTGGCGTTCGAAGAGCAGGTAGAGCAGGAGGATCGGTATGATCGTCGTGATCGTGAACGCGTTGATCAGCGGCCAGTCTTGAATGCCCATGCTGTCGCGCATCAGGAACAGCTGATAGGGCAGCGTGCGCAGCTCGGAGGACGTCGTGAACGCCAGGACGAAGGGGAATTCGTTCCAGGCTTCGCGAAGCGACAGAATGGCAGCGGTCAGCATTCCGGGAAGCGAAATCGGCACCACCACGAGCCAAATCCTCTGCCACAGCGAGGCGCCATCAATTGCCGCGGCCTCTTCCAACTCCCGTGGCACGGCCTTGAAAAAACCCATCAGGATCCATGTCGCCATCGGCACCGCGGTGGCACTATAGGTGATGATCAGGACGGTGTAGGTGTCGAGCAGGTTGAGACTGACGACGAGGTCGTAGAGCGGTATGATCAGGCTGGCGCGGGGCAGGATGCGTGGCACCAGGATGAACAGCAGCAGCACGTGGCGCCAGGCAAAGGCGTAGCGGGCAAACCCGTAGGCTGCGAGCACCGAGACGAACAGGGTAATGACGGTCGATGCCAAGGAAAGGTAGAGGCTGTTGCCCAAATAGGTGCTGAAGCCATCTGACGCTAGAACGCGCGCGTAGTTGTCGAGCGTTGGATTTTCTGGAATGAGCCCCGTGGAGTACAGCGTGAGCGGTGTCTTCAGCGATGCCGAAAAAGACCAGATGATTGGAAGGATCGCCCATAGTGTCAGAGCGACTAGCGCCGTCCACACCATGATCCGCGTCAGCCGCGAGGCAGGTACCAATGTGCTACTGGTCATTGTCGCCCCGTCCTGATTTGCTGAGGAAAATGGCGCTGATCACGATGTTGATGACCAGGATCACGATCATGACAGCCGCTCCCATCGAGTAGTTCAGGTCGCGGAAGGCAAGTTGGTACATGTGGACTGCAAGCACCTCGGTTGCGCGGCCGGGACCGCCTCCCGTCAACGGCAGGACGATGTCGAACATGTTGAAGCTTGCAAAGCTGAGCCACATCAGCGCCAGTGCAAGCATAGGCATGATGGCGGGGATCGTGACATGGATGAACTTCTGCAGGGCGCTTGCGCCGTCGATTTCAGCGGCGGCGTATAGCTCCGGGTCGACGGTCTGCAGCCCCGACAGCAGGATCAACGTGGCGAACGGTGCAATGAACCAGATATTCGCCATGATGATGACGACAAGGGCCAGGTCGGGCTGCGCCAACCAGGACACTGTCGGCATCCCAAGAAAGGCCATGGCCTGACTGGCCACGGAATTGCTTCCCGTGAAGAGGAACCGCCACATCACAGCCGTCGCAACACCCGAGACGAGATAGGGCACAAGCGCCACGGCGCGGAAAAACCCGCGTCCCATCTGCACGTTGTTGAGAACGAGCGCGTGGATCATCGACAACGTCACGCCGATGACAAGGGTGGCTCCCACGAAGATCAACGAGACCCTTAGGGAATTCAGGAATGTCTCTGACTGAAAGAGTGCGATGTAATTGTCGAGGCCCACGAAGGGCTGGCCCGGCGTCCACATCTCGATGCGAAAGAAGGACATCAAGATGCCGCGGAACACGGCATAGCCGAGCACGCCGGCAACAAGGCCGATTGCTGGAAACAACAACAAGTATGGGGTCAGGCTACCTGGCCGCCGCCGGCTCATGTACTGGAGAACGGGGTTCATGATGATCTCGCGAATTGGCTGACAGGGGCCGGCATGTTTGCCGGCCCCTGATCTGTCGATGATCAGTTTTGCACGAGCTCGGCGATCTTTTGCTGATG
>JBKBXP010000173.1:240-6903 GCA_046314035.1 Pseudorhizobium sp. | reverse complement strand
GGCAGGCACCGCCGCGACACCACCGGCCGGACAACCCGCCCCCGAGGCCGCCCCGGGCGCAACCGGCGGCACGACCGGGCGGATTGCACCGGCCCCGACGGGTGCCGCACCGAGTGGTGACACGCCTCCCGGCGTCGTCACACCGGCTCCGGCGGGAACGCCCGGCGCCGGCGCGACAGGCGGCGAGACCGTGACGCAGCCGGCGCAGCCGCAGATCGCCCCGGCCGTGCAGCCGCCGGCAGCGGTCGAAGACGCCGCCCCGCCCGTTGCGGACTGACCAGAACGAGAGCCGGCGCCCCTTGCGGGCGCCGGCAATCTGGACGCGTCAGGTCAGGCATGACATCGTCCCCGCGCGCTCGACGAGCAACGAACGGGAGAGACAGCCATGCGGGTCACCATCTTCAGCACCAAGCCCTATGACCGCCACTTCCTCGATCGCGGCCTGAACGCCGGTCTCGACCTCCAGTACTGCGAGGCGCGGCTGTCGCTGGAGACCGTGGCGCTCGCGGAAGGCTCGCTGGCCATCTGCGCCTTCGTCAACGACAACCTGTCGCGACCGGTGCTGGAGCGTCTGGCGGAGTACGGGGTCCGGCTGATCGCGCTGCGCAGCGCCGGTTTCAACAACGTCGATCTCGTCGCCGCCGAAGCGCTCGGCCTGACGGTTGCTCGGGTGCCTGCCTATTCGCCGCATGCGGTCGCCGAGCACACGATGGCGATCATCCTGGCGCTCAACCGCAAGATCCACCGTGCCTACAACCGCGTCCGCGAAGGCAATTTCGCGCTCGACGGGCTGCTCGGCTTCGACCTTCGCGGCAAGACTTTCGGCATCGTCGGCACCGGCAAGATCGGCGCCGTTCTCGCCCGCATCGTCACCGGCTTCGGCTGCCGGCTGCTCGGCCACGACCTGCAACCCAACCCGGACTGCCTGGCGCTCGGCATGACCTATGTCGACCGCGAGGAGATTTTTCGGGAGTCCGACATCCTCAGCCTCAACTGCCCGCTGACCCCCGACACCCATCACATGATCCGTACAGACACCCTGCCGTTCCTGAAACCCGGCGTCATGCTGATCAACACCAGCCGCGGCGCCGTGATCGACGCTCATGCGGCGATCTCGGGCCTGAAGGACGGCACCATCGGCAGCCTCGGCCTCGACGTCTACGAGGAAGAGGCGGATCTCTTCTTCGAGGATCTCTCCAACGAGGTTCTGCGCGACGACGTTTTCGCCCGGCTGCTGACCTTCCCCAACGTGCTGATCACCGGCCACCAGGCCTTCTTCACCCACGAGGCGCTGGAAGCGATTGCCGACACGACGATCGCCAACATCGCGGCCTTCCGCGATACCGGAAAGCCGCTGCACGCGGTGACCGTCGACTTTCTCGCCGGCAAGGGCTGATCTGGACCGCTTCTGCCCTACCGGCGGAACTCCTGCCGCAGGCGAAGAGGACCGACCGGGCAGCAGGCGTGCCGGGGCGTCAGACCGGTTTTGTGAGGAGGCCCGTCGCCAGGGCCCGGAACGCCTCGATGGCCTTTGCCAGAACCGACCGGGGCTCGTCGGATGCGGCGACCCAGAGCGCGGCATTCAGCGCCGCCCCGTTGATCAGCCGGGCTGCCGCTTCGGGGTCCACCGGCTTTACCAAACCCTCTGCGATCAGCCGCTCGAGCGTCTGCTGCGTCACCTCCAGGCAGCTGTTCTGGCTTTCCCAGCGTGATGGATCGCCGAGCACGGCGGGGCCGTCGAGAAGCACGATGCGCTGCACCTCCGGCTCGAGCGCCATCTCGATATAGGCAGCCCCTTCCGCCAGCAGCGCCTGCCAGCCGTCGCCGGCCTGCGCGGCGATCTGCTGCGCCCGCGCCGCCATTTCCGCGTCGATCTGGTTGACGACCGCGGCCAGCAGTCCGCGCTTGTCGCCGAAGTTGTGATAGAGCGCGCCGCGCGTCAGGCCGGCCTGCGCGGTCAGTTCATCCATCGAGGCTGCCGCGTAACCCTGCTCGGCAAAGGCCTTTCGCGCGGCGGCGATCAGCCTTGCCCGGTTCTCTTCCATCGTCTGCGCGCGCTTAGTGGCCATGGTCTTCCCGGCTTTCACATACATGACGTATTTCATTTGACATACGGTTCGTATGTCCTAAATTACATACGAACCGTATATCAACTTGAGCGACGGGTGTGAAGGCCTGGCGCTCCTGGCGGTTTCTCAGCAACGAACACGAAAGGAGCCGGGGATGACCCAGCGCCAAGCAATATTTCCGCCCGGCAGGCATGCACTTTACGAGAACCACCGCTATTCCGCCGCCGTCCGCTCAGGCGACCTCCTGTTCGTCTCCGGCCAGGTCGGCAGCCGTGAAGACGGGACGCCGGAACCGGACTTCCAGGCACAGGTGGAACGCGCCTTCGCCAATCTGTCGGCAGTCTTGGAGGCCGCAGGCGGCAGCTTCGACGACATCATCGACGTCCAGACCTTCCACACCGATCCCGAAAACCAGTTGGAGACCGTTCTTGCCGTCAAGGACCGCGCGTTTCCGGCCGCACCCTATCCCAGCTGGACGGCTGTCGGCGTCAACTGGCTGGCCGGCTTCGACTTTGAGATCAAGGTGATCGCCCGCATTCCGCAGAGGAGCTGACGGGGCGCGAAACACGCCAGTGACTGCCCTTCCCGGCGGATCGGAAAACCGCCTGCTTTCCTGTATCTGTGGACGTCGGCGCATGGTGCGCCGATGACCGGAGGAAAGACATTGAGCTTTGAGGACAGCAATCTGGGAAAACTGCGCGCGAAAATCGGCTCCACCTGCGTCCTGGTTCCGGGCGTCCGCGTAGTGGTGAGTCGAAAGGACGGCTGCGTGCTCATGCAACATCGGAGCGACTTCAATCGCTGGGGCATTCCAGGCGGCAACGCGGAAGAAGGAGAGGACCTGATATCGGTCGCCGTTCGGGAGACGATGGAGGAGAACGGCCTGCGCATCTGGAACCTCCGACCCTTCGGTTTTGCCAGCAATCCGGAGTTCGAAACCATCACCTTCCCCAATGGCGATGTCTGCCAGTTCTTCGCGATGATGTTCTACACCGAAGATTTCGACGGCGAGGCGGCCGTCACCGACGCGGAATCCAAGGCGGTGGACTGGTTCCCCCTGGACGCCCTGCCAGACACTCTTCCCAACATGCGCCGCAGCCTCGAGGCCTTCCAGGCCTTCGAGCGGACCGGCGCGTTCCAGATGATCTGACCGCGACCGCTCCGTTACCCACGCCCGATTGCCAGCACCTCCCATTTGCGCATACCTTCGGCAAATCACTGCGGTGCGCCAAGAACACCGCGAACTGGGAGGTCACCATGTCCAGAACCGTCGTCGTCACCGGCTCCACCAGCGGGATCGGGCTCGGCATAGCAAAGGCCTTCGCGGCCGAGGGTTGCCATGTGGTGATCAACGGTTTCGGCGAGCCCGACGCGATCGAGGTGGCGCGGCGTGAGCTGGAGGTGCTGGGCGGCGGGCGGGTGATCTATCACCCCGCCGACATGACGAAGCCGGAGGAGATCGAAGACCTCATCGGCACGGCGGCGGCGACCTTCGGGTCGGTCGACGTTCTCGTCAACAATGCCGGCATCCAGCATGTCGCCAAGATCGAGGATTTCCCCACCGCGCAGTGGGACCGCATCATCGCCATCAACCTGACGAGCGCCTTCCACACCACCCGCACGGCGATCCCGCTGATGAAGGCGAAGGGCAAGGGCCGCATCATCAATGTGGCCTCGGCGCACGCGCTGGTCGCCTCGCCCTTCAAATCCGCCTATGTGGCCGCCAAGCATGGTATTTTAGGACTGACGAAGACAGCCGCCTTGGAACTTGCCGGTTTCGGGATTACCGTCAATGCGATCTGTCCGGGCTATGTGCTGACGCCGCTCGTCGAACGCCAGATCCCGGATACGGCCCGGGAACGCGGCATCAGCGAGGACGAGGTGAAGACCGAGGTGATGCTGCGGCTGCAGGCGACGAAGGAATTCGTCTCCATCGAGGAAGTCGCCGCCACCGCCGTGTTTCTTGCAAGCGACGCGGCACGGCAGATCACCGGCACGCATATTTCGATCGATGGCGGCTGGACCGCCCAATAATGAGAATAGACGGCATGAGAGACGCAATCCGCTTCATCCTCAACGGCGAGGAGATCTCGCTCGGCGGCTTTGGCCCCACCGAGACCCTCCTCGATTACCTGCGCCTGAAGCGCCGCCTGACCGGCACCAAGGAAGGCTGCGCCGAGGGTGACTGCGGCGCCTGCACCGTCCTCGTCGGGAGACTGGTCGAGGGCCTGCTGCGCTACGAGACGGTCAACGCCTGCATCCGCTTCCTCGGCTCGCTGCACGGCACCCATGTGGTGACGGTGGAGCATCTGGCCGCCAAAGACGGCACGCTGCATCCGGTGCAGCAGGCCATGGTCGATCAGCACGGCTCGCAATGCGGCTTCTGCACACCGGGCTTCGTGATGTCGCTCTACGGTCTGTGGCTCTCCAACGAGGCGCCCTCGCGCGCCGAGATCGAAAGCGCGCTGCAGGGCAACCTCTGTCGCTGCACCGGCTACGAGCCGATCGTCAAGGCCGCCGAACAGGTGGGCGCGGAGCGCCCGAGTTCGCTCTTCGACCCGCTGGAGCGCGACCGCACCGAGATCGCCGCAAAACTCTGGGACATCCGCGCCCATCCGGAGACCATCGTCGTTATCAAAGACGGCGCCCGCTCGATCGTGCCGGCCTCCATGGCGGCCTTTGCCGACATCATCGCCGAGGAACCCAAGGCGACCATCGTTGCCGGCTCCACCGACGTCGGCCTCTGGGTCACGAAGCAGATGCGCCTGCTCGACACCATGGTCTTCATCAACCACCTGCCGGAACTGCAGTCGCTAACGGTCGACGACCGGGGCATCACCATCGGCGCCGGCGTCACCTATGCCCAGGCGCTCGAGACGCTGTCGGCGGAACTGCCGCCCATGGCAAAGCTGCTCGACCGGCTGGGTGGCGGTCAGGTGCGCAACATGGGCACGATCGGCGGCAATATCGCCAACGGCTCGCCGATCGGCGACATGCCGCCGCCGCTGATCGCCTTGGGTGCCACGCTGACGCTGCGCTCCCACAGCGGCACCCGCACCATGCCGCTGGAGGACTATTTCCGCGCCTACGGCAAGCAGGATCGCCTGCCGGGCGAATTCGTCGAGAAGGTCTTCGTGCCGCGGCTGCGCGACGACGCCTATTTCGCCGTCCACAAGATCTCCAAGCGTCGCGATGAGGACATCTCGGCGCTCTGCGGCGCCTTCCATCTGGTGCTCGACGCCGAGGGCCGCGTCGAAGAAGCCCGCATCGCCTTCGGCGGCATGGCGGCAACGCCCAAGCGCGCCCGCCATGTGGAAGACGCGCTGGCCGGCCAGGTCTGGAGCTGGGGCCTCGTCGCCGCCGTCCGCGACCTCTTCGAGGACGACTACCAGCCGCTCACCGACTGGCGCGCCACCGCCGAGTACCGGATGCTGGCGGCCAAAAACCTGCTGACCCGCGTTTTTCTGGAAACGGCCGGGGCGCCGGTTGAGCTGCGGCGGTTTGAGCTGGAGGAGGTTTGATGGTGGGAGTTCAGGTGATCAAGAGCGATTTGGGCAAGACCCCCTCTTGCCTGCTGGCCATCTCCCCCACAAGGGGGGAGAGGAGATGTGGCGCCGCCTCCTTCTGGATCTCCCCCCTTGTGGGGGAGATGTCACCGAAGGTGATAGAGGGGGGTGGCCGTCGCAATCCAGAGCCAGCCGCTCACCTGACGCAACCGTTCACCCCCCTCTGCCCTGCCGGGCATCTCCCCCTCAAGGGGGGAGATCGACATGCCGCCACGGCCGGAGGAACGCGCTGATGGACAACTCCACCTTCGAACAGAAACCCGTCATCAACGGCGCCATGCATGTCTCGCTGCGCCATGATTCAGCGCACAAGCATGTCACCGGAACCGCCGAATATATCGATGACATTCGCGAGCCTGCAGATACGCTGCACGCAGCCCTCGGCATGGCCGACCGGGCGCATGCGGAGATCCTGTCGCTTGATCTCGATGCGGTGAGAGCCGCCGCCGGTGTCGTCTGGGTGATCACCGCAGACGATATCCCGGGCTTCAACGATGTCGCCTCCACCGGCCGTCACGACGAGCCGTTGCTGGCGGAGAAGGAGGTCCAGTTCCACGGCCAGCCGATCTTCGCGGTAATCGCCGAGACCCGCGACCAGGCCCGCCGTGCCGCGCGCCTGGCCAAAGTCGAATACCGCGACCTGCCGCACTGGACCGACATCGATGGCGCGATCGAAAACGGCGCGCCGCTGGTGGTGCAGCCGATGGTGCTGACGCGGGGCGAGCCGGAAACCGAGATCGACAAGGCTCAGCACCGGCTGCAGGGCCGCATGATGATCGGCGGCCAGGAGCATTTCTACCTCGAAAGCCATATCGCGCTCGCCATTCCGGGCGAGGACGACGACGTCACCGTCTGGTCGTCGACCCAGCATCCGAGCGAGGTGCAGCACATGGTGGCGCATGTGCTCGGCGTCGCCAACAATGCCGTTACCGTCAACATCCGCCGCATGGGCGGCGGCTTCGGCGGCAAGGAGACGCAGGGCAACCAGTTTGCGGCACTCGCGGCCGTCGCCGCCAAGAAACTCGGGC
>JBKBXP010000173.1:0-230 GCA_046314035.1 Pseudorhizobium sp. | reverse complement strand
CGACGTCGCCTTCGACGGGGACGGCCGCATCCATACGGTCGACAGCACCTACGCGGCGCGCTGCGGCTACTGCGCCGATCTCTCCGGCCCGGTCACCGACCGCGCCCTCTTCCATGCGGACTCCAGCTACTTCTATCCGCATGTCCAACTCGCCTCGATGCCGCTGAAGACGCACACCGTCTCCAACACCGCCGTCCGCGGCTTCGGCGGGCCGCAGGGCATGCTCGGCG
>JBKBXP010000172.1:6510-6925 GCA_046314035.1 Pseudorhizobium sp. | reverse complement strand
GATGCCGTTGACGATGCCGCGCAAAACCGAGACGCGCTCGTTCAGAACACCGTCCATGCCCATGCCGAACCTCGGCGTGAGAATTTCGCGCGCGTAGGTCGGGCTGACGGTGGTGATCGCATCGACCGTCTGCAAGCCACCCTTGAGATAGCTGATGTCACCGAAATATTCGAGGCAGTCCGTCGAGTAGAGGTCGCCGCGCAAGCGCAGCGCCGGCAGCAGGTCGGCGGAAAACTGCCCTTGGAAGGCAATGTTGTGGACGGTGATGATGCTCGGGACCGACAGACCCATCTCGCGCATGTAGACGGAGGTCAGCGCCGATTGCCAGTCGTGCGTGTGGACCAGATCCGGCTGCCATCCAGGCAGCGCTCCGCCAGCGATCTCCGCACCGGCAAGGCTGAGGGCCGCAAACCGC
>JBKBXP010000172.1:0-6500 GCA_046314035.1 Pseudorhizobium sp. | reverse complement strand
CGGTATCGTCGACATAGGGGCCGCCGGGGCGATCGTAGAGCGTGGGGGCATCCAGAACCAGCAGGTTGAGACCGTTGACTTCGGCGTGGAGAAGCGCCGCTCGTTCCCCCAGAAGATCATCAAAGACGAGAAGCGGGACGGGATCTGCCAGCTGCTTCATGACGCCGGGATATCCGGGCAGAAGCGTCGTCGTCTCGACGCCGGACCGCTCCAGGGCCTTTGGCAATGAACCTGTTACATCCGCCAGTCCGCCGGTCTTGACCAGCGGATACACCTCGGACGTCACGGACAGAACCTTCATGGACAAAGCGCTCTGCCTCCTTCCAACAATACTGAATGCTGTTTCAATGGAACTGATGCCTCGCGGAGGGACCAGCGGCTGCCTTTGGCTCATGATGCCGCCTCGGTTTCCAGAAGCCGGGGAGCCAGATTGGCTCTTGTGATCTGCAAATGCAGGAAATCATGTCGCGCAAATGCCATACCCCAGCCCAGCAAATGCATGAAGCCGCGGCAATCACGCCGCGGCACACAGGTCAGGGATGTCAAGTCTCAGCTCCCAGCTTTGGGTTTGCTGGTCCGCTTGGTGACCGCAGTCTTGTTGACCTCGGTCTTCTTTCCGCCGGACTTTTTACCAGCGACCGCGATTGCGGGTTCCGTGGAAACCGTCTTACCCTGTTCAACGGTCTTGGCTTCAGCCGTTTTGGATGATCGGGACGACGATCCTGCGGCCGCGGCCTGATCGAGCTCCCGTGTCGCCTGTTCCCAATGCTCGGCATCTTTGTCGGCTGGTCGCCCACCTTCTTCCCAGAGGGCATAGGCACGTCGTCTGATCTGCTCTTCCTTGTCGTCCGCCATACTGTGTCTCCATTCGCCCGCAAGCTAACGTCTATAAGCAGAGGGGGTTCCTGAACGCCCTAAAAAAAGACGGCGTCGTCATTCCCATTTCATGGTGCTGCGGAACTTTTCAGCCAGCGCGGCGTTTTGGGGGCCGAAATGGGAGGACTGCCACATGGACAATTACTGCGACATCGTACCCCATCCTGCAGGATGGACCTATATCCTGAACGGTATCGAATCCGACTGCTCGTTCCATACCTATGAACTTGCAGTCGAGGCCGCCAAAGTGCAGGTCGCTCGCGATGCCCGCAAGCGGGTTTTCCGGCTCCAGGGCCTGAATGGCGAAATGCTGCCGTTCGCGACTGCCGAACCCACCCGGGCCGCGCACCTTCGTTAATAGAAAAAGGCCCGGTTCGCCCGGGCCTCTCAACAGGAAGGGCGGTGGGATACACCGCCCTTTCTGGTTCAGGCAGCCTTTTGAGCGGCCGAGTTGACGGCCGTCTTGGCAAGGCCGGTCAGCTTCTCGTCGGTGGCGCTCTCTTCCGAAAGGGTCTCGTCCAGAAGCTTGGCGGCGTCCTTCAGGCCGAGCTGTTCGGCCCAAGCGCGAAGCGTGCCGTAGCGGCTGATCTCGTAGTGCTCGACAGCCTGAGCAGCCGCCAGGAGACCGGCATCGAGAGCAGCGGTGCCCTTGAACTCTTCCATGATCTCTTCGCCCTCGGAGATGATGCCCTCGATGGCATCGCAAGTCTTGCCCTGAGCCCGCTTGCCGATGATTTCGAAGACCTGCTTCAGGCGATCGATCTGGCCTTCGGTTTCGTCCTTATGGGCCTTGAAGGCGGCCTTCAGGTTTTCGTCCTGGGCAGCACGGGCCATCTTTGGCAGTGCCTTTAGGATCTGACGCTCTGCGTAATAGATATCCTTGAGGGTTTCGTAGAACAGATCGTCGAGGGTCTTGTCAGCCATGATAGCTCTCCTGGGTTGACGTTTTTTTAGGTGGGTATTTCGGTTGCTGTAACAGCGCACTAGGCAGAAGGTTCCCGCTGAGGTGGCTTCCTCAGGAACGGTTGGGTGTCGAGTCGCGACCGCCATCCGGCTTGTCGTAAAGCCGCTCGACAGCTTTCTCCTGCTGAAATTTCTCCGGCGCCGTAAGGCGGCGGCGCCGCATCATCGCATAGGCAATCACGCAGCCCAAAAGCACCGGACCCAGAGCCACGACGATGAACCAGATTTTATCGGCCATTGTTCTTTCCTTTGGTTGGGTTTGAAGCGTCAGCGCGTCCCGGACACCGTCAGCTGATTGTCGCATTCGTTGGCGCCATGGACGGAGCGGGCGCATTCTTCGGCGCGTAGCCGCTCGGCGTCGCTGGCGACTATTCCAGTGAGTGTGACGCGGCCATTCTGGACGGAGACCGTCACTGCGCTGGGATCGAGCATGGCATCCTGCGTCAGCGCTTCGTTGACATCCGCCTGGACCTGCTCGTCCGGTCGGTCTTCGTAGTCGGCAGGGCCGACGCCGCGATGTTTCTGCTGGTCCGGCTCCTGCGCGAAGATGTTCGTCTCGCCCTGCAGGTATCCACTTGGACGAGTTTCGGCAGGCCCTTCCCAGCGGGGCCATTGAGAGGTTTCGCCCGGGCGGCCCGTTTTCGGTTCTTCCTGTTTCATGGCGGTTCCTTTCGTCGGAGTTGCCTTGTGGAGAAAACAGTTGGCTGGCCGAAAAGGTTCCCCTTAGCGCCACCAGGCAAGGACTTCCTCGACGGTGGATATGCGGATCTGGGTGGAGAAGCGGGTCCCGAAAACTGCAAGCGACGCATCATGCGTCTGATCCGAGGTGCTGCAGATGGCATCTTTCAGGAGAATGATCGAGTACCCCAAGTCCACCGCGCCCATGACGGCTGCCATGATGCACACGTCGGTTTCGCCGCCGGAGATCACCAGCGTGCTGACCTCCTGTTGCTGCAGGAGAACGTGCAATCGGCCGTCGAGCCAGGGGGAGTAGACCGGCTTGTCGAAGACGAGCGCAGGCGGCACCAGGGCGCGCAGTTCCGGCAGGATATCCACCATCTCTTCGCCCAGCGCCTGACGCGTCATCATTGGCCATTTTTGGTAATAGGCCTGCCAGGTGCCGCGGGCCTCTGCAGGATTTGCCGGCGGAACGAAGCGCGTAAAGACCGTGTCGGCAGGGCGCGCGTCTGCGAGGACGGCGACGCCTTCGCGCACGCGCTGCATCCACGGGACGTTCCAGGGCGTTTCTTCCGCGAACATGCGCTGCATGTCGACACAGAGATGACGGCAACGGGTGGGATCTTCCATCACGGGCTCCGATCGATGTCGCGATCGAACCTGATGCCTCCGGCAAAAGTTCCCGGGGTCAAGGTTGTGCTGGAACTACGGGCAGCGCGGTTGCGTTTTCCAGCGAAAACTATGGAGGTAAACGTGCAGGACGAATTTCGGATCTACAGGTTGCTGCCGACCGCGCCACCAGATGACCCGCGGTGGGAAAACCGCCTTCCGCAGGGAGAGGTGATCGTCCGCGCCAGGAGCAGCGGAGATGCGCGGATCGTCGCGAACGAGGCGGAACTGGACTTCAGTGACGTCGATGCCCTGCCGGCGGAAGGCACATCGACCGATATGGCCAGTCCGTTCCGCAACGAGAAGCTCTACACAGTAGTGCTGGATGACAGCGGGCAGTATCCGAACGCTGGAGAGCGCGGCGTCCTGACGGGAACCGTCAGGGTCGACACGATCGTGTCGACGCAAGTGGACTAGTCACGTCCCGTGTGGCGGCAGCTTTTCCGAAAGAGCCTTCTGCAGCTCCTGCGCCAGTTGCAGAAGCCGGTCCGGCACCGGCTCTTTCTCGATCTCGCCGAGCAGGACCGAAACCTCACGATTGACGCGCCGTCCGAACCTTGCGTCGGTATCTGAATCCTGATCGATCTTCTTAGCCATTCCGACCTCTGACGACGTAGTATAGGTCATCGTCCACTTCGAGCTATCGCCCTTTACATCGCTCTGCATACAGCACGTCGGTTAATTTCGGAAATCCCGAAAAAGTCACGGGTAACAAAAAACAAAAATGGGCGCCATTTGCGCCCACTTTCGGTTTGGCCAAAACTGAAATCTCAGTCCTTTGGCGGAGGCGGGGTGCCCGTCGGAATCGACGTCACTGTGGTGGCAACCGGGTCGCTGGCAGGAAACGTGTCTTCCAGTCCTTCGTCCAACTGCTCCTCCAGGGTCGCTGCGTCCTGCTCCTGGCGTGCCGTCTCTTCCGTGGTGCGCTTGTCGGGCGTCTGGTGCGGCGGCCTGTTCTTCTGTTCTTCGGTCATCGGTATCTCCGTTCTTGGTTGACATGAAAACGCGTGCCCGACCCGCTTTGTTCCGGGTGCTTGCGGGAACCAAATTCTCCGTCTGCTCGTTGCGCAGACATTGATGGAGACCAATGTCGTGGCACCTCGTGCATTCTGGAAGGGCTATCTGAAGCTCTCGCTCGTGACCTGCCGGGTCACCATGACGCCCGCCGTCTCGGAGAGCGGCAAGGTACGCTTTCACAATCTCAATCGCGAGACCCAGGCGCGGGTCCTCAGCCAATATGTGGACGCCGTGACAGGCGAGACCGTCGAGGACGAGGATCAGGTCAAGGGATACGAGAAAGGCGAGGACGACTACGTTCTCCTCGAGGACGATGAGATCGAGGACGTCGGGCTGGAAAGCACGCGAACGATCGACATCGACACCTTCGTTCCGGTCGGATCGATCGGCTGGGTCTGGTACGACCGTCCTCATTATCTGGCGCCCGACGACGAGGTCAGCGCCGAGGCATTTGCCGTGATCCGGGAAGCCATGGCGAAATCCGAGACTGCTGGCATCGCCCGGCTGGTGATGTACCGGCGCGAGCGCGCCGTCCTCCTGGTGCCGAAGGACAAGGGCATCGTCGTCTGGACACTGCGCTATGGCGACGAGGTCCGCAACGCGAAGGATTATTACGACAAGGTCGGCGCGGAAAAGCCGACCTCTCAGCACCTGACGATGATGAAGAAGCTGATCGAGGAACGGACTGAAGATTGGAAGCCGTCGATGGCTGACGATCCGGTCCAGGATCGGCTGCTCGACATCATCGCGGAACGCAAGAAGGGCAAGAAGGTCAAAAAACGGACCGAACCGAAGCCCGAACAGCCCAGCAATGTCATCGACATCATGAGCGCCCTGAAGAAGAGCCTCGCCGCCGAGCGCAAGTCGTCCCCGAAGTGACGGCTAGCGCTTGCGCTTGGAACGCGTCTCAACTTTCAGCTCGGCCGCAGACTTGCGGAAATCTTCCCATGGGTCCGTTGTCTGCTGCTCCACGCGTGCCGGGGCATTGTCGACGGTGAAGTAGGCCGGCCCGATTGCATCGTTCAACTCCTCCCAGGCAATCGGCATGGAAACGGGCGCTCCGGCGCGCGCCCGGGTCGAATAAGGCGCGACTGCCGTGGCGCCACGCCCGTTGCGCAGATAGTCGATGAGGATCTTGCCCTTGCGTTTCGACTTGGTGACCGTTGAGACGTAGCGGTCGGGACTGTCGCCAGCCATGCTGTCGGCCAGCGCCTTCATCGCGGCCTTAACGTCAGGCCATTCCGCCTTCGGCTTTACCGGCGCCACCACATGGACGCCCTTGCCGCCGGAGGTCTTCACGAAGGCTGCCAGTCCAAGCGCTTCGAAGCGTTCGCGGACATCGTGGGCAGCGGCTATCACGTCCTGCCAGGTGGTTCCTTCACCGGGATCGAGGTCGATGTTGACCATGTCCGGCTTTTCCCAGTCGTCGACGGTGGAGCCCCAGGGATGGACTTCCAGCGTTCCACCCTGAACGAGGCCGAGCAGCCCGTCGAGGTCGCGGATAATGACGTCCTCCTCATCAGCGCCAGCCGGATCCTGCGCCGTCTGGATATTCTTGTTCATGCCTTTCCAGGCGTGTTTCTGGAAGAAAAGCGGCTTGTCGATGCCGTTCGGCCCGCGGACCAGTGAGAGAGGACGGTTGACCACGAAGGGGGCCATCCGGCGCCAGACCTGGACATAATAATCGGCAAGGCCCGCCTTGGTGACGCCGGCATCGGGCCAGTAGATGCGATCGGGATGGGTGAGGGGGACGGCGCGCTTCGCGGGCTTTTGCGCGTGCTCGTCGGCGGTCTTCATAGGCCCGCCCTCGCGCACGACATCGCCGGCCTGTTTATCCTCCCGAAGACCGCGAAAGGCCGCATGGCGGATATGGGCGTCGCCCGTCCAGCCGCGAAACTCGACCTCCGCCACCCGCTCGGGCTTCAGGAAGACCACATCCTTCTTTTCGAGCGCTGTCAGCTTCTCGTCGAAGGGGCTCTTGGCGACCTTCAACGCGTCGAGGTCGCGAAAGAGCGACTGCGCCATCTTGCTGCTATAACCCGTGCCGACGCGACCGGCATGCCGGAGCTTGCCATCCTCGTAGTAGCCCATCACCAGCGAGCCGATCGCAGTCTTCGACACGGTGGAGGGGACATAGCCGGTGACGACAAATTCCTGGCGCGCGGAGCACTTCGACTTTACCCAGTCGCGCCCCCGGCCGCTCCGGTAGGGAGCATCCGCGAGCTTGGAGATGATGCCCTCGAGGCTGAGACGGCAGGCATGCTTCAAGACGAGGCCGCCCTCGTCGGTAAAATGCT
>JBKBXP010000171.1:6705-6940 GCA_046314035.1 Pseudorhizobium sp. | reverse complement strand
ATGAGGCGCGGACCATTGCCGCCCAGGCCAATGCCAGTGCTGCGAAATCAGGCGAAGTTGTTGCCAATGCCGTCAATGCGATGCAACGGATCGAACAGTCATCCAACCAGATCGCAAGCATCATCGGTGTCATCGATGAAATTGCCTTCCAGACAAACCTGCTTGCATTGAATGCGGGTGTCGAGGCGGCGCGCGCTGGCGAAGCGGGCACGGGATTTGCTGTCGTCGCCCAGGA
>JBKBXP010000171.1:0-6695 GCA_046314035.1 Pseudorhizobium sp. | reverse complement strand
AACTTGCGCAAAGATCCGCTCAGGCCGCAAAAGAGATCAAGGACCTCATTCGCAATTCCAGCGTCGAGGTCCAGAGTGGCGTCAAGCTGGTCAGTGAGACAGGAGAAGCGCTGAGAACCATCGAAGGCTACATTGTCACGGTCAATACGTTGATGGATTCGATCGCAACATCTTCACGCGAACAGTCTGTCGGCCTTGCCGAAGTCAATACCGCCGTCAACCAGATGGATCAGGTGACACAGCAGAATGCCGCGATGGTCGAAGAGACGAGTGCTGCCAGCGCCACACTTGCATCCGAGGCAGCGCGCCTTCGCGAGTTGATCGGCCAGTTCCAACTCGGCGCCGGGGGAGGAACGCCCGCCAGCGCATTGCGGCAAGTGGCATCGGCCATGTCTGCCCCCAGCCATGGCGGCGCGCATGCATCGCGTCCGACACAAAGGGGCAGCGCTGCGTTAAAGCAGCAGGAATGGTCGGACTTCTGATGGATCATCCCCGTCACACCCCGATGTCGTTGAATACAACCCTGGAAATCATTGCATTCAGACTGCATGATCAGGAGTTCTGCGTCCGCACAACAACCATCCGCGAAATTCGCGGATGGGGCCCCGCGACGCCCATCCCGCACGCCCCCGACGAGGTTGTCGGGGTCATGAACCTTCGCGGCATTGTCATTCCCATCATCGATCTGGCGCGAAAACTCGGCATGAAAAGCACCGAGCCGAACGAGCGCAGCGCCATCGTTGTCGCGGAAGTCGATGGAAATGCGATCGGCCTCCTTGTCGATGGCGTGTCGGATATTCTGACCGTTCCAGCAGAACTGCTGCAGCCCATTCCCGCTCTCAACGGGTCTTGGAGCAGCAGTTCCTCGGACGGCATTATCACTCAGCCAGGCGGCATGATCTGTTTTCTCAATCTCGAGAGACTGTTTGAAAATCAGGTTCTTGATGTCGCAGCTTAGGACCGCGCCTTCAAATACCAGTCTGTGGACGCTTTCTGAACCTCGCGCCTGATTGACCATCAAGGCTCGCTGCCTGTCGCCGGTTTTGCCCGGCGACAGGAGCGACAATATGGCGACTGCTTCTGACGGACAGACGACGGGATGCATCGGCTTAGATGATGTGTCGGCTTTCAGGCAGGCGCGTGGTGGCCTCTATGACCGACATGGAGGCGTGAAGCCGCCTCTTGGATCTCGATGTCCGATGTCCGCTCCGGTCCGACCGCGGCCAGCCATCCCACCCCAATCATCCCACCACCCAAACCCGTCCTATTTCGCCAGCTTGTCGCCGTTCAACCTCAGCGTCACGATCACGCCATCGCCGGCCCACTCGTAGTCGATCGCCCCGCCAAGCTGACCGGAGACGCTGCGTTGGACCAACTGGCTTCCGTAGCCCTTGGCGCCGTTCGGCGGCTCGACCTGCGGTCCGCCCCGTTCCGTCCACACCAGCTCCAGATCCGTTCCGATGGTGGAGCCGGACAGGTCCAGCGTTCCCGTATCGGCAGACAGCGCACCGTATTTCAGCGAGTTGGTCGCCAGTTCGTGGATGACCAGAGCGAGCGCCGTCGCGGCCTCTTCGCCGACCCCCATGCGGGGAACCGCAACCCGGATGCGGCCGCTGAAGGCACCGAGGTCTTCGTAAGGTGCGAGCAGAATGGAGAGGAGATCGCCGAGCAGGGCTGCCTGGCCTTGATGTCCCGGCAGCGGGCGCACGAGGTCATGCGCGCGCCCGAGCGCGGCAAGCCTTCCGGTCAGCAGTTCGGCCATTTCCTTGGCGGTCGTCGTCGATTTGGACGACATATTGGTGAGCCCCGTGGCGATGGCGAGCAGGTTCTTGACCCGGTGGCTCATCTCGCCGGCCAGCAGTTCATGGCCCTCTTCGGCCTGCTTGCGCCCCGTCACATCCAGGAAGATGCCGAACATCTGCCCGAAATGCAGCGCTTCGTCATCGCCCAGGCCGCGCGCGGAGATCCAGCGGATCTCGTCTTCGATCATGATGCGAAAGTCGATTTCATAGGATCCGACGATGCCGCGGGTTGCCATGAATGCTTCGCGCACGCGATCCCGGTCGGCAGGGTGGATATGGGCCGACAGGTCCTCGAACTTCACGTCAGGGCTGTAGGGCAAGCCCCAGAGGCGGAAGGCCGGATCATCCATCGCAAAACGGTCGTCAGTCACGCTCCAGGACCAGAGGGAAACGCCGGCCGCGTGGATGGCTCGCCGCAGATTATCCGGCTGTGCCAGCGGGTGGTTCGGATCGCGAAATGGCATAGGACGGGCCCCTGTCAGGATCATGGGTCGAAGGAAACGGACGGCTCCCTATAACACTCATCAACCGTGCATGAGCCAGTAAAATGGTGATGTCCGGATTTGCCGGCGCGGCGACGCGTTTCTCATCGCCCGGTCGGCGCGCGCTTCTCTTACCGGAGAAGCCCGTCGACATCGAAGTCTTCCCAGCCGCGCAGCTTCAGCGCCGGATCGTCGGGATCACGGTTGGGCTTTTTGCGAGCTTTCGGGGCTTTCTTCAGCGACCGCGTCAGTTTCGCCTTGTAGGCGGCCTCGCGCCGTTTTTCCGCTTTTGCCTCGGCGTCTTCCTCGCGCCACTCGTCGACCATGCCCCGGTCGAGAAGGTCTTCCACCACCTTGGGGTCGAAGACATGGAAGGTGATCCGGCGGGCGCGGCCGTTCAGGCGGACGGTCCGGGTGCCGGCACTCGGCAGACGTCCGTCGGCAAGCCACCGATGGCGCTCGCTCGTCTTGATGGTCAGGATATCCTGGATCTCGCGGGGAATGACGGGCAGCGTCTCGACCTCAGCCATCACCGTGTTGACAACGGCGACCGAGGCGGCGAAGGCGGCTTTCTCTTCGACGGACATCGCCAGAATAAGGTCGTTCCCGTCGAGCACCACCGCCTTCTTCGAGGCCGCAGGAAGCCTGGCGCGGACTTCCTGCAGAATTCCCTTGGCCCGAACGGAGGAGCCGAGGGTCGCTGCAGGCGACAGTGTCCATGTTCTGAGGAGTTCGATCTGGCTGTTTGCGGCTTTCGGCATTGGCGTTAGATGGGATCGGCAGGCTGCAAGGTCAACATTCGCCTTTGCCGGGGGTCCGGTGGATGCAGTCGGCGCGATCGCCGCTTGCCGCCGTCCCGTGGCGTCAAGGATCGCTTCGCTTCGATGGACGTCATGGTGCCGAAGCGCTAGATGCAGACCTTCCCGTCCCTCAAGTCTCCCCGGCGCATGATCAAGAGCTATATCGACTTCTCGCGGCGCAACTGGTCGCTTCTCATCTTCGGCGGCCTGCTGATGGCCCTGTCGAGCTTCGGGCAGACCTATTTCGTGGCCATGTCCGGCGCCCATTTTCGCGGTGCCTTCGGGCTCAGCGACGGCGGCCTGGGAACGGCCTATGCGGCCGGCACCGTCGTCAGCGCCATCACCCTCACCTGGGCCGGGCGGCTGATCGACTATACGACCGTGCGGCGCTTCACCTGGACGGTGGCGCTGGTGCTGGCGTTTGCCTGCGTGCTGGTCGCCATCAGCCCGAACGCCGTCTTCCTCGCGGTCGCCTTCTACTTCCTGCGGCTCGGCGGCCAGGGGCTGATGACTCATACGGCGCTGACGGCGACCGCGCGCGCCTTCCCGAGCGACGCCGGCAAGGCGCTGGGGCTGATCGCGCTCGGCCTGTCGCTGGCGCAAGGGGTGCTGCCGTTTGCCACCGTCTTCGTCATGGACGCCTGGGGCTGGCGGACGGGCTGGCTGATCAACGCCGTGATCGTGCTGGTCGGGGTGACGTTTGCGCTGCGCTTCCTGCCGGTGGCCGGCGACCTGCCGCTGCGCAGCCGGCGCGAGACGAAGACGGATGCGGGACCGCCGGCGACACCGCTCTGGTGCGACATGCGCCTGCTTCTGACGCTTCCCGCCGTGCTCGCCACGCCCTTCATCGTCACCGGCTTCTTCTTCCACCAGGCGCGGCTGGCCGAGCAGAAGGGCTGGGACATCGCTACCGTCGCGGGCAGCCTCGGGGCGTTTGCCATCGTGCAGGCGGTGTCGCTCGTCGTCATCGGCCCGGTGATCGACCGCTTCGGTCCCAAGCGGCTCCTGCCCTTCTTCCTGCTGCCGCAGGCGGTTGCCATGCTGCTCCTCGGGTTCGTCACGACGCCGCTGATCGCGCCCGTCTACATGCTGCTGATGGCGGTCTCGGCGGCCTTCGGCTCGACGCTGGCGACAGCGCTCTGGGTGGACCTCTTCGGGATCCGCGACCTGGCGCGGGTGCGGTCCGCCGTGGAAGCCGGCGCGGTACTAGCGAGCGGCGCCTCGCCCGTCGTCATGGGCCTCCTGATCGACGCCGGCGTCCCCTTAAGCCTGCAGGCCCTCGGCTGCTGCGCCTTCAGCCTGGCCGCCTCGGCGCTGACCCTGCCGGTCATGCTCCGGAGGGGTGGGCGGGCGGCGTGAGGGTGGCATGGCGACCTCCCTCTCCCGCCCGCACCCCTGGAACTTCGCCTGTCGCGCCCGGTTCGGTCGTCCGACACGAGGCTGCGGGATGGCGTCGGGAGCGACAGGAGGGATGGATCATGCGGGCTGCACCTCAGGCGGATCACGCCACCGGCGGGTTTTCGACCTCGCTGCGGTGGGCAGGCTATGCGCTGGGCTTCTCGCTCGGCGGCTTCTTCGACGGAATCCTGCTGCACCAGATACTGCAGTGGCACCATCTCCTGAGCGGCATCGACGAGGCGCGGCAGGATATCCGCTTCCTGATCCTGACGGACGGGCTCTTCCATGCGCTGATGTATGTGATCGCGGCCGTCGGGCTGTGGCTGCTGTGGCGGGCGCGGACGGCCTTTGCCGCGGCCGGCGCCGACCGGCTTCTCTGCGCCAACGCGCTGATCGGCTTCGGCGTCTGGCACATGGTCGACAGCGTTCTGTCGCACTGGATCCTCGGCATCCACCGGATCCGCATGGACGTCGACAATCCGCTGTTCTGGGAACTCATCTGGTTTTTCGGTTTCGGGGTCATCCCTGCCCTGATCGGACTTGCGCTGCGTCGGGGTGGAGATCGGGGCCAAGGGGGCGGCGGCATGATGCGGTCGCATAGGGCACTCGTTCTGGCCGTCTGCCTTGCCGGGCCGCTGGCGGCCCTTCCGGCACCCGCCGACGACACGGTCATGGTGGTCTTCCGGCCCGGCGTGACGCCGGCAGAAGCGGTCGCCGGTCTGGCGGCGGCGGAGGGGCGGCTTGTCTGGTCGGACGCTTCCGACACCGTCTGGGCGGTGGATATTTCCGGCGGCGGCGACGCGCGGCGGTTCTACCGGTACGGCGCGCTCCTCGTCGGCAATGCCATCGTGCCGGCCGGCTGCTTCAACTGGATCAAGGTCTGAACCTCGGGAGGCCGCACCCCCTGCCTTGAAATCGGCTGGAAAGACCGCCGGGGGCGCTTTTCATCCTGGCTCCGGTCTGGCATTGCATCTTCTCAAGGTATCAACCGCCGCGCCCAACACCAGGCCGACCCGCCAGGAGCAGCCATGCCCAACAATGTCGTCGACTTCAAGCGTCCGCCGCAGCCGCAGGCACCCAAACCGCCGCGCAAGCCGAACCCGGCGCTGCGCAAGCTCCTGACGGTGCTCGGCATCGTCGCGTTCTTCGTGCTGGCCTGGGTCTATTTCCAGTACATGGGCGACGCCCAGATCTAGCTCCTTGCCGGCACCCGCAGTTCCAGGCAGGTGAGGTCGAGCCAGCGGCCGAACTTCTGGCCGACCTCGGTGAAGGTGCCGACATTGCGGAAGCCGATGCTTTCGTGCAGGCGGATCGAGGCGGCATTGCCGGCCTCGACGCAGGCGATCATCACGTGAATTCCCCGCTCTCCGGCATTGGCGACGAGCGCCGACATCAGCTGCCGGCCAAGGCCGGCACCACGGTGGTCGTGGTGGATGTAGACGGAGTGCTCGGCGGTGTGGCGAAAGCCTTCGAAGGCGCGCCAGTCGCCGTAGGAGGCGTAGCCGGCAACCTCTCCGCCCGCGTCAGCCACCAGCACCGGAAAGCCGCGCGCCTGGCGTGCCGTAAACCAGTCCTGGCGGTTTGCCAGATCCACCTGCGTCTCGTTCCAGATGGCCGTCGTGTTGGCGACGGCGTCATTGTAAATGGCGGTGATCGCCGGCAGGTCGGCTTCGGTCGCGTCGCGGATGATCGGGGCAGACGTCATGGCTTGTCCATTATGTTTGATTTCCGTCCGCTATAGCAGACGAAATTGAACGATGTCCATCAGCCGGCGCGCAGCGCTACCGGGCGACATAAGACCATCAATCTGGTTAAAAATTTGCGCCGGAGAGACTGAAGCAGGTAATAACGGCGCCATAATGAACGGCGGAGGCAGCAACGACGAAAGCGTGCCAGATGGCGTTCTGGAAGCGCAGCCTTTCCCAGACGTGGAAGATCACGCCGAGCGAATAGATGATGCCGCCGGCAAAGATCAGCCAGATGGTGATCTCCGGGAGATACTGCGAGATCGGCGCCGCGACCACGACGCCGCTCCAGCCCATGCCGAGGTAGAGCAGGATCGTCAGCCGGTCGAAGCGGCCGGGGAAGAGGCATTTCAGCGAGATGCCGACGATCGCCGTCAGCCAGATGGCGACGAGCATGAAGAGGATCAGCGGCTCATGGGTGCCGCGCTGCAGGAAGGGCGTGTAGGTGGCGGCAATCAGCACGAAGAT
>JBKBXP010000170.1:0-6941 GCA_046314035.1 Pseudorhizobium sp. | reverse complement strand
GGCATGACGGATGCCCTCTTCAGCCGCATTGCGCTGATCGGCATCGGCCTCATCGGTTCCTCGATTGCCCGCGACGTGAAGGCGCTGGGGCTGGCCAAGGAAGTCGCCATCTCCACGCGCAGCGCCGAAACGCTGCGCCGCGCGGAGGAATTGCAGCTTGGGACCTCCTATACGGCGTCGGCGGCAGAGGCGGTGAAGGATGCCGATCTCGTCATCGTGTCGGTTCCGGTTGGCGCCTCCGAGGAGGTAGCGCGGCAGATCGCAGCGACGCTGAAGCCCGGGGCCATCGTCACCGACGTCGGTTCCACCAAGGCTTCCGTGATCGCGCAGATGGCGCCGCATATGCCCGATGGCGTCCACTTCATTCCGGGCCACCCCCTGGCGGGCACCGAGAAATCTGGTCCGGATGCCGGCTTCGAGGGGCTTTTCCAGGGGCGCTGGTGCATCTTCACGCCGCTCCCCGACACGGACCCGGAGGCGCTGCGCAAGCTCACCGCCTTCTGGACGGCGCTCGGCTCGCGGATCGACGAGATGGACCCGCAGCACCACGACAAGGTGCTGGCGATCGTCTCGCACCTGCCGCACATCATCGCCTACAATATCGTCGGCACGGCCGACGACCTGGAAACCGTGACGGAATCGGAAGTCATCAAGTATTCCGCCTCGGGTTTTCGCGATTTCACCCGTCTGGCCGCCTCCGATCCCACCATGTGGCGCGACGTCTGCCTGCACAACCGGGAAGCAATCCTGGAGATGCTGGCGCGGTTTTCGGAAGATCTCGCCTATCTGCAGCGGGCAATCCGCTGGGGGGAGGGCGACAAGCTGTTCGAGCTCTTCAGCCGCACTCGCACCATCCGCCGCTCGATCGTCGAGGCGGGGCAGGATGTAGACGTGCCGGACTTCGGCCGGCACGCGCTCGACAAGAAGTAGGCTGCCTCAGATCCGCGGGATTTCACCGAGCGGGATGAAGCCGCCGGCAAACACCTTGCCGCGGTTGACGGTGAGGTCGATGGAGGCATTCTGGCCGCCGCCGTTCAGCGCCGACAGCATGCCTGCGACCGTCTGCAGCACCGGTGCCATGTCCGGGAAGGCCTGCGCCAGACTGTTGCGCCAGGCGTCGATCTGTTGGACCTGGAGGGTCAGGCGTCCGGAAAGGTAACCCTCTTCGTCGATCGAGAAGGGGCCGGTCACTGTAACGATGCGGCCCTCGCCGAGATCTGCCGACAGCGTGCGCATCTCCCCCTGCGTGCCGTAGAGGGCGATGCCGTTCGGATCGGTGCCATCGATCAGTCCCGCCCGTCCCGCAAGCGTCACGTCGATCGTTGCCGTCATGGGCGGCAACAGTTCCGGCAGGCCTTCGGCCGTGGTGCGGGCATTCTGGAGCAGCAGGGCCGCATCCAGGTCCTGGCCGTTCTGGCGCAGGTGCATCTCGGTCCGCTCGGCGCTGAGGTTGAAGGACTGGCCGGAGGAGACGATGCTCGTTGTGGCGTTCTCGATGACGGTGGAGCTTCGCTCGACACCGCCGCTCCTGGCAGTGAGGCTCGACTGGAAATTCTCCCAGGTGCTCGATACCGCCAGCCCGTGGCTGGTGCGCACCTGCGCAGGGGCATCGACTTCCCAGACGATCTGGTCCGGCGCATAGACTTGCGCGGCGGAGCGTAGCGCGCCGAGCGTCGCGGAGATCCCGTTGTTGCGGTCGTCAAGCGCCACCCGCGAGCAGAACAAGCCGATCCGGAAGGGGTAGCCGCGATAGTCGGCGTCCGCGCATTCGACGGTGATCCCGTTGGCTTCCTGGCCGCCCAGCAGCGCCAGGGTCTTTTCCCTCAGCGCCGAGGCGGCGTAAAACCACCCGCCGGTGTAGAGCCCGATCGCGAGGACGACTGCCATCGCAAGGAGCCAAATCTTGCGGCTGACGCTGGTTCGGCTTGACGCTGACATGATGATCTCCAATGGTAACCCTGATGTAGCGCGGTGAGCGCTGTAGGGAACGCATGGCGCCGCATATGGACGAATTTTGGGTGTTTGGCTACGGATCGCTGATGTGGAATCCGGGCTTCCCCTATCTGCAGAAGGCAGGCGCCCACGTCTTCGGCTATCGTCGCTCGCTCTGCGTCCGGTCGCATGTCCATCGCGGCACGCCCGACCGGCCGGGGCTCGTCCTCGGGCTCGACAGGGGTGGATCCTGCCGCGGCGTCGCCTTTCGCGTTGCCGGGGATGACCGCACGGAGGTCCTCGACTACCTGCGGGCGAGAGAACTCGTGACGCATGTCTACAAGGAAAGGCTGCTGCCGATCACGCTTGCCGACCGGCAACGGGTCACGGCGGTCGGCTATGTCGTCGACCGGGCGCATGCGCAATATGCCGGTGCGCTCGACGTTCCCGAAGCGGCGCGGATCGTGCGCGAGGCCGCCGGACAATCCGGTCCCAATCCGACCTATGTGATCAATACGGTGGCGCATCTGCGGCAGATGGGCATTCGCGACCACTGGCTGGAAGGCGTCGAACGCCTTGTTGCAAACCCTTAGACGCGTTCGGCGCGCAGTTCCGCCAGGCGCGTCACTGCTGTCGGCGGCAGGCGCAGGTGCGGATTGGCCTCTACCGTTTCGATCAGCAGATCGTCGCTGGCCTTTTCCAGCGTCGATTGCAGGGTCTCGAAGAAGGTATCCGGATCGAGGCCCGGCATGATCGGCGGCAGGATGCGAACCTTGAAGTGGCCGGGGAAGCGCACGGAGCGGCGTCGCGGCCAGAACAGGCCCGGATGCATGGCGATCGGCACGACAGGCACCTGGATGTCCCGGTAGATGCGCGCGATACCATAACGGTAGGCGGGCTCGGCACCCGGCGGGCGGCGGGTGCCCTCCGGATAGATGATCAGCTGGCGCCCGGCCTCCATCTCGATCTTGGTGCGGCGCATGACTTCCAGCATCACCTTGCCGCGGGCGCCGCGATTGACGGGGATCATCCGCTGTTTCATCACGTACCAGCCGAAGAGCGGGATCCACAGGAGCTCACGCTTGAGGATGTAGACCGGATCCTTCTGCCAGGGCAGGAGCGCAAAGGTGTCCCAGAAGGACTGGTGCTTCGGGGCGAAGATGCAGCCGCCCTCCGGAATGTTTTCCAGCCCCTCGATCTCGAAGGTGGTGCCGACGATCGTCTTCATCAGCCAATGGTTGGAACGCGCCCAGTTCCTCGGAACCGAAAAGGCCCTCTCGCGCGACACGCTGAAGTAAAACGGCGTCAGGACGATCATCTGGAGGATGAGATTGGCATAGAACGCCAAATTGAAAAGGATGGACCGAACCATCAGCATGTGGAGTTCCCTCGTGGACAAGGCTGCCTACACGAGATTGCAGGGGAGCGAAAGCGGCTGTTGAAAGCGCTTCAGACCTTGTCGCCGGTGCGAAGCCCGCTCGGCCGTTCGATGCCGATCCAGTCCCGGGCGTTGGCGACTACGACCTTGACGTATTCCGACATCATGGTGCGCAGGACGTCCGGATCGGCAAACCAGGCCTTGCGTGTGAGATCGGAATTGACGACGGGATAAGGAATGAACCGGGTCTCGGTGTCGACGCGGCGCAGTTCATGCAGGCTGCGCGGGATGTGGTAGTTGTTGGTGACGACGAGCACGATGTTGAAGCCGTTGTCGTGGATCCAGCGGGCGATCTCGTTGGCGTTGCCGGTGGTGTCGAGCGCGTCATAGCCGATGTCGACGCAGCAGGAGAAGAGATCCGAAGGCGCTTGAGTCATCTTGCGGATCTGCGCCGGCGTCGTCGAAGGGTGGGCGCCGGAGATCAGCAGGCGTTTGCCGGCGCCGTCGCGCAATAGGCCCATCGCCTGGTCGATCCTCTGATAGCCGCCGGTCAGCACGACGATCGCATCGGCCTTCACTCCCTCCGGCGGTTTCAGTGAGGCGACGGAATCGGCAAACCACAGAAATCCGCCAAAGACACCGGCAATCAACAGGAAGCAGATCATGACCAGCCGCCGCAGTGTGCGGCGCAACCGGCTGCGGCGCGAGAACAGCTGGCGGGACACGCCGCGTCGCGGCGGTGCGCCGGGTGATCCGTTTCCCTTGATGGGGCGAGTCGTGCTCATGAATCAGTGCTTAAACCGAGATAGTGACGGAGAACAGGTCTTTGTGCGTCGCAGCCCGTGCTGCGGCTCACGAGGCGGGCAGCCCTTCGGATCGGGCCGGGTCGGAGCGAACCAGATCGATCTCGTCGATCGTCTTCATCACCGTCAGCCGCGCCGTCAGCGTCGTCAGCAGCGCGATGAGGATCATCGTGGCGAAAATGCCGACATACCCGATGACACCCGGCGAAAAGGCTCCGAACAGTGCCATGGCCTGGTCGCTTTCCGGGGTGGCGCGGGAGCTTGCCTGCCAAGCGCCGAGGAAGGCGAACAGTATGGCTGCAAGGGCGCTGCCGGCTGCCGACCCCTTCAGGCTGATCTTGAGGAAGTGCTTCTGAAACTCCCGGGCGACGAAGGAGCTTTCGGCGCCGACGAAGTGCAGCACCTCGACGATATGCCGGTTGCCGGAGATCACCCCTCGGGTGGCAAAGACGACCGTCAGCACCATTGCCGTGAACACCAGCACCAGCACGCCGGTGCCGATCCAGACGGTGGTGCTGGCCATGGAAACCAGCCGGTCCACCCAGGTGCGATGATCGTCGAGGAAGGCCTGTGGCACCTCCTTTGAGAGAAGGTCGCGCATGGCGGCGAAATCGGGCGGGTTCTGCTCGTCGATGGTGACGATGACGAGACGCGGGACCGGCAGTTCCTCGAGATCAAGGCCGGTACCGAGCCAGGGCTCCAGAAGCCGGGCCGTCGCGGCGTCGTCCATGATCGTGCCCTGCGTCGTGCCGACGAAGCTCAAGGCCAGGTTCTTGGCGGTTTGCAGGGCCGCATCCATGTCGAGGCCTTCGGTCGGCTTGATCTGGATGGTGATCTCGCGGGAGATCTGGCTCTGCCAGCCGGCCGCCGTGGCCCTGACCATGGTGACGGCGCCGAAGGTCAGGCAGGCGAGAAAGGCCATGATCGCGATGACGACGATCAGGGCGGTGCCCTGAATGTTGGTCGGCGGCAGGATCGGTGCGGTCGGCCGGACCCGCATCTCGGCGCGGCGCGGCGCGGCCTTCTTGTCGGCGTTGATGCGGGTGATCTCATTCATAGATATCGAGCCGCCCTTCCGTCAGGATCATGCGCCGGGCATTGACCTGATCCATCAGCCCGAGATCGTGGGTGGCAATCACCACCGCCGTCCCCAGCCGGTTCAGTTCGAGGAAGAGATTGAGGAGGCGCTGCGCCATCGGCGGGTCGACGTTGCCGGTGGGCTCGTCGGCCAGCAGGATCTCCGGCCGGTCCATCAGCGCGCGGGCAATCGCAGCACGCTGCTTTTCGCCACCCGAAAGGACGGGCGGCAGAACATTGATGCGCTCCCCGAGCCCGACCCATTTCAGAAGCTCGATGACGTCGTTGCGATAGCTCGTCTCGTCCTTGCCGCGGACACGCAGCGGCAGGGCGACGTTCTCGTAGGTCGTCAGGTGGTCGAGCAGCCGGAAGTCCTGGAAGACGATGCCGACGCGGCGGCGCAACATGGGCAGCTCGCTGCGCGGGATCTGCGACAGGTCGCGGCCGAACATGCGGATCAGGCCGCGGGTCGGCTGCAGCGACATAAACAGAAGACGCAGCAGCGTCGTCTTGCCGGCGCCAGAGGGGCCGGTGAGGAACTGGAATGACTTTTTCGGGATGTCGAACGTCATGTCCCGGAGGATCTCCGGGCCCATACCGTAACGGAGGCCGACATTCTCGAAGTGAATCAATGGAAAATCCGAATCCTGATGGTCAGGCCGCCACCATCCGTCGTGCGGCAGCCAATTGCAACGGCCACCCGAATAGGTCGTTTTGAGGGCCGTGTTTGCGAAGCATTAACCATTCGAATTTACGACTGAGTAAGATTCGATTCAATGCCGAGACTGACCTGCTTCACGATCGTGACGAAAAGGTCCCGAGCAACCCGTGCCCGAAGAGGGGAGAACGATGGCCGTCATCGATATCCTGCCACCCGAAGCTGTCGTGAGGCATGCGCGGCGCGGCCAGCCGGGACGCGGAGGTGTCGTCGATGCCGAATTCGTCACAGTCGCGAGCGCTGCCCGGGACCGGCGCTTCAGAGCCGACCACGACAACCAGGGTGCGCGTCAGGCCAATATCAGGCCTGTAGCGCCCCAGAACGCGTCCCGTACCTTCATGACGCGAGCCGAGAGGGCGCTGTCGCGACTGTCCGCCGACATGTTTTCCGCCGTCGTCGCGCTGGTCTTTCTGGTGGTCTTCGGCCTAGCTGGCGGTTTCTCGCTGTTCATGGGGAAGACCCAGAGTGCCGACACGAGGCTCCTCGATCTCACCCACGTCACGCTCACGCCCCTGGACGCGAACGGCATGCGCGTTCTCCTGATCAACGGGATCGTGGAAAACCGGGGCGGCGATCGTCTGCAACTTCCCGCGGTCCGGGCGGAGCTGGTGCGGGACGGGCGGATCCTGGCGAGCACCGTGATTGCGCCGCCCGTTTCCGCCATAGAGGGCCGGCACAGCCACGGGTTCTCGGCGCGCCTGCCGCACCCCGGTGGAAAAACCCCGCAATTGCAGCTTTCCTTCACGACCCAGGATGCTTCGAGCTCCCGATTGTGATATCGGCGGCCTTCCGGAACCTTCCAGGAGAGCCCCATGCCCGTTGTCCGCGGCAAGAACATTGAGCCCCTCTACACTGCCGATGCCATTGCGGAGCGCAACCGCGCCATTGCCGCCGAGATTGCCAAGGGACCGACCAACGACCTGCTCGTGATCGCCATCCTCAAGGGATCGTTCATCTTCGCCGCCGATCTGCTGCGCGCCCTGCACGACGTCGGGCTGGCACCGGAGGTGGAGTTCATCACCCTGTCCAGCTA
>JBKBXP010000169.1:0-6998 GCA_046314035.1 Pseudorhizobium sp. | reverse complement strand
CGGCCAAATCACCACAGAATAGCGTTCAATTAAACTTTGAAGCCGCAAAGGTCAAGAAAAGAGGACTCTAGCGTTCGCGACGCGCCATGAAGGCCAGGCGCTCGAAGAGGTGCACGTCCTGCTCGTTCTTCAGGAGGGCGCCGTGCAGCTTCGGCAGCGCGGTCCTGACATCGGCGCCAAGATCGGCGGGATCGATGTCGTCGGAGACGAGCAGCCGGATCCAGTCCAGCGCTTCCGAGGTCGATGGCTTCTTGCGCAGGCCCGGCGTTTCGCGGATCTCGTAGAAGCGCGTCAGCGCCTGGCGGACGAGCGCCTGCTTGATGCCGGGATGATGGACCTCGACGATCTGTGCCAAGGTTTCGGCATCGGGAAAGCGGATATAGTGGAAGAAGCAGCGGCGCAGGAAGGCGTCCGGAAGCTCCTTCTCGTTGTTCGAGGTGATGATGACGACCGGACGGACCTTCGCCCTCACCGTCTCGCCGGTCTCATAGACATGGAACTCCATCCGGTCGAGTTCCTGCAGCAGGTCGTTGGGAAACTCGATGTCCGCCTTGTCGATCTCGTCGATCAGCAAAACGGTCTTCTCAGGCGCCGTAAAGGCCTGCCAAAGTTTGCCCTGGCGGATGTAGTTGCCCACGTCGTTGACGCGAGCATCGCCGAGCTGGCTGTCGCGCAGCCGCGATACGGCGTCGTACTCGTAGAGCCCCTGCTGTGCCTTGGTGGTGGACTTGACGTTCCATTCGATGAGCTGAAGCCCGAGCGCCGAGGCGATCTGCCGGGCGAGTTCCGTCTTTCCGGTGCCGGGCTCACCCTTCACCAGCAAAGGCCGCTCCAGCTGGATGGCCGCATTGACGGCAACCAGCAGATCCTTGTCCGCGATGTAGTCCGCCGTACCCTGAAACTGCATGAGATGCCCCTATGGATGTTGCCGGGAACGTAAAAGCTCGGTTTCCAAGGCGCAAGCGGCTTTCCCTTGGCCCCGGCTTTGCGATATGGGCTTCCCATGATCAAGTCCACCTTCACCATCCTGCTCGGCGGGGATCTGACGCTTACCGATCGACTGCAGCATGCGCTGGCCGGGAGCCGCTTCATCGCGGCCGACGGCGGCATGCGGCACGCCGAGCCTCTGGGGGTGGAACCGGAGCTCTGGGTGGGGGATTTCGACTCCACGCCGCCGGCGCTGATGGAGGCCTGGCCACAGGTGGAACGACACCCGTTCCCTGCCGCCAAGAACGAGACCGACGGCGAGATCGCCACCGCAGAGGCCCTGGCGAGGGGCGCCCGGCGGCTGATCCTCGCCGGTGCATTGGGCGGCGATCGCAGCGACCATGCGCTTCAGCATTTTCTCCATGCACTGCGCCTTGCCGAACAGGGCATCGACGTGCTTCTGACATCCGGCCTCGAGGAAGGCATGCCTCTGATGCCCGGACAGCCCAGAGTACTCGACGTGCCGAAAAGCTCGATGTTCTCCGTCATCGGATTTTCCGACCTGGAAAACCTGACGATCACCAATGCCCGCTATCCGCTCGACAGGTTTTCTTTGCCCTTCGGCTCCGCGCGCACCATATCCAACGTTGCCGAGGGCCCCGTCACCCTGTCCGTCGATCGCGGCAGGGCGATGATCCTGGCCCGCCCCTATGACATGACTGGAGCCTGAAGCCTTGGCACCCCCGATCCTGAAACTCGACGACATCTTCCTCAGCTTTGGCGGCCCTCTGCTTCTGGCGGGGGCCAACCTGCAGGTGGAGCCCGGCGACCGCATCTGCCTCGTGGGCCGCAATGGCTCCGGCAAGTCGACAATGATGAAGATTGCCGCCGGCATGGTCGAGGCACAATCCGGCGAGGTCTTCCGGCATCCGTCCGCGACCATCCGCTATCTCGAGCAGGCACCGGATTTCGGCGACTACCAGACGGTGCAGGCGTATGCCGAGGCAGGACTTGGGCCAGGCGACGATGCCTATCGCGTCACCTACCTGCTGGAGCATCTGGGCCTGAGCGGTGAAGAGGAACCCAACCGGCTCTCCGGTGGTGAGGCACGCCGGGCGGCACTGGCACGCGTCCTGGCGCCCGAACCCGATATCCTCATGCTCGACGAGCCCACCAATCATCTCGACCTGCCGACAATCGAGTGGCTGGAAGATGAGCTGCGCAAGACCCGCAGCGCACTGGTGCTCATCTCCCACGACCGGCGCTTCCTGGAGAAGGTGTCGACCGCCACGGTCTGGCTCGACCGCGGCGTGTCACGGCGCCTCGACCGCGGTTTCTCGCATTTCGAAGCCTGGCGCGACGAGGTGCTGGAGGCGGAGGAACTGGAGCAGCACAAGCTGGGCAAGGCGATCGAACGGGAGGAGCACTGGCTGCGCTACGGCGTGACGGCGCGCCGCAAGCGCAACATGCGCCGCCTGGGCGACCTGCAGACGATGCGTGCCGACTACCGTGGCCACAAGGGCGCCCAGGGCAGCGTCCAGGCGACGGCATCGGAAGGGCGCGAGTCCGGCAAGCTGGTCATCGAAGCGGAGCAGATCACCAAGAGCTATGAGGAGCGCACCATCGTCGCGCCCTTCAGCATCCGCGTGCACCGGGGCGATTGCATCGGTCTCGTCGGTCCGAATGGCGCCGGCAAGACGACGCTCCTGAAGATGCTGACCGGACAGCTTGCGCCGGACGGCGGTACGGTCAAGCTCGGCACCAATCTCGAGATCGCCACGCTCGACCAGAAGCGCGAGGATCTCGACCCGGAAGAGACGCTGTCCCAGTATCTGACGGACGGACGCGGCGAGACGCTTCTCGTCAACGGCGAACAGCGCCACGTCGCGGGTTACATGAAGGACTTCCTGTTCCAGCCGGAGCAGATCCGCACCCCGATCAAGAACCTCTCCGGCGGCGAGCGTGCCCGGCTGATGCTGGCGCGGATCATGGCGCGTCCCTCGAACCTCTTGATCCTCGACGAGCCGACCAACGACCTCGACATCGAGACGCTCGACCTTCTGCAGGAGATCGTCTCCGGCTTCAACGGCACCGTCATCCTCGTGAGCCACGATCGCGACTTCCTCGACCGCACGGTGACCTCGACCATAGCGCCGGCCACCCCGGACGCCCCCGACGGCCGCTGGATCGAATATGCCGGCGGCTACACCGACATGCTGGCCCAGCGCCGCGGCGCGCAGGAAGAGCGGCGGCGCGCCGAGAAGCAGGAGAAGTCGAAGGCGGCTACGGCCGGGACCGCAGCGGAGGCTCCCAAGAACAAGGCCAAGCTGTCCTTCAAGCAGAAGTTCGCGCTCGAGAACCTTCCCAAGGAGATGGCGAAGGCGGAAGCCGATATTGCCGCGCGAGAACAGAAGATGGCCGACCCCCAGCTCTTCAGCAAGGATCCGGCGACCTTCAACAGGCTTGCCGGGGAGACGGAGACGCTGCGCCAGAGCCTGACGCGGATGGAGGAGGAATGGCTGGAGCTCGAGATGCTGCGCGAGGAACTGCAGGGCTGAGCCGTTAACCAGCCATTAGCCATAACAACCAGCTAACGCACTGCCGTTGCGAGGCAGCGGAACAATCCTCCTAGACCTTCGTTCGGTTGTCAGTGTCGATCTGGGACAGACCCAGGAGCGGCGCTGGCAAGATACCGAACCCTAGGAGAACTCCAATGCTGGCAAGTGTACCGAGTGGTCGGCTGGATCGGCAAACGGCGCATCACCGTGTGCTGATCGTTGAAGACGAGTTCCTGATCGCGCTCGACGTAGGCGAAACCATCGAAGCGATGGGTCTGCAGATCGCCGGCTTTGCCAGTGGCCGCAGCCATGCTCTGGCGCTTGCTCAGACCGCAGACATTGCCCTGGTGGACGTCAATCTCTCCGACGGAAGGACGGGTCCCGATCTCGGGCGCGAACTTGCCGAGACCTATGGCCTGACGGTGATCTACATGACCGCCAATCCGGAAGAGGTGAATCAGGTGGAGACCGGCGTTCTTGGCGTTCTTACCAAGCCCGTGATGCCGCATGTCGTGGAGCAGTCCATCGACTATGCCGTTGCACTACGCACGGGCGGCATCGCCTCGCAGCCGCGTGAGCTCCACGTTTTCCAGCGCCCTCACTAAACTTCGACCCAGCGCGACTGCCTTGCCAAGGATCGCGCTGACCGATACACCTTCGGAAGCTCTAACGGGGTGCCGCATCTGCGGCTGAGAGGCTTTGCCAACCCGCGGAACCTGATCCGGTTGATACCGGCGGAGGGATTAGACGGCTTCTGATCGACGCCTGTTCCTTTCGTTGAACAAGGATGCGTCCATGTCGAAGATCCTTCCACTCCTGTGCCTGTTGTCGACGTTTGCCGTCGCGTCCCCTGCCCTGGCGCAGGAGAAGCCGCTGACGATCTACACCTACGAAAGCTTTACCGCTGAATGGGGCCCGGGCCCCAGGGTAAAAGAAGAGTTCGAGAAGACCTGCGCCTGCACCATCGACTTCGTCAGCGTAGCAGATGGCGTGGCTCTGCTCTCCCGGCTGAAGCTGGAAGGCGAGACGACGGAGGCCGACATCGTGCTCGGTCTTGATACCAACCTGGCGCCGGAGGCCAAGGCTACCGGCCTCTTCGGGCCGCATGGCTTGGACACGGGCGCCATCGAGGTTCCAGGCGGCTATCAGGATGACGTCTTCATCCGCTACGACTATGGTCATTTTGCCGTGGTCTACGACACGCAAGCGATGCCGACGCCGCCCAAAAGCCTCAAGGAGCTGGTGGACGGTGATCCGTCGCAGAAGATCGTCATCCAGGACCCGCGCACCTCGACACCGGGGCTCGGACTGCTTCTCTGGATCAAATCGGTCTACGGCGACGACGCCCCGGCCGCCTGGACGAAGCTTCGGAGCAGGATCTTGACGGTTACCCCCGGGTGGTCAGAGTCCTACGGGCTGTTCACCAAGGGCGAAGTGCCGATGGTTCTCTCCTACACCACCTCCCCGGCCTATCACATGGTGGCGGAGGAAACGGAGAGATATCAGGCCGCCGCCTTCTCCGAAGGTCACTACATCCAGATCGAACTGGCCGGACTGCTGGCGACCTCCGAGAATCAGGAGCTGGCGCGGCGTTTTCTCGCCTTTATGATCACGCCTGCCTTCCAGAACATCATCCCGACAACGAACTGGATGCTGCCCGCAGCACCGACCTCGGAGCCCCTCCCAGAGGCTTTCGACAGGCTGGTGAAGCCGCAGAAGACCCTGCTGATAGATGCCGAAGAGGTCGCCGTCAATCGACAGGCTTGGATCGATGAATGGCTGACAGCGATGAGCGCACGGTGACATCGGCGTGAGGCGACAGCCATGATGTTGACACGGCGGGAGCGCCGATGGGTATTTTTCGGCAGCGCCGCTGCCGTGTCGGCAATCGCACTCTTCATCGCCCTGGCGTTGATTGCGCTTCTGGCGATCCAGCCCGCAGCCGCTGACGGGCGCCTGTTCACGGCCTATACCTTCCGCATCCTGCAGTTCACGCTGCTGCAGGCGGCCCTCTCGACGCTGCTTTCGACAGGGCTTGCCGTGCCCGTGGCTCTTGCCTTGGCGCGCCGCTCGCATTTTCCGGGGCGCCTCTGGGTTCTGAGACTCATGGCGCTGCCGATGGGCTTGCCGGTTCTGGTGGTGGCGCTGGGCCTGATTGCCGTCTGGGGCCGACAAGGGTGGGCAAACGGCCTGTTGCTCTCGCTGGGCGGCAGTGCGCCGGTCAGCATCTACGGACTGGGTGGTATCCTGCTGGCGCATGTGTTCTTCAACCTCCCGCTCGCCTGCCGGCTGATGGTCGCGGCACTCGAGCGTCAACCACGCGAATCCTGGTTGCTTGCCGCCAGTCTCGGCATGCGCTCGGTCCCGGTCTTCCGCTTCGTGGAGTGGCCGGCCCTGCTGAAGGTTATGCCAGGCATCGCGGGCCTCATCTTCATGCTGTGCGTGACCAGCTTCACCATTGTGTTGGTGCTGGGCGGGGGGCCTGCGGCAACGACGCTCGAAGTCGCCATCTACCAGTCGCTGCGCTTCGACTTTGACCCGTCGCGGGCAATTGCTCTCTCGCTCCTGCAGATCGCGCTGACCGCTCTGGTCCTGGCGGTTCTGGCGGTGATGCGCCCACCGGAGGAGGCGGTAACGACGCTCGGCGGGGCAAGCCCGCGCTTCGATGGCCACACCCTTGGAAAGCGCCTCTGGGATACGGCATGGATCGCCGTCGCCGCTGCTTTTCTCCTGCTGCCTCTGATCGCGATCATATCGGCAGGGCTGAAGGCGGATCTCGCTGGACTGATGACCAGCACGGCGTTCACGAAGGCGGCCTCAACAAGCGTGGCGATTGCCCTCGCGTCGGGATTGCTCGCAGTGTTGATGGCAATGGCGATCATCGGCGGGCGCCTCACGGTCGCCGACGGCCCGGACGCTGGCGCCGCAGCTGCGGTTTATGGGCGCCTTCTCGGCGCCACCTCGTCCCTGGTCCTGCTTGTCCCGCCGATCGTTCTCGGGACGGGGTGGTTCCTGCTGCTGCGCCCATGGGGCGACGTGAGTCGCTTCGCGCCGGTCCTGGTCGTGGCGATCAACGCCCTGATGGCGCTCCCCTTTGTCGTGCGCGTCCTCGAACCGGCCATGGAAGCACACCGCCTGCGAACGGGGCGGCTGGCGGCAAGCCTTGGCATCTCGGGTTTCCGGAAGCTGTGGCACATAGATCGCCCGATCCTGATGAAGCCCGCAGCCCTCGCACTCTCCTTCGCCATGGCTCTGTCGCTCGGTGACCTCGGCGCCGTCGCGCTGTTTGGCTCCAGCGATTTCGCCACCTTGCCCTGGCTGCTGTACAGCCGTCTGTCGAGCTACCGGACCGCCGATGCCGATGGCCTCGCCCTCATCCTCGGCGCCGTTTGCCTGATCCTGGCTGTCATCGGCACGTGGGGACAAGACGAGAGGAGGAGCAAGCATGCTGCAGGATGAGCAGGGCCCGGACATACACCTGGAGAACGTAGGACTGGTGCGCGGCGCACGGCG
>JBKBXP010000168.1:0-7136 GCA_046314035.1 Pseudorhizobium sp. | reverse complement strand
CGGAGGCTCCGGCCACCTCTCCACTCTCGTTTCGCAGAAGGCCGCAGCGGCCGGACTGGATTTCGTCACCGGCAGCCGGCAGGTAGCCGACGGACAGCCGGCACAGCGAAGGATCGATTTCGACGACCCCGGCTCCCTCGATTTCAGCGGCGTCGGGACATTGATGCTTGTCTCGGCCGGCTATGCTGAAGATGACGTCGTCATCGCCCGCCATGGCGCGGTCATTGCCGCGGCGAGGCGTCAGGGCGTCGGCCATGTCGTCTACACCAGCCTCACCGGCACCGGCGACCACCTCGGCTTCGCACTGGCACATCGCTGGACCGAGCGGCGCCTGCAGCAGAGCGGGATGGCATGGACCATCCTGCGCAACGGGCTCTACGCCGAACTGATCGGCAGCCTTGCGGCGCCCGTGGATGGCGTCATCCGGGCGCCCTTCGGCAGCAGCTCGATCTCGGCCGTGGCGCGCGAGGATCTCGCCGATGCGGCAGTCACAGTCCTCTCCGATCCTGCGTCGCATGCCGGGGTTATCTATGAACTCGCAGGCGAAGACGGCTTCACCATTGCCGATCTGGCGCGGGAACTCGGCGTCGAGTACTCACCTGAAACCTTGACCGCCGCGCGCGACCGCCTGACGGTGCCACCCCTGCTGCCCTTCCAGCCGGCCATGCTGATGTCGATCTATTCCGCATCGGCGGCAGGTTTTCTGAAGGCCGAGGCAAGCGATCTGCGGCGGCTGATCGCGAACGAGCCACGCAAGACACTTCAACTGGCGGCAGCCGCGGCAAGGCCCACCGGCTGATATCTGAAAGGTGAGCATCGCCTGGCGGTGCTCACCCGCCAAGATCAATGCGTCGCGGCAGATGCGTCGGGTTTCCTGCGGTGTTTTTCCGGGTCATCCTCTTCGGCGACAACCGGCGCATGCGAGGCTTCGGCATGTTGAACGCTATCACCATCAGCCGGCGTCTTGATCGCGGAATGATCGTCGCCACCCGCAGGCGGATGGCCCTCTTCCGATCCGCTCGCAGCGGCGGGACTATCGGCCGCTGGCGCCAGCGGCTGGGCACGCATCTTGGCAAGCCAGGCCGCACCATGCTCGTCGGCCTTCGCCGGCGGTGCATCCGCGGCTGGCGCCTCCGCCATGGGCTCGGCATGAGCCGCCTCGGCAGCAACCGGCACATCCTCATGGGCCGGCGTGACCTGATCGGCGGTCGCTTCTTCCGCCGTCTCTCCGAGACCGACCATGGTCTTCACGGCCGTGAACCAGCCTTCGTCCTCGACGGGCGCTGTCTCTTCCGTTGGATGGGCGGCAACGCCCTCTGCCGGAGGTTTAGTCTCATGGGCTGCAGCATCCGCCGCCGGCGCATGGGCAGTTGTGTCCTTCTCACTCTCGGCACCGTGCCCCGCAGTGAGTGCGTCTTCGGCGGGCGGCTCGTGACCTGCTTCCGGAGCCGCTTCATGGGCCTCGCCCTCGCCGCCACCGAGGCCGACCATACCCATCAGCGAAGCCATCCAGCCGGTCTTCTCACCGCCCTCATGCTCGGCGACCGGCGTTTCCTCGCCGTGATCTTCCGCGGCAGGTTCGGCACCGTGCTCCTCACCACCGCCATCCTCACCCTTGCCGTGATCGGCAGCCTTCTCATCGCCCTTCGCCTTGCCATGACCCGCGGCAGCGCCGGGCGCGCCTTCCCCCTCGACGAGGGGTTCGAGGCAGTCGGCACTATCGGTCAGTTTCGTCGAGAGGTATTCGGCATCCTCCAGCGGCAGATCGATCCGCAGGCCCCAGAAGTCGCCGGTGTCGTTGGCCATGCCGTCGACGTAATAGGCCTTGATCGGCTGGGCTGGTGAACCCTCGGGGGCCTTGGCGAGATCGGGGATATAGACGACCTGCGCGCCGATGGCGCGTCCGCGCATCTTCGAGCGCTCGGTGGGCCCGGCAGCATCGAGCACCGTCACCTGGACGAGATCGGAATGCTCCGCCGCCTGGACGGTGCGCGCCACGCGTAGCGCTGTCTTCAGTCGCGACATCCCGTCGCCGGGTTCATTGGTGGTGACGTATTTCCGGATCCAGTAGCGATCCGCCTTCTTGATCTTCACGGTCGCAACCGTCGTGCATTCCAGGCCGTTGAGGGAGGAATAGGACGGGCCGAGCAATCTGTCGGCACCGATATAGACCGCCGCGACGCCGCTGCCGCCGCCGAGTATGGTTACACTGCCGATGATCAGAAGAAGTTTCCGAGACAGCCGGATCTTGAAACCCTTCACGCGTCAAACTCCGACATGCAACCCCACTTCACGCAGCACTTGATGGAATGCGAAGCCCACCGTCGCTCATTCTCCTTGAGAAACTTTTAAGACTTCGTCGTTTCGACCAAGACTCTTCTTTTGCGAATGATTTGCAATAGCGTTGACATCTATCAATCGGTCGCTAAGTTAGATTGCGAATGAATTGCAACAAGGATCCACTCATGGCGGCACTTCTCTCCAGGCTGGGCTTATTTCTCGCTGCGGCAATGCTGGTGTCTCCAGCCGCGGCAATGGCGCAGGAGAAGCCGAAGGTGGTCACCACCTTCACCATCATCGCCGACATGGCCCGCAATGTCGCAGGCGACGCCGCCGAAGTGGAAAGCATCACCAAGCCGGGCTCGGAAATCCACAACTACCAGCCCACCCCCCGAGACATCCTGCGTGCTCGCGATGCGGACCTCGTGCTGCGCAACGGGTTGAACCTGGAGCTGTGGTTCGAAAAGTTCCTCGCCAATCTGGGCGACGTGCCGAGCGTGACCGTATCGGACGGCGTCGAGCCGATGTCGATCGCCGGCGGTTCCTACGAGGGCAAGCCCAATCCGCATGCCTGGATGTCGCCGGCGAATGCGATCATCTACGTGGAAAACATCCGCAAGGGCCTGACCGAGATCGACCCGGACAATGCCGAGATCTACGCGACGAACGCCAAAGCCTATAGCGACGAGATTCGCGCGGAGATCGAGCCGATCCGCGCCGCCCTCGCCGATCTCCCCGAGGAGAAGCGCTGGCTGGTCACGAGCGAAGGCGCCTTTTCCTATCTGGCGCGTGATTTCGGACTGAAGGAGCTCTATCTCTGGCCGGTCAACGCCGACAGCCAGGGAACCCCACAGCAGGTCAGGGCTGTCATCGACGCGATGAACGAGAACGACATTGCCGTGATCTTCAGCGAGAGCACCGTCTCGGCTGATCCGGCCGAGCAGGTGGCCCGCGAAACCGGTGCCCGATATGGCGGCGTGCTCTATGTCGACTCCCTCAGCGAAGAGGGCGGCGCAGTCCCGACCTACCTGGACCTTCTCAGCGTGACCGCCAAGACGATTGCCGAAGGTCTGGCGGGATGATCATGGGAAAGGTGAAGCCGCTGGCGGACGGCCTTGCGGTCAACGACATCACGGTGGCCTATCGCAATGGTCTGACAGCGCTGCGACACGCAAGCTTCACCGTCCCCAAAGGAACGATCACCGGACTTGTCGGCGTCAATGGCGCCGGCAAGTCAACCCTCTTCAAGGCGATCATGGGCTTCGTGCCGCTGACTGAAGGCTCCGTCGAGATCCTCGGCATGCCGGCCCGCGAGGCGCTGCGCCAGAACCTGGTGGCCTATGTGCCGCAGGCCGAAGAGGTCGACTGGAATTTCCCGGTGCTGGTCGAGGACGTCGTGATGATGGGCCGCTACGGCCACATGAATTTCCTGCGCATTCCCTCCCGCCGCGACCACGAGATGGTGGCGCAGGCGCTGGAACGGGTCAGCATGACGGAGTTCCGCAAGCGGCAGATCGGCGAACTCTCCGGCGGCCAGCGCAAGCGCGTCTTCCTCGCCCGCGCGCTCGCGCAGGAAGGCCAGCTCATCCTGCTCGACGAACCCTTCACCGGCGTCGACGTGACGACCGAGGAGCAGATCGTCGATCTCCTGCGCAGCCTGCGCGACGAAGGCCGGGTCATGCTGGTGTCCACCCACAACCTGGGCAGCGTGCCGGATTTCTGCGACCGCACCGTCTTCGTCAAGGGGACCGTGATTGCCTATGGCAAGACGGAGGACACCTTCAACGAGGAGAACCTCGAGAAGGCCTTCGGCGGCGTGCTGCGCCACTTCATCCTCGGCGGCACAGACCTGCACGACGACGAGGACGCTCGCCACGTGCGCGTCATCACCGACGACGAACGGCCCTTCGTGACCTATGGCAATGGCAGCCGCAAGAAGAAGGAGACCGTCGGTGCTCCAGACGCTTCTTGAGCCCTTCACCTACGGCTACATGCTCAACGCGATCTGGGTCAGCGCGCTCGTGGGTGGCGTCTGCGGCTTTCTCTCCGCCTACCTGATGCTGAAAGGCTGGTCGCTGATCGGCGACGCGCTCTCCCACTCCATCGTCCCGGGCGTCGCCGGCGCCTATATGCTCGGCCTCCCCTTCGCGCTCGGCGCCTTCGTCTCCGGAGGACTGGCCGCCGGCGCCATGCTGTTTCTCAACCAGCGCACCCGGCTGAAGGAAGACGCCATCATCGGCCTGATCTTCACCTCCTTCTTCGGGCTCGGCCTCTTCATGGTGTCGCTGTCGCCGACCTCGGTGAACATCCAGACCATCGTGCTCGGCAATATCCTCGCCATCACCCCGAGCGACACGCTGCAGCTCGTCATCATCGGCGGCGTCAGCCTGGTGATCCTGACGCTGAAGTGGAAGGACCTGATGGTCGCCTTCTTCGACGAGAACCATGCCCGCTCGATCGGCCTGAAGCCCGACCTCCTGAAGGTGCTGTTCTTCACCCTACTGGCCGCCTCGACCGTCGCCGCCCTGCAGACGGTAGGCGCCTTCCTGGTCGTCGCCATGGTGGTAACGCCCGGCGCCACCGGCTATCTGTTGACCGACCGCTTCGGCCGCGTCATCGTCCTCGGGCTCCTCATCGGCGCGGGAACGAGCTTCGTCGGCGCCTATCTGAGCTACTTCCTCGACGGCGCCACCGGCGGCATCATCGTCGTGCTGCAGACGCTGATCTTCCTCGCCGCCTTCGTGTTTGCGCCCAAGCACGGCATGCTGGCCGCCCGCCGGCGCCTGCGCCGGACGCTGGAGGAGACGGCATGAGTGAGACCCTTCAGCTTCTGATCCTGCCGTTCCAGATCGACTTCATGCAGCGCGCCTTCCTGGTGACCCTGATGATTGCGGCCCCCATGGCCATCCTCTCCTGCTTCCTGGTCCTCAAGGGCTGGTCGCTGATGGGCGATGCCGTGTCCCATGCCGTCTTCCCCGGCATCGTTCTCGCCTACATCTTCTCCATCCCGCTCGCCATCGGCGCCTTCGCAGCCGGCATGTTCTGCGCGCTCGCGGCAGGTTTCCTCAAGGAAAACAGCCGCATCAAGGAAGACACGGTGCTGGGCATCGTCTTCTCCGGCATGTTCGGGCTGGGCCTCGTTCTCTACGTGAAGGTGCAGAGCGATGTGCATCTGGACCATATCCTGTTCGGCGACATGCTCGGCATCCTGCCGCGCGACCTCCTGGAGACCGGGCTGATCGCACTCGCGGCCCTCACCTTTCTCGTCGTTCTGCGCAAGGACCTCCTCGTGCAGGCCTTCGACGAACAGCACGCCAAGGCCATCGGCCTGCCGACGCGGCTGCTGCACTACGGTCTGCTGGCGGTGCTGTCGCTGACGGTGGTCGGCGCACTGAAGGCCGTCGGCATCATCCTGGCGATTGCCTTCGTCGTCGCCCCCGGCGCCATCGCCTTCCTGCTGACGAAACGCTTCGAAAGCATGCTGCTCGTCGCCATCGCCATCGCGCTCGGCTCGACGGTGACCGGCATCTACGCGAGCTTCCTCATCGACAGCGCACCCGCGCCGACGATCGTTCTGGTAATGACGGCGATCTTCATCCTCGCCTTCGTGAAGACGATGATCTCGAACCGGGGCAAGCCTGCCGCCGCCTGAAGCTCAAATTGACATCTCCTGCTCGATCCGTACATATATACGTACGTTCCGGAGAAGGAGAAGCAGTTTGGCCCATGTCCGCTTGACCGAATTCAGACAGAACATCGCGAGTTACTTCGACAAGGTGATCGCCTCACGCGCTCCATTGCTCGTCACCCGTCAGGGCTCGGAGGCGTTGGTTCTGATCGCTGAGGGCGAATACGAGAGCATGCAGGAAACGCTGCATCTTCTGTCCACGCCGGCGAACTCCGAGCGGTTGCGCGAGAGCATGGGGCAGCTTCGCAGAGGTGAACTGATCGAAAAAGACCCGACCCTCTGACATGAACCTGCTCTGGACGGGCTATTCCTGGGAAGACTACGAACACTGGCAGAACGTCGATCCCTCCATGGTGGAGAAGATCAACGCCCTGATCAGGGATATGAAGAGATCACCATTCAAGGGGCTGGGAAAACCCGAACCGCTGAAGGGAGACCTGTCCGGCTTCTGGTCGCGGCGCATTCTCGGAGAGCACAGACTGGTGTATCGGGTCTCGGGCAAAGGAAGCGGCCAGCAACTGGAGATCATCCAGTGCCGCTTCCACTACGAGAAATGATGGAACGCGCACGTGGGCGATGATGCCGCAAAAAAGGCCCACCGGAGCGGCGGGCCTTGCTTGATTGTGTGAAATGCTCGGCAGGCCTCAGGCCGCGGCCAGTTCCTTCTTCACCATCTCGCGCAGTCCGAGAAGGTCCTTGGCGAAGGAGCGGATGCCTTGCGACAGCTTCTCGGTCGCCATGGCGTCCTCGTTGAGCATCCAGCGGAACTTCTTCTCGTCGATCGGGAAGAAGGCATCCTCGGTGATGTTGTCGGGCGAGAGCTTGCGCTCCAGCGTGCCGTGGTCCTTGTCCAGCTCGTCGAGCAGCGCCGGGCTGATCGTCAAACGGTCGCAGCCGGCGAGCGCTTCAATCTCGCCGACGTTGCGGAAGGAGGCGCCCATGACGATCGTCTCGATGCCGTTGGCCTTGTAGTAGTTGTAGATATCGCGCACCGAAACGACGCCCGGATCGGTTTCCGAGGTGTATTCCTGGCCGGTCGACTTCTTGTACCAGTCGAGGATGCGGCCGACGAAGGGCGAGATCAGGAAGGCTTTTGCGTCCGCGCAGGCAATCGCCTGGGCCTTGGAGAAGAGCAGCGTCAGGTTGCAGTCGATGCCTTCCGTCTGCA
>JBKBXP010000167.1:0-7198 GCA_046314035.1 Pseudorhizobium sp. | reverse complement strand
GCACGGGCGTTCACACCATGGTCGGTATCACCGACCCGCAATGTCAACGCGGCGCCGAGCCAGGATGGGCGCAATACCGGCGCTTCGCCTGCTCCGCAGAACAGGACCGCGGCGACGGCCAGAACATCGCTCGATATCTGATCGTCCTTCCAGCCATCGGGGAAACGACGGCCTATGAAGGCGGTGGTTGCGGCGCCGGAAACGAACTCCTGATCTGCCAGTACGTCCAGAAGGAAAGACTTGTTGCTGGTGACGCCGAACAGAACCGTGTCTGAAAGTCCCGTCATCAGCCGTCGGCGGGCAACTTCGCGCTCCTCGCCATGGGCGATGATCTTGGCGACCATGGGGTCGTAGAAGGGCGAGACGCGGTCACGCGCCTTCAAGCCGTGATCGGTGCGCACGCCCGGCATGGTCGAGGGCTGCCAGAGGAAAATCTCGCCGGTCTGCGGAAGGAAGCCCTTGGCCGGATCTTCGGCGTAAAGCCGCACTTCGATGGCATGCCCGGTCATACGGACATCTTCCTGACGGAGAGGCAGGACACCGCCGGCCGCCACGTCGAGCTGCATGGCGACTAAATCGAGACCCGTCACCAGTTCGGTCACGGGATGTTCGACCTGAAGACGGGTGTTCATTTCCAGGAAGTAGAAGGCGCCCGAAGCATCGAGGAGAAACTCGACGGTTCCCGCGCCGACATAGTTGATGGCGCGCGCCGCCTGCACGGCCGCCTCGCCCATCCGGCTGCGCAAATCGGGATCGACGGCCGGAGATGGCGATTCCTCGACCACCTTCTGGTGACGCCGTTGGATCGAGCAATCGCGCTCGCCCAGATGGATGACGTTACCGTGGTGATCGCCGAAAACCTGTATCTCGATATGGCGCGGCTCGATGACCGCCTTCTCGATCAGCAGCGTTCCGTCACCGAAGGCGTTCTGCGCTTCCGATCGGGCGGCTTTCAGAGCCGCGAGCAGATCGGCAGGTTCGTGGACGAGGCGCATGCCGCGTCCGCCGCCACCCGCCGCCGCCTTCACCATGACGGGATAGCCAATGCGATCGGCTTCCGCGACGAATGTCGCCGGCTCCTGATCATCTCCCTGATATCCGGGAACGCAAGGCACGCCGGCTTCGATCATGCGGCGTTTGGCGATCGCCTTGTCGCCCATTGCCCGCATGGCCTCGGGCGATGGACCGATGAAGACCAGTCCCGCTTCGGCGCAGGCGTCGGCGAAAGCGGCGTTTTCCGACAGGAAGCCGTAGCCGGGATGCACCGCCTGTGCGCCGCTTTTCCTGGCGGCGTCGAGCACGGCGTCGATCTTCAGATAGGACTTGCTGACCGGAGCCGGTCCGATCTCCACTGCGGCGTCGGCCATCATCACGTGCCGCGCCGCCTTATCGGCTTCGCTGCATATGGCGACAGTGGAAAAGCCCATGGCGCGCGCCGTCTTGATGATTCGGCAGGCGATTTCGCCTCGGTTGGCGATCAGGATACGGTCGAATTTCTGCATGTCACTCATTTTGGTCATGGCTGCTCCACCCAGTTGGGGCGTCGTTTCGCGATGAATGCGGTCACGCCCTCCCGCCCTTCCGCATGTTCAAGTCTCGCGAGAAAGGCCGATGCGGCCCGATCGCGGAAATCGCCGGAGACCGGCAGCGCCAGGCTTCGAAACAGAGCCTTTGTCTCCGCATTGGCTTGCCGGGCACAACGGCCAACTCCTTTCAGCATCTCCGCCAGCCGCGTCTCCAAAACCTCCATGGTGTCGCAAAGTTCGTCGACGATGCCTACCTGTCTTGCTCCTTCGCCATCGATACGGGCCGCAGTCAGGGCAAGCCGGGTCGCGTTGCGGGCTCCGCATCGCGCCGCGACATAAGGCGAAATCTGTCCCGGCAGCAGGCCGAGGGTGGTTTCCGACAGGGAAAAGCGCGCGTCGGGCGTCGCCAGTACGACATCGGCGCAGGCGGCCAGCCCGAAGCCTCCGCCCATGGCCGGTCCGTGAACGACCGCGAAGGTGCACAGCGGCAGTTCGGCGAGACGGGCGAACAATGCTCCGGCTTCCGAATTCACCCGCTTGATGGCAGCGTATCCTTCGTCGCTGCCATCAAGACGATCGATTGTCGCTCCGAGATCCGCGCCTGCACAGAATGCGCTTCCTTCTCCGCGCAGGACGACGGCCCGAAGGCTGGTATCCTTCGCCGCCCGATCTAACGCCTCCATGAGGGCCGCGACCATGGCGTCCGACAAAGCATTGCGCCGATCGGGATCGTCAAGCGTGATAGTCAGGACGAACCCCTGCCGGGTTTCCCGGATCGGGGACACCGAGTTCTTCTCCATGATCAGTACCTCGCCGTACCGAAGGTCGACGGGTTGAGCGTCCGCGTCTGGCCGATGGCGATGGTTTCGAGGCAGTGGAGCAGCACGGCGCGGGTATCGCGAGGGTCGATGATGCCATCGTCCCAGAGACGCGCGGTGGCGAACAGGGCGGTGGACTCCCGGTCGTAGCTGGCGCGGATCGCGGCGGCTTTGGCCTCCATCGTCGGATAATCCGGTTCGATTCCGCGCGCACGCGCGGAATCTTCCGCAACGATGGTCATGACCTTGGCAGCCTGCTCGCCACCCATGACGGCAAGCCTGTTGGTGGGCCAGGAAAAGATGAACCTAGGATCGAACGCCCGGCCGCACATGGCGTAGGCCCCTGCCCCGAACGCGCCGCCCATCTGGATGGTCAGCTTCGGAACGGTGGCGTTGGTCACCGCCTGGATGAGCTTCGACCCATGCTTGACGATGCCCGAGGCTTCCGCATCCGTGCCGACCATGAAGCCGGTGGTGTTCTGCAAGAAGACGATCGGCGTGCCGGACTGGCAGCAAGACTGGATGAAATGCGCCGCCTTGTTGGCGCCGGCGGAATCAATCGGACCATTATTGCCGATAATCCCGATCTCATGCCCTCCGATGGAAGCATGGCCGCACAAGGTGGCGATCCCAAACCCGGCTTTGAATTCCAGGAAGTTCGATCCGTCGACGACCCGGGCGATGACCTGACGCAGATCATAGGGTTCGCGATAATCCGTCGGCGCGATGGCGAAGATATCGTCGCCCGGACGAAGGGGCAGAGCAGCGATTTTCGGCGCGATGGACACTTCCGGTACGACCGTCATCACCAGTTCGCGCGCCAGCCGCAGCGCATCACGATCGTTTTCCGCCATGTATTCTGCGAGGCCGGTGATATGGGCATGCATTTCCGCGCCGCCCAGCACCTCGTCCTCGGCGATTTCGCCAGTGGCTGCACGCAGCAGCGGCGGCCCGGCCAGAAAGATCTTGGAGCGACCGCGCACCGTGATCACATAGTCCGACATGCCAGGCTGATAGGCTCCGCCCGCCGTAGACGAGCCGTGAACGACGGCGATCACCGGTATGCCTGCAGCGGAAAGCCGGGCAAGATTGGCGAACTGCTTGCCGCCCTCGACGAAAAGCTCGGCCTGGAGCGCCAGATTGGCTCCGGCGCTTTCCACCAGTTGAATGTAAGGCAGCCGGTTTTTCAGGGCGATTTCCTGCGCCCGGACGATCTTCTGGATGCCCATGGGATGCATGGCCCCGCCAGCGATGCCTGCATCATTGGCCATGACCATCACCCGCCGACCGGAAATCTCGCCGATGCCGGCGATTACGCCCGCGCCGAGGATCTTGTCGACGCCGTCGTCATCATGCATGCCGATGCCGCACAAGGTGGATAGTTCGAGAAATTCGGTGTTGCGGTCGAGAAGGAGCGAAACGCGTTCGCGGGGCAGCAATTGTCCGCGCTTGCGCATGCGGGCCGTGGCCCTTGCGGAGTTTTCGACAACCTTCGTCTCGAGCGCTCTGACATTGTTCAGCAGCGCGAGATGTGCATCCCGGTTGGCTTTGGTTTCCTTGGTCTTGCTGGGGGGAGCGGCGTCCAGAACGGTCATGACCGGCAGCCCTCCCTGTTCAAGCCAAGATTTAACTTCGACATGTGAACTGACATCTCGACCAACTCCTCCTTGATCTTTACTGACAGGTAGCGCATTGATACTCGCATGTAAAGTTAGGTACCAATGAGTTTTTTGTCAGCTGGCTACGATTGTTTTGGGGGAGGTTTTCGTGAAGTTATGGCATTGCTTCGATGCGCGATCGTTTCGCGCGCTTTGGGCGCTCGAAGAGTTGGAGATGAAGTACGAGCTGGTGCTTCTCGACTTTCCGCCCCGTGTTGTCGACAAGCGGATTTTCACGGTCAACCCGCTTGGGACCGTGCCGGTGCTGGAAACGGGACAGGGGACGATGACAGAATCCTCCGCCATCTGCGAATGGCTTGCCGAGCAGCGGCCTCAATCAGATCTGGGCGTCGGGGTCGGACACCCGGGTCGAGAAGCCTACCTTAATTGGCTGCATCACGCCGATACCACGCTCACATTCCCACAGACCGTCTATCTGCGTTATTCCTATCTCGAAGACGGAGCGCGGCGGCAGCCACAGGTGGCCGAAGACTACCGGCGCTGGTTTTTCGGCAGGCTCAAACTGCTGGTCTCGACTTTGGAGAACCAGCAGTTTCTCTGCGCCGGCCGTTTCACCATGGCCGACATATGCGTCACCTACGCGCTTTCGCTCGCCGAGGACTTGGGGATCGATGCGGATCTGCCGCTTTCCGTACAGGACTACTTGGCGCGCATGACCGATCGAGATGGTTGGCGACGGGCCAAACAGGCGCAGGCGACCGCCGCCGAGGCTTTGGGAATGGAACCCATAGCTCCCGCCAGAGTGGTCCGGGCAGCCGTGGAAAAATCGGCGGGATAAACCTGCCCGCCGATTTCACTGACCGTCAGCCTTTACGGTTCTTGCTTATGCGATACAGAATTTCACCGATGATACCGCGGCGGAAGACGAGAACGCAGGCGACGAAGATGGTGCCGGTGACGACCGAAATCGGAATGGCGTAGCCGGCGATGTAGTTTTGCAAGGCGACGATGACGAGCGCGCCCACCAGCGGTCCGAAGAATGTGCCAATGCCGCCGACAAGCGTCATCAGGATCACTTCGCCCGACATGTGCCAGCCGACATCCGTCAACGCCGCCACCTGAAACACCACCGCCTTCGTACCGCCGGCAAGCCCCGCCAGCGCCGCCGATATGACGAACGCACCCAGTTTGTAGCGCGCGGTACGATAGCCGAGCGAAATGGCGCGATCCTCATTGTCCCGGATCGCCGCTAATGTGGCGCCGAACGGCGAATTGACGATCCGCCAGATGATGGCAAGTCCGATGACGAACACGCTGGCGACAAAGCCGTAGAGCATCGCTGGCTGGGTAAGATCAAGCAGGCCGAAAGCATAGCCGCGGGGAACGGCCTGAATACCGTTTTCCCCGCCGGTCGCGCCGAACTGCACGCAGAAGAAATAGAACATCTGGGCGATCGCCAGGGTGACCATGGCGAAATAGATGCCCTGCCGGCGGATGGCGACCCCGCCCATGACCAGACCCGCCAACCCGGCAAAGGCCGTGCCCGTCAGAACGGCAAGCTCGGGCGTGAGGTCCCACGTCTTGAGTGCATAGGCCGTCACATAAGAAGCGCCGCCGAAAAACGCCGCGTGGCCGAACGACAAAAGCCCGACTTGCCCGATCAGCAGATTGAACGCCGCAGCGAAAAGCCCGAAACACATGACCTTCATGACGAAGATTGGGTAGGCGACCCAGGGCGCGACAAGAACGGCGATGAACAGAAGCGCCACGGCCAGCTGTATATTGATACCGCCGGTCGATTTGAGGGTACGGCTGGACGGCGGGACGGGTCCAGCCGTAACGGTTGCGGGTTCGATCATTTCGTCCTCCGGAAAAAGCGCTTTGGCTCAATGAGCAGCACGGCTGCCATCAAGATGAAGACCATAGTGTTGGCCGATGGCGCATAGACGATCTTGGCAAGGCCCTCGATAATGCCGAGCGCATATCCGGCAACGATCGCGCCGCCGATCGAACCCATGCCACCGATGACGACGATCGCGAATGCGACGATCATCAGGTTTTGTCCCATAAGCGGCGAGAACTGATAGATCGGCGCCGCGAGAACGCCTGTGATGGCCGCAAGTGCCGCACCTAAGGCATATGTTCCCGTGACAATAAGGGGAACGTTGATGCCCATGGCCTTGACCAGCGAAGCATTTTCCGTCGCAGCACGCAGATAAGATCCAAGGCGCGTGCGTTCGACGACCAGCCATGTCGCGAGGCACAGGGCCAGGGACGCCACCACGATGAAGCCGCGATAAGACGGCAGCACCATGAAGCCAAGATCGAGCGAGCTGCGCAATTCTTCCGGCGCGGCATAGCGGCGTCCCGAAGATCCGTAGAAATGCTGGAAAATCCCCTCGATGATCAGCGAAATACCGAAAGTGAGTAGCAAGCCATAGAGCGGATCGAGATCTTTGAGCCGCCTCAGCAGGAGACGCTCGAGGATCACAGCAAACAGGCCGACGACAACCGGGGCTATGATCAGCGCCCACCAGTAACCGACGCCGAGATAGGACAACAGAGCCCAGGTCACGAACGCGCCAAGCATGTAGAATGCGCCGTGGACAAAGTTGATGACATGCAGCATGCCGAAGATCAGAGCTAGTCCGATCGACAGCATGGCGTAGAACGATCCGTTGATCAGCCCGAGAAGAAGTTGGCTGAGAAGGAGCGAAGACGGAATTCCAAAAAACGTGTCCATACAGTCCTCCTAAACCGTGAGTGCTTCGTTGATCTGCTGCCGCTTGGAATCGACATCCGCGACAGCAACCTCGCCGGTGATGTGTCCGCCATCCATCAGCAGGAAACGGTCGCTCACTTTCCTCGCCCAGCGAAAGTTCTGCTCGACAAGAATCACGGTGATGCCGCGTTTTCGAATGTCGCGAAGCACCTCGCCGATCCGCTGTATGATGACAGGCGCCAATCCCTCGGTGGGCTCGTCGAGAAGGATCAGCTGGGCGCCGGTGCGCAAAACGCGAGCAATAGCAAGCATCTGTTGTTCGCCACCAGAGAGCTTGGTGCCGGGGCTTGAACGCCGCTCTTCGAGGTTGGGGAAAAGCTCGTAGATCTCCGGAAGTGAAAGACCACCGTCGAAAATGATTGGCGGTAGAAGCAGGTTTTCTTCGACAGAGAGCGAAGAAAGGATGCCACGATCTTCCGGAACGATGCCGATTCCGAGCCTTGCCCGCTGTAT
>JBKBXP010000166.1:0-7210 GCA_046314035.1 Pseudorhizobium sp. | reverse complement strand
GGACATCGTCGAAATGGTCATCGGCGACGTCGAGGACGAACACGATGACGAGGAAGTCATGTTCTCCCAGACCGGCGAAGACATCTTCATTGCCGACGCCCGCGTCGAACTCGAGGAAATCTCAGCCGCCATCGGATCCGACTTCGACATTCGCGACCAGCTCGATGACGTCGACACCCTGGGCGGACTGATCTTCTCCGCTCTGGGACGCATTCCTGTGCGCGGGGAAGTGGTTCAGGCCGTACCGGGCTTCGAATTCCATATCCTGGAAGCGGATCCACGGCGCATCAAGCGCGTGCGGGTCGTTCGCAAGCGCACGCTCGCGCGGCGACGCCACGTCAAGGGCGAGCCGGAACACCTTTCTTCCGACGCCAACAGCCTGCCCACTCCTCCTTCGCCCGAAGCTGCCGGAGCTGGCGAGCAGCGGCATTGAACGACACCTTCCTCTTCCAGGCTCGCGTGACGACAGGCGCCACGATTTTTGCAAGACTCCGGTCTTGATTCGGGTGGGCGAGGGGAAGGGGCTCTGATGGAGCAACTGGCAGGCAGGGTCATGCTTCTGTGGGGGATGCGGCGTATCGCGCTGGCCGTCTCGGCCGGCGCACTCGGCGCGCTGGCCTTGCCGCCCTTTGGCGTCTTCGGCACGCTTTTCATCTCCTTCACGCTTCTCGTCTGGCTGATGGACGGGCTTGCATCCCATCCCGAGAGTGGGCGGCTGGCGCGGCTGCGGTCGGCCTTCTTTCTCGGCTGGCTGTTTGGTTTCGGCTATTTCGTCGCGGGTCTCTGGTGGCTCGGAAACGCACTTTTGGTCGAGGCCGACGAGTTTGCCTGGGCCATTCCGCTGGCCGTCTTGGGCTTGCCGGCATTCCTGGCCTTGTTTTACGGCCTGGCGACGAGCCTCGCGAGCCTGCTCTGGTCCGACGGGTTTGGCCGCCTGGCGGCCCTGGCCCTCGGCTTCGGCCTGACGGAGTGGCTGCGCAGTTTCCTGATGACCGGTTTTCCCTGGAACGCCATCGGCTATGGGGCGATGCCCTTCCCGCTGATGATGCAGTCCGCCGCCGTCATCGGGGTGTTCGGGGTGACCACTCTTTCCGTCCTCGTGTTCTCGGCGCCCGCTCTCCTCGGCACCCGCCGCGGACTGCGTACCGGCCTCGCCATCGCGAGCACGCTCCTTGCCGCGCATCTCGGTTACGGCGCCTACCGGCTGACCACGGTCGACACGGCGCCCGACGGAACCGGTACCGTCGTCCGTCTCGTTCAGCCGGTTGTCGATCAGTCCCGGAAGCTGGAAAACACCGACCGGGCCGAGATCTTCGAGGAGCACCTGTCGCTTTCCGCCCTGCCGCCTCAGCCGGGCGCCCGCCGGCCCGACGTCATCGTCTGGCCGGAAACGTCGGTGCCCTTCATCCTGACGGAGAACCGGGATGCGCTCGCCCGCATTGCCGAGGTTCTGCAGGATGGCCAGATCTTGATCGCCGGCGCAGTTCGTGTCGAATATGCCGCCGCGGGGACGCCACCCCGATTCTACAATTCAGTCTACATGATCGATTCCAACGGCCAGATCCTCGGCGCCTCGGACAAGGTCCACCTGACGCCCTTCGGAGAATATGTCCCCTTCGAGGACTGGTTGCGGGACTGGGGCATAGAGAGCCTCGTCGCGCTCCCCGGCGGCTTCACGGCAGGTGCGGTGCCCGCGCTGCTGACGCTCCCGGGCGGCACGGCCTTTTATCCGCTGATCTGCTACGAGGCGATATTCCCGGGCGAGATCGGCGCCGACGTCAGCCGTGCAACGGCGATCCTCAACGTCACCAACGACGCCTGGTTTGGCAATACACCCGGTCCCTATCAGCACTTTCAACAGGCGCGACTGAGGGCGGTCGAGACCGGGCTGCCGCTGGTGCGTGACGCCAACAGTGGCATCTCGGCTGTCGTCGATCCGCTGGGGCGAATCAGCGCGGGTTTGGCCTTCAATGAAAGAGGTGTCGTCGATTCGGAGATTTCGGCGAAACCGGTGCCCAAATGGGACACCGCCGCCCGTGCCACTCATCATTGGTTGATTCTGTTTTTGATGTTCCTGATTGCACTGATTGCGCGCAGAGGTTTTAAATACCCGGCGAATTGACCCAAAACCCCTGAAATTGCATAGTGGACATCATCCGGTTTCATGAACGTGTTGTTTGGCTTTAGTCACGGATTAGCCACAGACGCTTGGCCATCATCGGCAGACCAGGTTCATTGATCACCAACTTGTCAGGACATCACGATGATTGAGAATAAGAAGAAGCCGAATCCGATCGACATCCACGTCGGCAGCCGGATTCGTCTTCGTCGGACGATGCTGGGTATGAGCCAGGAAAAGCTCGGCGAAAGCCTGGGCATCACCTTCCAGCAGATCCAGAAGTACGAGAAGGGCACGAACCGCGTCGGAGCGAGCCGCCTGCAGAACATCTCAAGCATTCTCAACGTGCCCGTGTCCTTCTTCTTCGAGGATGTACCCGGTGACCATTCCACCAAGCAGGGCGGCATGGAGGAGGCGTCGAGCTCCAACTATGTCGTGGATTTCCTGTCGTCCTCCGAAGGGCTTCAGTTGAACCGTGCGTTCGTCAAGATCTCCGATCCGAAGGTTCGTCGGCGTCTGGTTGATCTGGTCAAGGCATTGGCGGCCGAGGCAGACGCCGAGTAACAATCCTCGCTCTCTGAAAGGCGGCTCTCGAGCCGCTTTTTTTGTGCCTGAAATAATCGCACGTACGATTTGAGATATAAAGATATATTTATGTGCTTGTGTTTGACTGAGCGAGCCACTAACACATTGGCTGTTATTTCTTTGAGGGGAATCCCGGAATGCGTGACAATTATCTCTTCACCAGCGAGTCGGTTGCCGAAGGCCATCCCGACAAGGTTTGCGACCGCATCTCCGACGAGATCGTCGATCTGGTCTACCGCGAGGCGGGAAAGTCGGGAACGGATCCATGGTCGGTCCGCGTCGCCTGCGAGACCCTTGCCACCACCAACCGCGTCGTGATCGCCGGTGAGGTGCGTGTCCCGGCAAGCCTGATGAAGAAGGACAAGGATGGCAAGGATGTCATCAACCCGTCCAAGTTCAAATCCGCTGCCCGCAAGGCCATCCGGGATATCGGCTACGAGCAGGACGGCTTCCACTGGAAGACCGCCAAGATCGACGTTCTGCTGCATTCCCAGTCCGCTGACATTGCCAAGGGCGTCGACAGCGCTGCCGACAAGCAGGGCGACGAGGGCGCAGGCGACCAGGGCATCATGTTCGGCTATGCCTGCAAGGAAACCCCGGACCTGATGCCGGCGCCGATCTACTATTCCCACAAGATCCTTCAGCTTCTCGCGATCGCCCGCAAGACGGGTGAGGGCGACGTTGGCAAGCTCGGCCCGGACGCCAAGAGCCAGGTGACGGTCCGCTACGAAAACGGCCTGCCCGCCTGCGTCGACTCCATCGTCCTGTCGACCCAGCATCTCGACGAAAGCTGGGATTCCCAGAAGGTTCGCTCGGTTGTCGAGCCCTACATTCGCGAGGCCTTCGGTGATCTCCCGATCGCTGACGACTGCAAGTGGTACATCAACCCCACCGGCAAGTTCGTGATCGGCGGTCCTGACGGCGACGCCGGTCTCACCGGCCGCAAGATCATCGTCGATACCTATGGCGGTGCCGCACCGCACGGCGGCGGTGCCTTCTCCGGCAAGGACACGACCAAGGTCGACCGTTCCGCCGCCTATGCCGCGCGCTACCTCGCCAAGAACGTCGTGGCTGCCGGTCTCGCCGACCGCTGCACGATCCAGATCGCCTATGCGATCGGCATCGCCCAGCCGGTTTCGGTCTACGTGGATCTGCACGGCACCGGCAAGGGCGTCGTCGAGGACCAGGTCGAGGCGGCCATCCGCACGGTCATGGACCTCTCGCCCTCCGGCATCCGCCGTCATCTCGACCTCAACAAGCCGATCTACGCCAAGACCGCAGCCTACGGCCACTTCGGCCGCAAGCCGGGTCGCGACGGTTCCTTCTCCTGGGAGAAGATCGATCTGGCAAAGCCACTGAAGGAAGCCCTGAAGGCCGGTTGATTGGTCTTTACGGAGCCCGTACGAAAACTGTAAAGCGGGTGGCTTGCAAAGCCACCCGCTTTTTCATTTGTTGAAAGACCCGCCGATGACCGATCAGCAGCGCCCAGGCCGCGCCACCGAAGCCTTTTTCGGACGGCGCAAGGGAAAACCGCTCCGGGACCGTCAGGCAGAGGGCCTGGCAGTGGTCCTGCCGACCTTGAAACTCGATCTCGATACGGCCGCTCCGGCGCGGCTGGAGGAGCTCTTCCCGGTTCCGGTCACGGAGATACGCCTGGAGATCGGCTTCGGCGGTGGCGAACACTTGATCCATCGTGCCGAAGAATGCCCGCAGACCGGCTTCATCGGCGTCGAGCCCTTCGTCAATTCGATGGCAAAGCTTGTGGGGAGGGTGACGGAGCTCGGGCTGAAGAACATCCGGCTCTATGACGATGATGCCACGCAGGTCCTGGATTGGCTGCCGGCAGGCTCGGTCGACCGCATCGACCTTCTCTATCCCGACCCATGGCCGAAGCGGAAGCACTGGAAGCGACGCTTCGTCTCTCAGGTCAATCTGGAGCGGTTCCATCGGGTGCTGAAGCCGGGCGGACTGTTCCAGTTCGCCTCCGACATCGATACCTACGTCAACTGGACACTGATCCACTGTCGGGATCATGGCGGGTTCGAATGGCTGGCGGGTCAGTCGTCGGATTGGCTGACGCCGTTTGCGGGGTGGCCTGGCACGCGATACGAAGCCAAGGCTCGCCGGGAGGGGCGATCGTCCGCCTACCTCTCATTCCGCAAGATCGATTAGAAGGTTAGTGTAGGCTGACGGTTTTCAGATCGTCTTCGGCCGCCTTGAAGAACGTGCTCGACCGGTTGTCGGTCAACAGTATCGGCGTGCCGTCGGCGCCAAACAGCGCCCATAGATCGAGGTTGGGATCCATGTCCGGTGCTTCGGGGAAACAACGGGACACATCTTCCGACCGTATTTTGCGAATGTAGCCGACTTCTCCGGCGCCCAGATGGGCAAGTTCCGAAATCGTCAACTGCGTGTTCGCTTCTTTCAGGAGCATTCCAGCCTCCGGCATTGAGGGGCGAAACGACGTTAATGTCGTCACCTTTACTCTGAGGCGGAAATGTTAATTTTTCGCACCATGCGGGCCGCCTCAGGCCGGATGAGATCAACGGACAGAAGCCCGTTTCTGAGCGCCGCCCCGGCCACTTCCATACCGTCGGCCAGCACGAACATGCGCTGGAACTGGCGCGCTGCAATGCCGCGATAGAGGTAGTCGCGATCCGGCTGGTCGACCTGCCGGCCGCGGATGACCAACTGGCTTTCCTCGACCGTCACCTCCAGCTCGGCCTCGCTGAAACCGGCAACCGCCAGCGTGATTCGCAACCGCTCGGGTTCATCCTCGGCGCGATTGGCCTGAAGCCGTTCGATGTTGTAGGGCGGATACCCGTCATTGGCCTTGGCCAGACGCTCCAGCGTCTTTTCCATGGCGTCGAAGCCCAGAAGCAGCGGGCTCGCGAACGGCGTGATGCGGCTCATTGTTCAGTCCTTGCAAAAGCGACCATGATTCCGGCCCGCCAGGCGGCACCGTATCCGCCCGCAATATGGGAACCGAAGGTTGCGGACGCAAGCCGTAGAGGCTGGCCGGCGGCGCCATTGCCTGCCGCAGGGAGCGCGTGTAGCTAATGGGCGCAAACAGGATGAAGGTTCGACATGGCAGAGCGCAGGAAGATCATCATAGACACCGATCCCGGACAGGACGACGCGGCAGCCATCATGATGGCGTTTGCAAGTCCGGATGAGATCGAAGTACTCGGCCTGACGGCGGTTGCTGGCAATGTGCCCCTGTCGTTCACCAGCCGCAATGTCCGGATCGTCTGCGAGCTTTGCGGCCGCAACGATGCCGCAGTCTACGAGGGAGCGGAACGTCCGCTCGTCCGCAAGCCCGTCACCGCCGAGCATGTGCATGGCCGCACCGGCCTTGATGGCGCCGAACTGCCGGAACCGGTGATGACCGTCCGCCCGCAGCCTGCCGTCGATTTCATCGTCGACACGATCATGCGCGAGCCCGAGGGATCCGTCACGCTCTGCACGCTGGGCCCGCTTACCAACGTTGCGCTCGCGCTCCGGAAGGAGCCTGCGATTGCTGGTCGGGTCCGCGAACTGGTGATGATGGGCGGCGGCTTCTTCGAAGGCGGCAACATCACGCCGGCCGCCGAGTTCAACATCTATGTCGATCCGCAAGCCGCCGAGATCGTCTTCGCCTCCGGCATGCCGATCGTGATGATGCCGCTCGACGTGACCCACCAGCTGCTGACCCGCAAGGACCGCGTGGCGAAGATCGCTGCACTCGCGACCCGCCCGGCCCAGGTGCTGGTCGACTGGCTTGCCTTCTTCGAGCGCTTCGACGAGGAGAAATACGGCTCCGACGGCGGACCCCTGCACGATCCGTCGGTAATCGCTTACCTGTTGAAGCCTGAGCTTTTCTCCGGCCGCCACTGCAATGTCGAGATCGAGACGCAATCGGAGCTGACGGTCGGCATGACGGTCGTCGACTGGTGGCGCGTCTCCGGCCGCCAGCCGAACGCCATGGTCATGCGCAATGTCGATGCCGACGGCTTCTTCGACCTGCTGGCGGAACGGGTCGGCCGGCTCTAGCCGGTCAACCCTGCAGCCGGTCTTCCACCTCGGCTTTGGTCGGGATCGAGGGCTGGGCGCCGGGCTTGAGGCAGGCCAGCGAGCCGGCGACGGCAGCGCGCCGCAGAGCCTGGCCGAAGGCGATGCCGCTGTCGATGGCCGCTGCGAGAGTGCCGCAGAAGGTATCTCCGGCACCGACGGTATCGACGGGCTCGATCTTCAGTCCCTTTGCCCTGTGCAGCGCCCCATCGCACGCGGCGATGACACCATCCGCGCCGAGCGTGACGACGTAGGTCTGCCCCGTCTCACGGTGCAATTGCATCAGCACGTCTTCTCGGGCCGTCGCGTCGAGGTCGGAACGGCCGGCCAGTAGCTCGAATTCCGTTTCGTTGGCGACGACGACATCCGCAAGCCTCGCCAGTCGCGCCGCCTCGTCGGTCAGCGGCGCCGTGTTGAGGATTGTGGTGACGCTGCGGGCGCGGGCGGCCATGAGAG
>JBKBXP010000165.1:0-7226 GCA_046314035.1 Pseudorhizobium sp. | reverse complement strand
CGGACCGCGTCATAGCCCTTCGGGAAGGGCAGCGACTGGCCGGCCGGCAGGGCGCAAAATTCCGCATAGCCGCCGCCGTTGGCGAGGCCGCAGATCTGCTCGCCGATCGCAAAATCCGTGACACCTTCGCCTAGCGCCACGACGGTTCCGGCCACTTCCAGGCCGAGGATCGGGCTTGCGTCCTTCGGCGGCGGATATTTGCCGCTGCGCTGGGCGACATCCGGGCGGTTGATGCCGGCAGCCTCGACCTTGACGATCACCTCGCCGGGGCGAGGCAGCGGCACCGGGCCGGTGGCCATTTGCATCACCTCCGGTGCGCCGAAGCTCGGCACGTCGACGTAGCGCATCTCTTGGGGCAGTGGCATGGGGATCTCCTGCTGTTTCGAGAAGGAGACTTAGAACGGGCTGGAGGCGCTGGAAAGGCAGACGCCGGTCCCGGTGTCAATTTGTCTCGCCGAAAACCGAAAAGACGAGGCCGGAGGGTGCGTCCTTGGCCTGCGCCTTGACCGCCGCGATGCTGCTGGCGATGCGGGCGCCGTCATCGAGCAGGAGGCCCTTGGGAAGCTCCAGCACGCCGATCGAGCAGCGCAGCAGCGGGAAGAAGCGCTCGATGCCGGTGCGGTCGTGGCCCTTGATCCGGCCGGCGTCGCGCTCCTCCTGCGAGTAGAGCGTCACGACGTCGTCGTGGAAATCGCTCAGCAACCGCTCGAGGATTTCCGTCAGCTCCTCGCGGGTCCAGTCCCGCACGCCGATAAAGAAATCGTCGCCGCCGACATGGCCCAGAAAATGATCGTCCGAGAAGAAATAGCGGCGCAGCAGGGCGGCAAACAGCGAGATCGCATGGTCGCCGACGTGGAAGCCATAGTTATCGTTGAACGGCTTGAAGTGGTCGAAATCGCAGTAGCAGAAGAAGCGATTGTCGTCGTCGTCGCGACCGGATTCCTGGATGAAGTCGCTGATGGCGCGGTTGCCCGGCAGGCTGGTCAGCGGGTTCTGGTCCTGGGCGATCTTCAGCTGCTTTTCGCTGATGACCTTGATCAGGGAGGCGGCCGAGACGACCCCGGCGTAGCGCATGTTCTCGGTCAGGATGATGCAGTCGCTGTTGTCCATGCTGGCAAACAGGCTCATGAGTTCCTCGGCATCGGCGTCCAGGCCGATGATCGGCGCCATATCGACGAAATGCGAGATCGTCCGCTCGTAGACCTTGTTCTTGAGGAGGTCGCGGCCGAAGGGCTGATAGATGTATTCCTTCAGGTAGTACTCGTTGATGACGCCGCGCGGCTCGCCGTTGGCGTTGAGGACCGGGAAGAAGGCCTGGCGTGGGTTGCGCCGGAAGAGCTCGAAGACGGTATCGATGCTCTCGTGCTCGTAGACGGTCGGCAGGTTCTCTATCTGCTTGCGGATGAGGATCTCGTCGAGCGACTGGCTGGATCGGCGGACGCGGCCGATATCGGCCAGATGCGGAAAGGCGGGCTGCAATTCGTTGAGGAAGGTCGTCGGCCGGGCGATGAAGTAACCCTGCACGAGATCGACGCCATACTCGCGGCAGGCCATCAGCTCGGCCTCCGTCTCGATGCCTTCGGCAATGACGCGGATGCCCAGCACATGGGCGATGTGGACGATATTCTTGACGAGGTGGCGCTTGCGCGGGCTTTTGTCCATGCCGTCGATGAAGTGGCGGTCGATCTTCAGGTAGTCGACCTGGTAGTCGCAGAGCAGCTTCATTTCGCCGTGGCCGACACCGAAATCGTCGATCGCCAGCTTGAAGCCCGCCTTGCGCAGCTTCAGGACCAACGCGGCAAATTCCGGAACGCTGGTGTTGTCAAAGCGCTCGGAGAGCTCGAAACAGACAGAGGACGGCGGGATGTTCAGCTTGCCGAGGTGCTGGACGAGCCGTTCGATGATGTAGTCGCCGTCCTTGATCAGCCGGACGTCGAGATTGAGAAAGAGAGTGACCGAGGCAAAGTCCGGCACCGTCGCAAACTTGGCGAGCGAACGGCCGGCCATCATCTGTTCGAGCGGCAGAAGCTGCCCCGCCGCTGCGGCCTGATCCAGAAGCTCGATGGGATTGGAAAAGCCGATGCGGTCGAAACCGCGCATCAGGGTTTCGTAGCCGAACACCGTGCCCGTGGCGACTTCGACAATCGGCTGGAAGGCCGTCTCGAGCACCAGCTTCGAGAGCGTGAGCAGCTGGTCTCCCGCATAACGCCTGAAAATGGCAGGCTCGGCCAGGGAGGCGGAACTCATGGCTCACTCCATACGCAATCACTTAAAACAATGCGCGGAGCTTCACTCCTAGATCGTCAACAATTCGTTCGCCGAACATGAAGGTTGGATGAAGTTTACATGACATCTGGATGACGAAGGCAGCCAGCGCCAGGTGCTCAGGATTCTCTTCGCGACATACGTCCTCCGGTTTTTTGTTGATTGACCAGTCAATCAAAACTATTCTTGCCCAAACGGAGATCATCATATGCCGCGGACCGGAATGGAGCCTTTGCGCCGCAAGGCGCTGGTGGATGCGACATTGCGCACGATCGGCCAGCAGGGCTCGCTCGACGTCACGATGTCGGACATTGCGCGCGAGGCCGGCGTTTCGCCGGCGCTTGCCCATCATTATTTCGGCAGCAAGCAGCAACTGCTGGTCGCCAGCATCCGCAGCCTGCTCAGCCGGCTGCGGGCGGATGCCGTGGCGGCGATGGAAAACCTCCAGACACCGCGCGAGCGGCTGTCGGCCATCATCCGTGTGTCCTTCCAGGCGGACCAGTTCGCGCCGGAAACGGTGGCGGCCTGGCTTGCCTTCTATGTGGAGGCGCAGCGCTCCGAAGAGGTGCGCCGGCTCCTGGTCATTTATGCACGGCGGCTGCGCTCCAATCTGCTCCATAGCCTCGGCCACCTCTGCCCTCCCGACAATGCGGTGCGCATCGCCGAGGGCGTCGCGGCGATGATCGACGGGCTCTACATCCGCCAGAGCCTGCGCGCCGGTCCGAGCAGCAGCAGCGCCTCGATCACGTTGACCGAGGACTATCTCGACCTGCAATTGCGCCCTTTCCTGCGGGACAGCGGCCGATGAGCAAGGTCGCGTCCACCCATCCAGATCGCCGAGGAGAATGACCATGCGCGCCCAGCCGAAAGCCAGCCACTTCATCGACGGCACCTATGTGGAAGACACCGCCGGCACGGTGATCGAAAGCATCTATCCTGCAACCGGCGAAGTGATCGCCAGGGTGCATGCCGCAACGCCTGCGATCGTCGACAAGGCCGTCGCTTCCGCCAAGCGGGCGCAGACGGAATGGGCGGCGATGAGCCCCACAGCGCGCGGCCGCATCCTGAAGCGCGCCGCAGACATCATGCGCGCGCGCAATTACGAGCTTTCGGAGCTCGAGACGCTCGATACGGGCAAGCCGATCCAGGAGACGCTGGTGGCCGACCCGACCTCCGGCGCCGACAGTTTCGAGTTCTTCGGCGGCATTGCGGCGACCGCACTGAACGGGTCGCATATCCCGCTCGGGGCCGACTGGGCCTATACCAAGCGCGTACCGCTTGGCGTCTGCGTCGGTATCGGCGCCTGGAACTATCCGCAGCAGATCTGCTGCTGGAAGGCCGCGCCGGCGCTCGCGGCCGGCAATGCCATGGTCTTCAAGCCCTCGGAAATGACACCGCTCGGGGCGCTGAAGATCGCCGAGATCCTGATCGAGGCCGGGGCGCCGAAGGGCGTCTTCAACGTCATCCAGGGCGACCGCGAGACCGGCCCGCTGCTCGTCAAGCACCCGAATGTCGCCAAGGTTTCGCTCACCGGCTCGGTGCCGACGGGCCGCAAGGTGGCGGCGGCCGCGGCCGGGCATCTCAAGCATGTGACGATGGAGCTCGGCGGCAAGTCGCCGCTGATCGTCTTCGACGATGCCGACATTGACAGCGCGGTGGGCGGTGCCATGCTCGGCAACTTCTATTCGACCGGCCAGGTCTGCTCCAACGGCACGCGGGTCTTCGTGCAGAAGCGCATCAAGGACGAGTTCCTGAGCCGCCTGAAGGCGCGCACCGAGACGATCGTCATCGGCGACCCCATGGACGAGGCAACCCAGATGGGTCCGCTGGTCTCGCGGGCGCAGCGCGAAAAGGTGCTCTCCTACATCGAGACGGGCAAGGCGGAGGGCGCCACGCTGGTGACTGGCGGCGGCATTCCCAACGATGTCCCCGGCGAGGGCTGCTACGTGCAGCCGACGGTGTTTGCCGACGTCAACGATCAGATGACCATTGCGCGCGAGGAAATCTTCGGCCCGGTGATGTGCGTGCTCGATTTCGACGACGAGGCAGAGGTGGTTTCGCGCGCAAATGCCACCGAATTCGGCCTCTCAGCTGGCGTCTTCACGAGCGATCTCAGCCGCGCCCACCGGGTGGCCGACCGGCTGCAGGCCGGCACGCTGTGGATCAACACCTATAACCTCTGCCCGGTCGAAATTCCCTTCGGCGGCTCCAAGCAATCGGGCTTCGGGCGCGAGAACTCGGCTGTGGCCCTGGAGCATTATACGGAGTTGAAGACGGTCTATGTGGCGATGGGGCCGGTCGAGGCGCCGTATTGAGATGAGTGGCGCGCAGAATTACCCCCCTCTGTCCTGCCGGACATCTCCCCCACAGGTGGGGAGATCGGATAGGCACGACCGCTCGCCAAGACAGAAAGCCTTGGAGACAGGCGCGCGCTCCGTAAGGTACGCAGGTCATGCCGCTTGTGATCTCCCCACCTGTGGGGGAGATGCCCGGCAGGGCAGAGGGGGGCTTACACGGCACAATCTCAATTGGTCGAAAGAAACCTATCATGCTTGAGGCAGATTTCGTCATCATCGGTTCGGGGTCGGCGGGGTCGGCCATGGCCTATCGGCTGTCGGAGGACGGCAAGCATTCGGTGATCGTCATCGAGGCGGGCGGATCGGACTTCGGGCCGTTCATCCAGATGCCGGCAGCACTCGCCTGGCCAATGAGCATGAAGCGCTACAACTGGGGCTACATGTCCGAGCCCGAGCCGCATCTCGACAACCGGCGCATCACCGCGCCGCGCGGCAAGGTGATTGGAGGATCCTCGTCGATCAACGGCCTGGTCTACGTGCGCGGCCATGCCGAAGATTTCAACCGTTGGGAGGAGCTTGGCGCCCGCGGCTGGTCCTACGCGGACGTATTGCCCTATTTCAAGCGGATGGAGCACTCCCACGGCGGCGAGGATGGCTGGCGCGGCAAGGACGGTCCGCTGCACGTGCGCCGCGGGCCTTTCGTCAACCCGCTGTTCCATGCCTTCATCGAGGCCGGCAAGCAGGCGGGCTTCGAGGCGACCGACGACTACAACGGCTCCAAGCAGGAAGGCTTCGGCCTGATGGAGCAGACGATCCATCTCGGCCGGCGCTGGTCGGCGGCAAACGCCTACCTGCGGCCGGCGCTGAAGCGTAAGAACGTGACGCTGGTCTACGGACTGGCGGAAAGGATTGTCATCGAGGACGGCCGCGCCACCGGCGTCGAGATCACGCAGGGCGGGCGCAAGGAGATCGTCAAGGCGAACCGCGAGGTGATCATTGCCGCCTCCTCCTTCAATTCGCCGAAGCTCCTGATGCAGTCGGGCATCGGCCCGGCGCAGCACCTTCAGGACATGGGGATCGAGGTGAAGCTCGACCGTCCGGGCGTCGGTGCCAACCTGCAGGACCACATGGAATTCTATTTCCAGCAGGTGTCGAAGAAGCCGGTATCGCTCTATTCCTGGCTGCCGTGGTTATGGCAGGGGGTGGCGGGCGCGCAGTGGCTCCTGTCGAAGTCGGGGCTCGGCTCTTCCAACCAGTTCGAGGCCTGCGCCTTCCTGCGATCGGCGCCGGGGTTGAAACAGCCCGACATCCAGTACCACTTCCTTCCCGTCGCGATCTCCTACGACGGCAAGGCGGCGGCCAAGAGCCACGGGTTTCAGGCGCATGTCGGCTTCAACCTGTCGAAATCGCGCGGCAGCGTGACGCTGCGGTCGCCCGATCCGAAGGACGATCCGGTGATCCGTTTCAACTACATGAGCCAGCCGGAGGACTGGGAGAAGTTCCGCCACTGCGTGCGGCTGACGCGGAACATCTTCGGCCAGGAGGCCTTTGCCCCCTACCGCGGGCCGGAGATCCAGCCGGGCGAGGCGGTGCAGTCGGACGAGGCGATCGACGCCTTCCTGCGCGAGCATCTGGAAAGCGCCTACCACCCCTGCGGCACCTGCAAGATGGGCGACCGGGACGATCCGATGGCGGTGGTCGATCCGGAATGCCGGGTGATCGGGATCGACGGCCTGAGGGTGGCCGACAGCTCGATCTTCCCGCACATTACCTACGGCAACCTGAACGGGCCGACGATCATGACGGGGGAGAAGGCCGCCGACCACATCCTCGGCCGCCAGCCCCTGCACCGCTCCAACCAGGAGCCCTGGGTCAACCCGCGGGCGGAGACGAGCGACCGGTAGGTACGGGTCTGGGCGCTAGAGAAAGCCGATCCAGCGGCCGGCGACAATCGCTCCCGTCCAGATAGAAATCGAGGCAAAAGCCGAGACGCGCAGGGCCGTCGTGACGCTGCCGTCGGTGATCGCGCGGCGCCAGCCGATGCCGCGGTGCAGGACGAGTGCATGCGCCGCCCCAAGCGCCACCAGCGCAAGCTTGGAGAGGAAGGCGATGTTGGTCGCATATTCCACCGGTCGAACTGAAAACAGGCATAGACCGGTGATGATCGCCAGGGCGAGCCCTGTCGCCGAGAGGCGTGAGAGATAATTGGCCGTCGGCGCCAATGGCAACGCCCGTCCCAAGCCGAGCAGGCGCAGGTCTAGTGCCAGGATCGAGCCGAACAGCATGCCGATCGCCAAGATATGCGCGGCGTTCATCAGCAGGTAGAGCGTCGGCGAGACGATCAGGGCCCGCGCCATGGCGGTTTCGGCAAGCGGTGCCAGCCACTCCAGGACCATGTCCTCAGTTGGTCTCGATGCGCTCCGGATAGATGTCGTAGGTGCCGCTGGGGACGATGACGCGAACGGCCTTCATGCGCAGTTCCTCGCGATCCTGCGAGCGGTTGCCGATCAGCGTCACGACGTCGCCGACGTTGGCCACGCCTTCCACGAAACCGGAACGCTGGGTCTTGCCCGGATTGCTGAGCTCGACCGTCCAGACGCCTTCATCGGCCTGAACCTGCATGGAAGGATGCGGCGGGGCGAAGGAAATCTCGGTGATGGTGCC
>JBKBXP010000164.1:0-7240 GCA_046314035.1 Pseudorhizobium sp. | reverse complement strand
AACCGCGAGGAACTGGCGCGCGCGAAGGCGGCGCTGGCGATGGCGGCCGAGGGCGGCAAAGTCTGCGTCGTCTCCGGCGGCGATCCCGGCGTCTTCGCCATGGCGGCTGCCGTCTGCGAGGCGATCGAGGACGGACCGGCAGAGTGGCGAGATATCGACGTCTCGGTGATCCCGGGTGTGACGGCCATGCTGGCCGTGGCGGCACGGGCCGGCGCGCCGCTCGGCCACGACTTCTGCGCGATCTCGCTCTCCAACAATCTGAAACCCTGGGAGATCATCGAGAAGCGCCTGGTGGCGGCGGCCGAGGCAGGCTTCGTGATGGCCTTCTACAACCCGATCAGCAAGGCGCGGCCGCATCAGCTGGACGCGGCCTTCGACCTCCTGCGCAGCCATCTGCCCGCGGACGTACCGGTGATCTTCGGGCGGGCGGCAGGCCGGCCGGACGAGGTCATCCGAACCGTCGCGCTGAAGGACGCCGCAGGAAACATGGCCGACATGGCAACCTGCGTCATCGTGGGGTCGTCCGAGACCCGGATCATCGCCCGCGACGGCAGGCCGCCGCTCGTCTATTCGCCGCGCAGCTACAGGGGCGGCAGCGCATGAGCGAGGCGATCGATCATGTCGTCGACGGAGCCGACGGCCTCGACGTCGGGGAGCTCCGGCCGCTGGATCAGCACCACGTCGATCCCGAGCGCCCGGGCCGCGGCGATCTTGCCGTAGCTTGCCGGTCCGCCGCTGTTCTTGGCGACGATGACCTCGGTGCCGTGGCCGGACAGAAGCGCCCGCTCCTGCGCCTCCTCGAAGGGTCCACGGTCGGTGATGTAAGCGGCATGCGGGACATTAAGCGGCGGCTCGACCGGATCGACGCTGCGGATCAGATAGTCATGCTGCGGCGCCCCCTCGAAGGGCAGGAGCTCCTGGCGTCCGAGCGTCAGGAAGACCCGGCGCGGCGTGTCGCCGAGAACGGCGACGGCCTCCGCGACGCTTGCCACCGCATGCCAGCGGTCGCCTTCCTGGCGCCGCCAGGGCGCGCGGCGCAGCGCCAGCAGCGGCACGCCCGAAAGGCGGGCGGCAGCCGCGGCATTGGCGGAGATCTGTGCCGCATAGGGATGCGTGGCATCGATCAGCATCGCGATCCCGTTCACGCGCAGGTATTCCGCCAGGCCCTCGGCACCGCCGAAGCCGCCGACGCGCAGCGGCACCGCATGTTCGGCCGGCACCAGCGTGCGCCCGGCGAGCGACAGCTCCAGGCGATAGCGGGGATCGCCCGACAGCCGTTCGGCCAGCTTGCGGGCTTCCGCCGTGCCACCGAGAATGAGGATGGAGTGTTTCACGATGCCTCCTGAGTCGCGCGCCGACCATGCAACGACAGACCGCTGGCTGTCCATCGTCGGCATTGGCGAGGACGGCATTGCCGGACTGGGCGAACATGCGAGGCAGGCGATCGGCTCTGCTGCCACTGTCTTCGGCGGCAGGCGCCATCTGGAGCTGGCGCAGGCGCTGATCCGTGGCGACGCGACGCCCTGGCCTGCCCCCTTCGATTCGGCGATGCGCGATGTGCTGGCCCTGCGCGGTACGCCCGTTTGCGTGCTGGCCTCCGGCGATCCCTTTCTTTTCGGCGTCGGCGTCACCCTGTCGCGGCACCTCGAGCCGCAGGAATATATCGCCTTCCCGGCGCCCTCCGCCTTTTCGCTGGCCGCATCGCGCCTCGGCTGGGCGCTGCAGGATATCGAGACGGTGTCGCTGCATGGCCGGCCGGTGGACCTGATCCGGCCCCTCCTCCACCCCGGCCGCCGCCTGCTGGCACTGACGTCGGATAGCCGTGGCCCGGCGGATATTGCACGGCTGCTGTTCGAGACAGGCTTCGGCGCCTCGGTGTTGACTGTCCTCGAGGCACTGGGCGGCGAAAGCGAGCGGATCCGGACGGCGGGCGCCTCGGCGTTTGTCCTCGAAGACATCAACGAACTCAACGTGATCGCCCTGGAGGTCCATGCCTTGGGACCGGCCCGGGTCCTCCCGCTTTCAACGGGGCTAGACGATCACCTCTTCGAGCACGATGGCCAGATGACCAAGCGCGAGATCCGCGCCGTCACCCTGTCGGCGCTCGCACCGCGTCGCGGCGAACTGCTGTGGGACATCGGCGCAGGATCCGGCTCTATCGGCATCGAATGGATGCTCCGGCATCCTTCGATGCGCGCCATCGGTATCGAGGCCGATCCCGTGCGGGCCACCCGGGCGCGGCGCAATGCGCGTGCCTTCGGCGTCCCCGGCCTCTCCATCGTCGAGGGCACCGCCCCTGCAGCCCTTGCCGGGCTGGAACCGCCGGATGCGATCTTCATCGGTGGCGGCGGCAGCGAGCCGGGCATGCTCGAGACGGCAATGCGATGCCTGAAGCCCGAGGGGCGGCTGGTCGCCAATGCCGTGACGCTCGAGATGGAGGCCGTCCTGCTGGCAGCCCAGGCTCGCTTCGGCGGTCACCTCATCCGCCTGCAGGTGAGCCGCGCAGAACCCGTGGGCAGCATGCAGGGCTGGCGGTCGGCCATGCCGGTCACCCAGTGGGCATGGCAGAAGAACGGGGAAGGCGCATGATTGTTGCGGGGCTTGGCTGCCGTCGGGGAACTTCGGCGGACGCAGTGGAAGCGGCCTTGAGGCTCGCCTGTAAAGAGGCTGGCATCGAGCTTGCCACTGTCACCGCGCTGGCGACCGGAACGATCAAGGAAGACGAGCCGGGCATCCGCGAGCTGGCAACCCGCCTTGGCCTGCCGCTCCACATCGTGGCCGACGAAGACCTGAGGGCTGCCGAGCCGCGGACGCGGACGGTCTCGCAGCACAGCCTTGCCAGAACCGTCTCGCCCAGCCTGTCGGAAGCGGCAGCGCTGGCCGTGGCCGGTCCGACATCCGAACTGATCGTGGCCCGCGTGATTGCCGAGGGCGCCACCTGCGCGCTCGCCCGCTCCGGAGAAACCTCATGACCGTCCACTTCATTGGCGCAGGTCCCGGCGCCGCCGACCTCATCACCGTGCGCGGCCGTGACATCCTCGCCCGCTCGCCGGTCTGCCTCTACGCCGGCTCCATCATGCCGCGCGAGATCCTCGAATACTGCCCGAAGGACGCCCGCATCATCGACACCGGCTCGCTGTCGCTGGACCAGATCGAGGCCGAATATCTGGCCGCTCACCGGCAGGGCAAGGACGTGGCGCGCCTGCATTCCGGCGATCTGTCGGTCTGGAGCGCGGTGGCCGAACAGATCCGGCGGCTGGAAAAACACGGCATCGACTACACGCTGACGCCCGGCGTCCCCTCCTTCGCCGCCGCCGCCGCCGCGCTGAAACGCGAGCTGACGATCCCCGAAGTGGCCCAGAGCCTGGTGCTGACCCGCATTTCGGGCCGCGCATCCAAGATGCCGGACGGCGAAACGTTGGCGGCCTTCGGTGCGACCGGTGCAACGCTGGCGATCCATCTCGCCATCCATGCCATAGACCGGGTGGTGGCAGAGCTTCTGCCCTTCTACGGCACGGACTGCCCCGTCGCGATCGTCGTCCGGGCATCCTGGCCGGAGGAGCGCATCATTCGCGGAACATTGTCAGATATCGAAGCCAAGCTTGCCGCCGAACCGGTGGAGCGCACGGCGATCATCTTCGTCGGCCGTGGCCTCGGTGCCGCCGATTTTGTCGAGAGCCAGCTATACAATGCTGACTATGTGCGGCGCTTCCGCCCCGGCTGGCCTCAGGACGACACGGGTTCGGCATGATCGCTGGGGGTGAAGTCAGCCCGTCCCCTGAGACGGCCGTTGCGATCAAACACCAGGATCTCGAGCGAGATCTCGGATTGCTTCAGGACTTTCGCGGCCGTCGTCCAGGCCCGTGCGGCAATCCGGTTGCCGATCTCGACGCCCGCTTCGGAGGCGAGGTCGAAAGCTTCGGCGACCGTGTTGGCGCCGGCAATTCGAGCAGAAAGCTCTTCGCCTGCCCCGCAGTCCCGCGCCACCTGCGCCAGCGCCTCGAGGTCCGGAAGACCGCGCTTGGAGTGGACGTCCAGCATCCCTTGGCCGAGCTTCGTCATCTTGGCGACGCCCCCGGCAATGGTGATGCAGGGGACCGGATGATCGCGCAGATATTTCAGCATGCCGCCGACGAAATCTCCCATGTCGATCAGGGCAACGTCCGGCAGGCCGTGATGGGCAGCAACTGCCATCTCGGAGGCATTGCCGGTGGAGCCCGCCACATGATTGAGGCCGGCGGCCCGTGCGACATCGATCCCGCGCCAGATCGAATGGATCCAGGCGGAGCAGGAAAACGGAATAACTATGCCGGTCGTGCCGAGAATGGACAGCCCGCCGACGATCCCGAGACGCCCGTTGAGCGTCTTTTCGGCCAGCTTCTCGCCGTCGACGACGGAGATTTCCACTGCCAGATCGATGTTAGGACCGGCCACCTCGGCAACCGCCGCGGCGATCATCTTTCGCGGAACCGGGTTGATGGCCGGCTCCCCCGGCGGCAGCGGCAGGCCGGCGCGGGTGATCATCCCCACGCCCTTGCCGGCATGAAAGGTGATGCCCGCCCCCGGCTGGCCGCGCCGCACGGTGCTGACGATCAGCGCGCCGTGGGTGACGTCCGGGTCGTCGCCGGCATCCTTCACAATGCCCGCCCGGGCGAAATCGCTGCCTATTTCCTCCTGGGCGACGGCAAAGGCCGGTCGCTGGCCGCCCGGCAGCGTGACCTCGACCATCGACGGAAAGCGACCTTCGAGCATCCCCATGCAGGCCGCCTTGGTGGCGGCAGCCGCGCAGGTGCCCGTGGTCCAGCCCCGGCGAAGGTTCTTGTCGTTGGTCTCCATGGGCGTTCTATATCCTTGCGGTCGAGCGCCGTCATCGGCAAAAGGTTGTCGCATGAGTCTGAATGATGCCATCGCCGCCATTTCTGCTGCAGCACCCCGGTTCGAGCCGGGCCACGTCTGGCTTGCCGGCGCAGGTCCCGGCCATCCCCGCTACCTGACACTGGAAGTGGCCGATGCCCTGTCGAAGGCCGATTGCATCGTCTACGATGCGCTCGTCTCGCCGGAGGTTCTGGCATTCGCCACCGCGGCTGAACTGCATTTTGCCGGCAAGCGCGGCGGCAAGCCGTCCGCGACGCAGGACAACATCACCGCCTCGCTGATTGAGCTGGCGCGGGCCGGCAAGAAGGTGCTGCGGCTGAAGGGCGGCGATCCCTTCATCTTCGGGCGCGGCGGCGAGGAAGCCGAAGCGCTGGTGAAGGCCGGCATCCCCTTCCGCATCCTGCCAGGAATGACGTCGTCGCTGGCGGCACTCGCCTCTGCCCGCATTCCGGCCACCATGCGCGGCATCAGCCGTTCGATCACGCTGGCCACCGGCCATGCCGCCGGCACCGAGGACGACCTCGACTGGCGCGCGCTTGCCAAGCTCGGCGAGCCGATCATCGTCTACATGGGCCTCAAGATGATCGGCGAGATCAGCCGCCTGCTGATCGACGGCGGCCTTTCTCCTTCGACGCCGACGGCGGTGCTGATGGCCGCCACCACGCCCGACGAGCGGCTGCTGGTCGCCACGCTGGACACCGTGGAGCGGGAAGTGGGGCGGCAGGATTTTTCAGCCCCAGCGCTGATCGTCATCGGCGATATCGTCACGATGCGCGACCTGCTGACCCCGGAGCCGACAGCATGAGCGCCCGTGCGCTGATCATCGGCGCCCCCCGATCGGGATCCGGCAAGACAAGCGTCACCATCGGCCTGCTGCGGGCCTTTGCCCGGCGCGGCGTGAAGGTGCGCGGCGCCAAGACGGGGCCGGACTTCATCGACCCCGGTTTCCACGAAGCGGCAACCGGCCTGCCCGGTCTCAATCTCGACAGCTGGGCCATGGAGCCGGGACTGCTGCGCCATCTGGCACGCGAGCAGGCGGAAGACGCGGAACTGCTGCTGATCGAAAGCGCCATGGGCCTCTTCGACGGCATCCGCAGCGACCGCAACCGGACGGGTGCTGCCTCCGACCTGGCGCGCCAGTTCGGCGTGCCGGTGCTGCTGGTGCTCGACGTCTCCGGCCAATCGCAGACGGCCGCGGCGGTCGCCTATGGTTTTGCCCATTACGACGCGCAGGTAAAGATCGCCGGCTGCGTGCTGAACCGTGCCGGCAGCGAGCGTCACCGCAGCCTCTGCAGCGAGGCAATTGCCGAGATTGGCCTGCCGGTGCTCGGTACCGTGCTGCGGGACCCGACCCTGACGCTGCCGGAACGGCATCTGGGGCTGGTGCAGGCGAGCGAGCACCCGGAAATGAATGCCCATATCGACCGCCTGGCCGATGCGATGGAAGCGGCCCTGGACCTGGACGCAATTTTCGCGGCAGCCCAGCCGTTCGATGTTCCGCATGGATCGCCCGGCCACGCGCTTGCGCCGCCCGGACAGCGGATTGCCCTGGCGCAGGACGCTGCCTTCACCTTCCTCTATCCCCACCTTGGCCGGCTCTGGCAGGACGCCGGCGCCGAACTCGTGCCGTTCTCGCCGCTCGCCAACGAGAGCCCGCCCGAGCACTGCGACGTCTGCTGGCTTCCGGGAGGATATCCCGAACTGCACGCCGGGGCGCTGGCCGCCGCGGAAAACTTCCGGAGCGGCATGCAACGGTTTGCAGAAGCAAAGCCGGTCCATGGCGAATGCGGCGGCTACATGGTGCTGGGCGAAGCGCTGGAGGATGCCGAGGGCGCGGTGCACCGGATGACCGGTCTGCTTTCGCATCAGACAAGCTTTGCCAAGCGCAAGATGAACCTCGGCTATCGCCAGGCCACGCTTCTGGCTGACAGCCTGCTGGGGCGCAAAGGCGAGACGATCCGCGGCCACGAATTCCATTATGCCCGTGTCATCTCCCCCGGCACGGATGAGCCGCTGGCGACCATCGCCGACGGCCTGGGCAAGGAAATCGGCTTTTCCGGCGGACGCCGGGGACATGTCAGCGGCAGCTTCTTCCACGCCATCGCGCGCGCCTGAATGCAGGCGACCGCCGCCGCGGCTACTGCCGCAGCAGGCCCGGCGCCTCCTGGCCCGTCCGTTCCACATATTCGGTATAGCCACCGCCATACTGGTGGATGCCGTCGTCCGTCAGCTCCAGCACGCGGTTGGACAGCGCCGAGAGGAAGCGGCGATCGTGGGAGACGAACAGCATGGTGCCTTCATAGGCCGACAGCGCCTTGATCAGCATTTCCTTGGTGTCGAGGTCGAGGTGGTTGGTCGGCTCGTC
>JBKBXP010000163.1:0-7287 GCA_046314035.1 Pseudorhizobium sp. | reverse complement strand
AGAGTAAGGCGCCTGCTTCAGTCAGTTGCTGCCGGTTCTCGACCGACAGCAACTGACTGAAGGTACGGATCACCGCGCGCAGGTATCATTCAGGCGGTTAAAGAGGGCGGAGGCTTGGCCACCGATCACAACCACGCGCTCATGCCCGGATGAACAGCGCTCCCACCAGCGCGATGACGGCGATCGACTGCAGAATGAACATGGGCCATTCGGATGCCATGGCGTCCTCCTTTGCCCGTTCTAAGAGAGAGGGGACCACACCGTTCCTTCACGCCTTGGTGTGGTGCGTGCGCAAGCACCAGATCCGGTTCTTCAGCCGGTTCTGTCCACGCTGTCGGCGGGCGGCGGCGAAATGGATGTTAGTGGGTGCTTTCCAGGATCTCGCGCTTTCGCAGGTCCTCGATGGCCATGACCGCCTCTTCGGCCGACCAGCCGGCGCGCACGGCGGCCTCGATGATGCGAGCTTCGCACTCGAGCGCCAGCTGGTTGTAGACGGGCTCGATCGCCTCCTGGATGGTCAGGATATGATCCTCCGGCTTGACGTGGATATGCGCCGACATTGCCATGTTGCTCTCCATTGACGAGGGATTAAGTCCGAATCCGCTGCAACGGCTTTTGTTCCGGGCGATATGACAAATTTGTTGTGGGGGGGGGGAGCGGCGGCGGAGACAGGTCCTCACCCGCCGCCCCTTGGCGTCAGTTGCGGCCGGCCTGGATCTGGTCGAAGATCCCGCCGTTGGAGAAATGCTCGGCCTGAGTGTTCGCCCAGCCGCCGAAGATCGGATCGTCGATCGTCACCAGCTTGATGTCGGGCAGATGCTGCCGGAGTTCCGGCGGAACCACTTGCGGATTGGCCGGGCGGAAGAAGTGCCTGGCGATCAGTGCCTGGGCCTCGTCCGAATAGAGGTACTGCAGATAGGCCTCGGCGGCTTCGCGCGTGCCTTTCTCGTCGACATTGGCATCGACGACGGCGACCGGGGGTTCCGCGCGGATCGAGAGCGGCGGCACGATGATGTCGAAACTCTCCGGCCCGATCTCCTTCAGCGCCAGGTAGGCCTCGTTCTCCCATGCCAGAAGCACGTCGCCCATCTCGCGTTCGGTAAACGTCGTGGTCGCGCCACGCGCGCCGGTGTCCATCACCGTCACATGGCTGAAGAGATCGGTCATATAGGCCTTGATCTTGTCCTGGTCGCCGCCGAATGCGTCATGGGCCCATGCCCAGGCTGCGAGATAGTTCCAGCGGGCGCCGCCCGAGGTCTTCGGGTTCGGCGTGATGATCTCGACGCCGTCCTTCACCAGATCGCTCCAGTCCTGGATCGCCTTCGGATTTCCCTTGCGCACCAGGAAGACGATGGTGGAGGTATAGGGTGCCGAATTGTGCGGGAATTGGCTGCGCCAGTCCGTGGAGATCTTGCCACTGTGTTCGGCGATCGCGTCGATGTCGCTGCCGAGCGCCAGCGTCACCACGTCGGCACCGAGGCCTTCGATGACGCCGCGTGCCTGGCGACCCGAGCCACCGTGCGACTGTTCGATCCGGATCGCCTCATGACCGCCCTTCTGCCAGTGTTCGGCAAACAGCGCGTTGTATTCCTCGTAGAATTCGCGGGTGGGATCATAGGAGACATTGAGAAGACTGGTCTGTCCCAGCGCCGGTCCGTACAGGCCGGCGGTGAGCGAAAGACCAAGGGCGAGGGCGCCCAATCCTTGGCTGAACTTGAACATGCTGAATTCCTCCGTGGCGACCCGGATAAGACTACCTGTTAAGTCGTGTTTGACAACGGGGGCCTGGAAGAACGCAAAAACCTTTTCGTCCTGGGTTATCCTGGGGTGATTTACTGTCGCCGAAGCGTCGTTTCGCGCACAACACGCGGGTCGACGGGCAGCATCAGGAGAAGAGCAATCCGGCGGCAGCAACCCGAAAAGGCCGAGTTAAGCGCGCAGGAGCTCACGCGACTTAGCCGTGTCGTCCAGCGCGTCGGCAATCGTGGTGCCGAACAGCACGTCGCGGGTCGCATCGGCCACGCGGGCAAAGACATGCCGGATTTCGCAGAGTTGCTCGCCGTCGCAGTCCTCGCATTTCCGGTAGGCGGTCACCGACAGGCAGGGCAGCGGTGCGATCGGCCCGTCGATCAGCCGCAGCACGTCTCCGTAGGTGATGGTATCGGCGGGCTTGAGGAGCAGGTATCCACCCTGCTTTCCGCGACGGCTGGCAACCATGCCGGCCCGCTTCAGGTCGAGCAGGATCTGCTCCAGAAATTTCTTCGGGATGGACTGCTGGGCGGCGATCTCCGAGATCATCATCGACGCGCCTTCACCCACCTGGGCTAAAGCTGTCAGCGCTCTCAACGCGTATCTCGCCTTCTGGGAAATCATCTCGCAACCACACAATGCCGGCCGCCCGGCCGTCTTCGCCAGCGCGGTTTGATACTGCCTTTCGGCTTAGCGGAAACAATGCAGGATTTCAAACGCCGGCGGGGCCTGTCGCCGGTTGCGGGGTCCGGTACGGCAGCTTTTCTCCGCGGGCGGACGTTTGGAGAGAGATTTGCTCATCATCCGCGCCTCGTGAAACCGCTGTTTCTGTGCAGGCCGGGCTTGAGCTTCCATAATCGGTCAAAGAGCACGGAAACGCCCATGACCCTCCACGACCTCTCCGGCCTGCGCCCGGCCGAACTTGCCGCAACGCTCGACGCCCGCTTCGAGACGCTCGACCTTGGCGACCGGCTGCGGCTTGCCGGCGGCATCGGCCGTGCCGTCTTCACCTCCAGTCTCGGCATCGAGGATCAGGTCATCACCGCCGCCATCGGCGTGGCGCAGCTCGACATCGAGGTGGCGACGCTGGAGACCGGCCGTCTGTTTCCCGAAACCCTGGCGCTGATCGACGAGACCGAGGAGCGCTTCGGCATCGAGATCCGCCGGCATGTCCCGCAGGAAGCCGACGTCGCCGGCTTTGTGGCGCAGTACGGCCTCAACGGCTTCTACGAGAGCGTCGAGGCCCGCCACGCCTGCTGTCATGTCCGCAAGGTCGCGCCGCTCGCCAAAGCGCTGGAAGGTGCAACCGTCTGGGTCACCGGCCTTCGCCGCAGCCAGTCCGGCAATCGCGCCGCAACGCCTTTCGTCGAGTATGACGCCGAGCGCGGGCTCTTCAAGGTCAATCCGCTCGCCGACTGGTCGCTCGATGACATCGCGACCTATGTCGAGGACCACGCCGTCCCCACCAATCCGCTGCACGCAAGAGGCTATCCGTCGATCGGCTGCGAGCCCTGCACCCGTGCCATCAAGCCGGGAGAACCGGAACGTGCCGGGCGCTGGTGGTGGGAAAACGACGAAAAGCGCGAATGCGGCCTGCATGTCCCGGAGGCGGCGGCATCGTCCCACAATTCCAGTTCCCTTTAGCCGGTAGACACCCTGTCCGCCCCGGAGAGCATTTGATGACCGATACCATTCACGCAGCAGAGCAAAGGCCTGCTACGTCGACCAAGACGCCGCTCGATCCGCACCTGAAGGCGCTGGAAAACGAGGCGATCCACATCTTCCGCGAGGTGGCGGCCGAATTCGAGCGTCCGGTGATGCTCTATTCGATCGGCAAGGACTCGTCCGTCCTGTTGCATCTGGCGCGCAAGGCCTTCCATCCGGGACGGGTGCCGTTCCCCTTGCTGCACGTCGATACCGGCTGGAAGTTCCAGGAGATGATCCGTTTCCGCGACGAGATCGCTCAGAAGTACGACCTCGACCTCGTCGTCCACACCAATGCCCGCGGCAAGGCGGAGAACGTCACGCCCTTCACCCACGGATCGGCGCTCTACACCGACATCATGAAGACCGAGGCGCTGCGCCAGGCGCTCGATGCCGACAAATATGACGCTGCCTTCGGTGGCGCCCGTCGCGACGAGGAGGCAAGCCGCGCCAAGGAACGCATCTATTCCTTCCGCACCCCCGACCATCGCTGGGACCCGCGCAACCAGCGCCCGGAACTCTGGAACGTCTACAACGGCATGGTCCGTAAGGGCGAGAGCGTGCGCGCCTTCCCGCTCTCCAACTGGACCGAGGTCGATATCTGGCGCTACATCCAGGCGGAGGAGATTCCGCTGGTGCCCTTGTACTTCGCCGCCAAGCGCCCCTTCGTCGAACGAGACGGCATGATGATCCACGCCGAGGACCCGCGCCTCGAGCTTCTGCCCGGCGAAACCGTCCAGCAGGACTTCATCCGCTTCCGCACGCTCGGTTGCTTTCCTCTGACCGGAGCGATCCGCTCCCGGGCGACGACGCTCGACGAGGTCATCGCCGAGCTCGAGATTGCCACCGTCTCCGAACGCCAGGGACGCGCCATCGACCGCGACCAGTCCGGCTCGATGGAGAAGAAGAAACGCGAAGGGTATTTCTGAGATGACCGCATCCGCCACCGCCGCCGCCGTCCGTCCCGCCGCAGAGGCCGTCGCCGTGACGCGCGACATGACCCGCGATCTGCGCCCGCTGCGCCTCATCACCTGCGGCTCGGTCGACGACGGCAAATCGACGCTGATCGGCCGCCTGCTGTGGGACACCAAGGCCGTCAAGGAGGACCAGGCAGCAACGCTGCGGCGCGATAGCGGCCAGCAGAACGATCTCGGTCTGCCCGATTTCGCGCTGCTGCTCGACGGACTGCAGGCCGAGCGCGAACAGGGCATCACCATCGATGTCGCCTACCGCTATTTCGCCACCGACCGCCGCTCCTTCATCGTCGCCGATACGCCAGGCCACGAGCAGTACACGCGCAACATGGCGACCGGCGCCTCCACCGCCGATCTCGCCGTGTTGCTCGTCGATGCCCGCACCGGCTTGCTGGAGCAGACCCGCCGCCATGCCACGATCGCCTCGTTGATGGGCATCAAGCAGTTCGTCCTGGCGGTCAACAAGTTCGATCTCGTCGGCTACGACAAGGCGATCTTCGATGCCGTCTCGCATGACTTCCGCGAACTGGCGCTGTCGCTCGGCGTCCGCCAGATCACGGCCATCCCGATGTCGGCCTTGAAGGGCGAGAACGTCGTCTATCCGGCAGGCAGCGTCATGCCCTGGTACGACGGCCCGACGTTGGTCGAGACGCTGGAGCTCGCCACCGTGCGCTCGGCCCAGGCCGGTGGCTTCCGGCTGCCCGTGCAGCGCGTCTCGCGTCCGGGCGAAAGCTTTCGCGGCTATCAGGGCACGGTTGCCGGCGGCTCGGTGAAGCCGGGCGATCCCGTCGTCATCCTGCCGTCCGGCATGATTGCCAACGTCCGGCAGATCGTCACCTTCGACCTCGTGCGCAACGCAGCCGTCGCCGGCGATGCCATCACCCTCGTGCTCGACCGCCAGGTGGATGTCTCGCGCGGCGACATGATCGTCTCGCTCGATGCCCAGCCGCTGACCGGACTGGAATTCGAGGGACAGATCGTCGCGCTGCAGCCGGACGGCATCGAGCCCGGCAAGCGCTACTGGCTGAAGAGCGGCAGCCGCCGCCAGCGTGTCTCGGTGAAACCGCTCTCGCAACTGGAACTGGCCACAGGCTCCTGGCAGCCCCATGCCGATCAGCTGCCGATGAACGCCATCGGCAGGGTGCGTCTCTCCTTCGACGAGCAGGCGATATTCGACACCTACGACCAGAACCGCTCCACTGGCGCCTTCATCCTGATCGACCCCGACACCCACAACACGATCGCCGGCGGCATGATCGCCGAGAAGCGCAGCGGCGGGATCGGCATCCGCTATGAGGGCGAGCGCGTCGTGCTGTCGCTGCCGGCAGACCTTGCCGATCAGATCATGGCCAGCGAGATCTTCGCCAACCGCCGCGACGAGGCGGACATCCGCCGGATGACCTCGGCGCAGGCGACGGAGCTGTTCGAGAACGCCGCAAGCGACATCTGATCAGCACAATGCGCGGCGGCTCTAGAGGGGCCGCCGTGTCGTCTGGCGCTCGATCAGCTCGAAACCGAGATCGACGGGCGCCGCAGGCATTGTCTCGCCGTTCATCGCCCGGATCAGCATGTCTATGGCGCGGTATCCCATGTCGAAACGCGGCACTCTGACGGTGGTGAGCGCTGGCTGGGCGTAGGCCGCAAAGCCGAGGTCGTTATAGCCGCAGATGCCGAAGTCGGGCACCGAGAGACCGAGCCGCTGCGCCTCGAACAGCGCGCCGAGCGCCAGGTCGTCGTTCTGGCAGAAGACGCAGTCGATATCCGGCGCCTGCGCCTTCAACTGTTGCAGCAGCTGGCAGCCGAGAGCGATGCCGGTCGGCTCGTCGGCCGATACGACAAGGGCTGGATCCTGCAGGCCGGCTTCGCGCATCGCCAGGCAATATCCCTCATGCTTGCGCTCCGCCCGCACGTCCCGGCTGCCGCCGATCATGCCGATGCGCTGGTAGCCGCAGGCGATCAGCTGCCGGATCGCCGTGGCACTCGCGTCGCAGTGGTTGATGCCGACGGCAAGCCCGCTCGGGGTGAGGTGGAGGTCGACGATCTGCACGACCGGGCAGGAGGCCGTCTTCAGCAGTTCCAGCACCCCGTCGCGCGCCTGCAGGCCCGAAAGCAGGATGCCGGCCGGGTTCTGCGACAGGAACAGCCGGATCTGGCGGCATTCCTCCTGCGGGTCGTGGCGGCAATTGGCATACTGGATACGCAGCCCGGAATCGCGGACCCGTTCCTCGATGCCGCGCATGATGCTGAGATGGGCATGGTTGGTCAGCGCCGGTGCCAGCACACCGATGACACCACTTTGCCGGCTGGCCAGCGCCCGGGCCGCAAGGTCTGGCACGTAGCCCATCTCCTCGACCTGCAGCAGGATGCGCTCGCGCAATTCTTCGGAGACTTTCTCTGGCTCCCGTAGGGCACGCGAGACGGTGATCGAGCTGATCCCGAGGCTGCTTGCCACATCCGTCAATGTCACCCGATCTGGCCGTGTCCGTTGCGGCATGCCATCGTCCCCAATCCCTGCTTCGGTGGACGCGGTCCTACCCCCGCTTTGATGCCCACAGATGAAACTAAGGCCACCTCATCTTTCGGCAAGAGCAAGGGCTGAGGATTTCATTCAGTGCCTCACGGCGGCAATCGGCTGCGGGAGCCTCTAGCGCATCCGGCATCACGAAGCGGTGAGGCCCTCTGGCGCGGCTGGCCGCGCTCCACATGTCAGTACCACTGCCCAACCCGAGGAGAACCTCCATGACGCACCTGCTCCTGCCGCGCCTGTTCGCCGGCATCGCCATTTCCATCGCCGCAGCCGGCACTGCGGTCGCCCACCATGGGTTCTCATGGGCGGAGGCCGAGCAGATCGAACTGACCG
>JBKBXP010000162.1:0-7293 GCA_046314035.1 Pseudorhizobium sp. | reverse complement strand
CTTTGTTCGAGTTGCGCAAGCAACTGATCCACCAGCAACTGGCCGCCGATCTGGCCGCCGACCAGCGCGACCGGTTGTGGGACTCGTCGCTCGACATGATGCTGAACCTGATCGGCCAGGATTTTGGCGAAAATCTCGTCAACCGTATCTGCGAGCAGCAGCTCACCGACCGTGTTCGCAATCCCCACGACCGCCAGCGCCTGCCGCTGCGCGCGCGTCTCGGGGTCCAGAACACCAAGGTGCTGTCGATCATCGAGCTGATGGAAAACAACCTGTCAGAGCCGCTGTCACTCCTGGACATTGCCGACGATGCCGATCTGTCGCGCCGACAGATCGAGCGGCTGTTCCGGCAGGAGATGGGCCGCTCCCCTGCCCGCTATTACCTGGAGATACGGCTCGACCGCGCCCGCCACCTGCTCGTCCAGTCGTCCATGCCGGTGGTGGAGGTGGCGGTGGCCTGCGGTTTCGTCTCCGCGTCGCATTTTTCCAAGTGCTACCGGGAGGTCTACAACCGCTCGCCGCAGCAGGAACGGGCCGAGCGCAAGCTGACGATCGCCAGCTCGCGCACCAGCGTCGCCGCCTGAAATCGGCCCTCGGATAAGTCACAAAGTCGGTCGAGCGCTAAGCTGCGGCAGTCTTGCGACCGGAGTGCATGGATCGGATCTGGATCAGCGTGTCGAGGTTCTGGTTGACGCGGCAGTAGAACTCCTCGTCGATGAACGGCCGCAGCATGAAGTCGTTGCCGCCGGCCTTCAGGAACCGGGCAGAGAGAAGCCGGTTGGACGAGGACGACACGCCGATGATCCGCAGTTCATGCGAACCGCGAACGGCGCGGATGCGTCGCGTCAGCTCGAAGCCGTCGATATCGGGCATGTTGTAATCCGTCACGACCAGGCCGACATCCGGATTGCTCTTCAGGATCTCCAGCGCCTTGGCGCCGCAATCGGCCGCGCTCACACGGAAGTTGAACCGCTTCAAACGGCTCGTCAGCAGCGCGCGTGCCGTCGCACTGTCGTCGACGATCAGCACGTGGTGGCGATGGTTGGTGAGGAACCGGGCAACCGACTCCGCTAGCATGTCCACCGCGAAGATATTGTCCTTGATGATATAGTCGACGATATCCTTCGACAGCAGCTGGTCACGCATGCCCTCGTGGAAGGTGCCGGTAAAGACGATCGTCGGAATGCTGAGATCTATCAGATATTCCAGCGCCTCGCCATTCTCGGCGCCCGGCAGGTTGATGTTGGAGATCGCCAACGTCACCGGCGTCGGAGAGCGGTCGTAGGCAAGCTGCAACTCTTCGAAGTTTCGGCAGATCTCGACCTCGATCCCGAACAGCTCCTTGAGGCGCGTTCCGATCATGGAAGTAAAGACATTCGAGTCCTCGGCAAGAAGGATGCGTGCGTCTGCTAGAGATTGGCCGGAATACTGCATCCCGGATATGCCAAGGAAAGTCATGTTACCCCTCAGTGGTTACTGTCCCCTCCAGGCACAATATTCGCGCGGCTTTGAAGAACCGTTAATCGAGCAGCTTTCCCATGGCTTAAAAAAAGAAAAGGCGGCCCGAAAGCCGACTTTGAGGTAAATGCCGTCTTACTTCAGCCATTAGGCCCTCAGCAGAGCATTCTCCGGATCGAACGGGCTTTCCGGCACCACCGTCGCCGAGTAGAGATTGCCGAGGATCTTGATCTTCAACCGTGTACCGACTGCCGCCTTGTCAGGCTGCACCATGGCAAGCGCCACGGACTTGCCGATCCGCCAGCCGAAGCCCCCGCTTGTCGCACGGCCGACCAGGTGACCGTCTTCGTCATAAATCGCCTCGGAGCCTCGTGCATCGACATCTTCGTTGCCTTCCAGGACCAGCGTCACGAAGTTCCAGCGCAGACCCTTCTCCTTGTAGGCCACCATCGCCTCGCGCCCGATGAAGGGTTTTTCCGGACGGATGAAACGGTCAAGCGCGGATTCATAGGCATTGTATTCGATCGACAGTTCGCGCCCCATGTTGCGGTAGGACTTCTCGACCGCCATGGCGCTCATGGCGCGGATCCCAAAAGGCCGTATCCCGAACTCGGCGCCCGCCTCCATCAGCCGGTCGAAGATATAGGCCTGCATCTCGATCGGGTGATGCAGTTCCCAGCCGAGTTCGCCGACGAAATTGACCCTCAGCGCATGCGCAGTCGCGACACCGACGGAGATCTTCTTGGCCGTCAGCCACGGGAAGTCCTTGCTGTCGAGGCTGGTGCGGGTGAGCTTGCGCAGAACGTCACGCGACCTTGGACCGGCCAGCACGAGCACGCCGTATTTCTGCGTCATCGGCTGCAGTTGCACCGATCCGTCCGTGGGCGCCAGCCGCGCGAGCAGATCGTGATCATGGGCCTCCAGCCCGCCGGCGGAGACGAGGTAGAACCGGTCGGGCGCCCATTCGTAGACGGTGAACTCGGCCTTGACGCCGCCGGCAGGCGTCGGCAGGTGGCAGAGCGCGATACGACCGCGCCTCTTCGGGATTGCGTTGGCGAGGATCGAGTTCAGCCAGTCCCGCGCGCCAGGTCCAGTCACCTCCATCTTCGCGAACGGTGACATGTCGAGCACGCCGACGTTCTCGTGGACGTTCCTGACCTCCTTGCCCACATGCTCGAAGTAGTTGGAACGCCGGAACGACCACTTCTCGACGATCCTGCCGTCGTCGAGTGGTGGGGGATGATTGTGATTGGTGATCACATCCGCGCCCACGCCGAGCTGATCCTTTGGCACCTCGTATCCGTCCGGTGCGTACCAGTTGGCGCGTTCCCAGCCGTAGACGGAGCCGAAGACGCCGCCGAGCGCCTTCAGCCGCTCGTAGATGGGCGTCGTCTTCAGCGGCCGTGCCGCCGATCGCTCCTCGTCCGGATAGTGCATGGTGAAGACGTTGGAATAGGCTTCTTCGTTCTTGGCAATCAGGTAGCCTTCCGTCGCATACGGCCCGAAGCGGCGCGGGTCGACGCCCATCATGTCGACGGTCGGCTCACCGGCGACGATCCATTCGGCAAGCTGCCAGCCGGCACCACCGGCCGCAGTGATCCCGAAGGAATGCCCCTCGTTGAGCCAGAAGTTCTTCAACCCTGGCGCCGGTCCGACGATCGGGTTGCCATCGGGTGTGTAGGCGATCGCGCCGTTGTAGACCTTCTTGATACCGACTTCGCCGAACGCCGGAACGCGGGCGATGGCCGCCTCGATGTGCGGCATCAGGCGGTCGAGGTCCTCCTGGAACAGCTCGTATTCGCTCTCGTCGGAGGGGCCGTCGACATAGCAGACGGGAGCCCCCACCTCGTAGGGACCGAGGATCAGGCCGCCGGCCTCCTCGCGCATGTACCAGGCACTGTCGGATTCGCGCAGAACGCCCATTTCAGGCAGACCCTGGCGGCGCCGTCCCTGGATGGCCGGATGCGGCTCGGTGACGATATACTGGTGCTCGACCGGGATCACAGGAACGTCGAGCCCCACCATCTCACCCGTCTTGCGGGCGAAATTGCCGGTGCAGGAGATCACGTGTTCGGCGGTGACCTCGCCCTTGTCCGTGGTGATCTTCCAGAGACCGTCCGGCTGCTGTTCGATCGCCGTGACGGTGGTGTTGCGGTAGATCGTGGCGCCGCGGTCTCTGGCGCCCTTGGCCAGCGCCTGGGTGAGGTCTGCTGGCTGGATGTACCCATCGTCAGGATGCTGGATGGCGCCGAGCAATCCCTCCGTCTCGCAAAGCGGCCAGATCTCCTTCACCTGGTCCGGCGTCAGAATGTTGACCCTGACCCCGATCGTCTCGGCGATCCCCGCATAATACATGTACTCGTCCCACCGGTCCTTGGTACGGGCCAGCCGGATGTTGGAGACCTTCGAGAAGCCGACATTCATGCCGGTTTCTTCCTGCAGCTCCTCATAGAAGCGGACGGAATACTTGTGGAGCTGCCCGACCGAATAGGAGAGATTGAAGAGCGGCAGCAGCCCCGCCGCATGCCAAGTGGATCCCGAGGTCAGTTCCTTGCGTTCAATGAGTACACTGTCGCCCCAGCCCCTCTTGGCGAGATGGTAAAGCGTCGAGACGCCCACCACACCGCCTCCGACCACGACGGCACGCGCATGTGTCTTCATCGAAACGAACCCCTTGGAACAGCCGCCCTGTCGCAAGCGCGGCGCATGATCTGTGCTTCCGGGACTATGCAATCCCGGCCCGTCGGCCAAACGCCTGTTTACGACATGGGAAAAGCTTGCCGCGACGGTTGGCGCACCGCCTCAGACGCCGGCGCCATCCTCGATGAGATCGCCCTCTGCGGCGGGTGCCGGCTGCCCGCTGCGACCCGGCCGCGGTAGGATCATGATCTCCTGGCGCGCATAGGGGATTTCTATGCCCTCCAGTTCGAAGCGCTTCAGGATCGCGATCCTGACCTCTGCCCGTATCCGGATGCCATCCGAGTAGTCGGCAAGGCAGAACCGGAGCTCGAAATCAAGAGACGACGCTCCGAAGGCCAGGAAGTCCACATGCGGCTCCGGATTGCGAAGCGTGTCCGGAACGGAATTGGCGATCTCCAAAAGAATGGCGATCACCTTCTCCGGATCGGTGCCGTAAGCGACAGAGACCGGGATTTCGGACCGCTGAACCCTGTTCCGGTGCGTCCAGTTGCCGACCGGCGCGTTGATGAGATCCGAATTCGGCACGACGATCGATTGCTTGCGGAACGTCTCGATCTCGGTCGCCCGGACGGAGATGCGCTTGACGATGCCCTCGGTCGTCCCGGTAACGATATGGTCGCCTACCTTGAAAGGCCGTTCGACCAGCAGGATCAGGCCCGACACGAAGTTCGAGACGATATTCTGCAACCCGAAACCGATACCGACCGACAGGGCGGAAGCGACGAGCGCCAGGCTGGACAGGTCGATGCCTGCAGCTGAGACACCAACGATCACCGCAAGTCCGACGCCCAGATAGCCGATGCCGGTCTTGACCGAGTTGCGGACCCCCGCATCCACCTGGCTGCGGGCCATGACGTTGCCGTCGATCCACCTCTGCACCCAGCGGGTGACGATATAGCCGACCGCAAACAGCAGGATCCCGCCGACGATCCCCACGAGCGAGATGGTAATGTTGCCGATCGTGATCGCCGTGAAGAACCGGTAGAACCAGGACTCGATGTCGGCGATCTGAAAGCCCCAAGTGAGCAGGATCAGCGGCACGCCGATCATCAGCGCAAAGGCATAGATCGCCAGGCCGGCAAGGAGGCCGACCTGATCGAGCGTCACCTCTCCCCATTTGAAGCGCTCCGCCAGCCGCTCGCCAAGTGCGGTGCGCCCGAATACCTCCTGCTTGGAAACCGCCTTTCCCGTCAGCAGGCCGATATAGACCGTCACCAGAACCGCACCTGTCAGGACAATCTGCGTCGAGATGAACCTGGCAAAGCCGATGTAGCCGGCGATCACGGCAAACAGCAGCAGCCCCCCCATCAGACGCAACAGGAGCGGCATGAACCGCGGCCATGGCTTCCCAGATTCCGCCGGATCGCCGTCGGCCCTCAACACTGGCCGCATGAAGGACAGCGCAATCAGCACAATGCCAACGAAGGAGGAGGCAATCACGCTCTTGGTGATCGTCAGCACGAGCGGGGAGTTCAGCGTCTCGCTGATGGTACCGAGCAGGTAATCCAGGCCGTTGACGATCGCCATCAGGACGACGGCCACACCGATCAACCGCGCGCCCTGATCCGTCAGCCGCACCAGCCGCCAGTCCGGTTCTTGCGGGGCAAGCACCGCGTGCGTCAGGCGCGAAATGAAGTAGACGAACCAGATGAAGACGAACAGCCCGGAGATGATCGGCGCCACGTCCGGCCGCAGGACGGCAAAACCCTCGAGCAGCAGATAGGACGCGGTCAGAAAGGCCGCCAGCGACATCGTACGGATGATCGTCGACCAGAAGGCGACGGTCAGTCGCTTCAGGTAGGACGGTCTTTCCTCCCCTTTCTCCCGGCGTATGAAGCTCCCGAACAGGCGATAACCCGCTGACAGGATGACCAGACCGACGACCAGCGAGAGCCCGATGGCGCCAAACAGCGAGGGCGCCTTGAACCGCCACGCGAAACTCAGCCAGCTGCCGATGGTCGTGCCCAGGCGATCAACCTCGACCGCAAGAGCCTCCCCTGCCTCGGCAAAAAGCGCCACCGAAAGCTCCGTGTGCCGGAACAAGGTCTGCGCAAACAGGTTGCGACGAATCGTGGTGATGGTGTTGGCCAGTCGATCCGCACCACTGGAGAGATTTTCGGCGTCCTCGACGATCGCGTTGATTTCCGCTCGCTCGTTCAGCAGACGATTGCGCTCTTCCGTCACCAGCGGCGGCTCGGGCGGTTGACCCTCCGCAGGCGGTTCCCCGATCACATCGAGGCGCCCCTGGATCTGCTGGACACGCGTGTTGAGGGTGTCGGATGCAGCGCGCATTTCGGCGAGGATGTTCTCCGCCTGGACGCGCAGTTCCGCCAATCGAGCGTCGTCGCTCGCATCCTGCTGCACTGCAGCACTGAAACTGTCGAGTTGTTGCCGGATGGCATCCAACTGCTCGCGCACATCCGTATTGACCGAATCTACCGTCACCTCGCCGGCAAGACCCTGGGCGAACGCTGAAGCAGCCAGCATCGGGCTGCAACCGATCCCCACAAGGACAACGAGGGTGCGGGCCAGGGTCGTCAGGAAGCTAGCAAATACGGCCATTCGTGTCTCGGCTACTGGGAATCACCCGCGAAAACTAGTTCCACTTCAAGGCGAAGGGAAGGAAGTCGACTGGGGCAGGCAAATATCGATGGAACCCTGGAACATTCTCTCGCGTTACCATGCGCAACCAACACAGAGGGTAAGGCTATGGAAGACGCAGGAATCGGCTGGATTGCAGCTATCATCATTGGCGGTGTCGCAGGCTGGCTCGCCGAACAGTTCATGAAGAGCAACATGGGCATCTTCATGAACATCTTGCTCGGCATCGTCGGTGCGATCATCGCCAACGCTCTGCTTGGCCTGATTGGCGTCAGCCTCGGCGGCTGGATCGGCTATCTCATCGCCGGCTTCATCGGTGCCTGCATCCTGATCGCGATCGGACGAATGTTCCGTCGTTAAAAGCTGCCAACACCAGCTCTAAAATCCGGCGCCGGGCTTCGATAGATAATCGAGCTCGGCGTCGGTCGTTTCACGTCCGATGTAAGCGTTACGGTGCGGAAAGCGCCCGAAGTCTCGGATGACCGCCAGGTGCCGCTGCGCATAATCCAGATACTCAGCGTCACCGAGAGCCTC
>JBKBXP010000161.1:0-7456 GCA_046314035.1 Pseudorhizobium sp. | reverse complement strand
GTGCTTCTCGCCAAACAGCGTCACCGGCTGGTAGGCGAAGAAGAGCGGTTTGTCTGCCACGGTGGCGAAAGCAGAGCCGGCGGTCTGGTTGGTCGCCGCCTGCGCCAATTCCGTCGGCACCTGGTGAGCCTCGCCGTTGACGAAGGCGCCGCTGCGATAGGCGCCATTGCCGTCGAGAAGCAGGGCCTCGTCGATAGACGTGCCGAGTTCAGCCGGTGTCACGGCGCGCGTCAGTTCGTCCGACGAAATGCGGAAGATGATGGCGCCCTTGGTCACCACCTTGCCCCAGGAGGCCACGGCCAGTTGCTTTCCAATCAGGGCAGACGGCTTGCCGCCGTCCAGCTGATAGGGCGAGAAGGGTGTGGTCTGCACGTCGTCGACGCTACCTGCCTGGATCCGGGTGGCGAAATCGCCAAGCGCCGGAACGGCGGAAGCGTTCTGCAGCATTTCGCTGCCCTTGGTGACGGAATAGACGACCGTGCCGTTCATGTCGGTGACATAGATGTCGCTGACCCGGGAGTTTTTCCAGGCGCTGGCGATCGTGCCGTGAATGGAGCTGTGGTGGACGGCATAAAGCAGTCTCAGTCCGGTGCCGTCGAAGCTTGCCCGCTCCTCAGGCGTCTTCTCGGCCCTCAGGTATTCGGCGCGGATGCTCTCGGCTTCGCTGGGAATGATGTTGGTCATGGTTTCAACGGCCTGACCGATGGCCGTGTTCTGCGCCAGGTCGGCGAGAGACTGGGAGATGCGCTCTTCATAGGAGGCCAGTCCCTTGGACTGGTTGCCCGCAACCGATTCGAGCCGCAGCTTGCTGGCCTCGATCAACCCGTCCTTGCCGATCTGATAGCTCAGAAGACCCACGGACAGGCAGGATACAAAGGTCGCCCCGACGACCAGACCCGCAAATTTCGCCTTGATAGACAGCGATCTGCCGGTACCGGCAGATTTCGATGACTGCGACATGGCAGTGATTTCCCCCACATATACAACAATGTTGGCGGAATCATTGTCAGGAATTGATTGCAGCAACCTTAATGGGGGACTCTAGTATACTGCCGTCGATGCTCAATCGAACAGGCTGGAGACGGACTCTTCCAAGGCCGTGCGGTTGATCGCCTCACCGAGAAGGTTGGCGGTCGTCACCACACGGATGTTGTGGGCGGACTGGACCGCGGTCGTCGGCTGGATGGTATCGGTGATCACCAGCTCGCGAAGCTTGGAGGACGTGATGCGTGCGACGGCGCCGCCCGAGAGCACTCCATGGGTGATATAGGCCGTCACGCTGGTCGCGCCCTGGTTCAGGAGCGCCTCGGCGGCGTTGCACAGCGTGCCGCCGGAATCGACTATGTCGTCGACCAGCAGGCAGTCGCGGCCGGCGACTTCACCGATGACGTTCATGACCTCCGATTCACCGGCGCGTTCGCGGCGCTTGTCGACGATGGCCAGCGGACAGTTGATGCGCTTGGCGAGCGATCTGGCGCGCACGACTCCGCCGACGTCCGGCGAGACGACCATGACGTTGTTGACGTCGTAATAGTCCTTCACGTCGCGGGCCAGGATCGGCACGGCGAAGAGATTGTCGGTGGGGATGTCGAAAAAGCCCTGAATCTGGCCAGCGTGAAGGTCGAGCGTCAGCACGCGGTCGGCGCCGGCCTCGGTGATCAGATTGGAGACCAGCTTGGCGGAAATCGGCGTGCGCGGACCGGCCTTGCGGTCCTGACGGGCATAGCCGAAGTAGGGAAGAACGGCCGTGATGCGCTTGGCGGACGACCGCCGGAAGGCATCGATCATGATCAGCAGTTCCATCAGGTGATCGTTTGCAGGAAACGACGTCGACTGGATCACGAAGACGTCCTCGCCGCGGACGTTCTCCTGGATCTCTACGAAGATTTCCTGGTCCGCGAAGCGTCTGACCGTGGCTTTGCCGAGAGGTACATTGAGATAGTTGCAGATCGCATCGGCAAGTTGCCGGTTCGAGTTGCCTGCGAAAACCTTCATTTCGGTCCGCCCGTTGTGACGCTGGTGGGCGCCTTTTACCGTTGCACAGTGCGAATGCAAGAGAGTTTCCGGCTTGGCTATGTTTTTTATGAACAATCCATGACCAGTCGGCTCAGCCGCGTTGCGCCTGTGCCCATGCCACATACTCGTTGATCGTCTTGGTGGCGATCGTCTCCATGGTGGACGGCGGAACGGCAGCCCAGGTGTCCCGGCCACCTCCCGGCACCTTCTCCTGCCCCTGGAGGCGGTGCAGGCGGGCGCCACTGTTGTCGAGGATATCCCAGACATAGACGACGGTGACGGCGTCTCCATCTTCGAATGCGGAAAAATATCCCTTCAGGATGTGGTCGGTGCCGGTGTCGGCGGAGGCGCGGATGGCAAGGCCACTGGCGCGGGCCTGGGCGCCCAGCTGACGCGACAAGGGCGTGACCGACTGGAGCGGTGCTCCGATGATCGGCAGGAAGCGGATCGTGCCGCTGGCCGTAGATGGCGGCACTGCCGTTGTTTCGATCGGCGCCGGGGTCGAGGGTGGGGGAGCTGCCGCCGAGAGGGCAGGGGCCGTCGTCGGCGGAGCAAGAGGTTGCGACGATTGGGGATCGGAGGCCGACGGCGATATGTTGCCGGCGGCAAGCGCCTGCGCCTGAGCTTCGAGCGTGTTCTGGGGAGGCTGCATCTGCTGGCCTGCCCGGGAGACCGAGCCGCCATCGGTCGCATAGGCGGTCTGCCTGCCGGTGTTGCCCACCATCTGGTCGGCTTCCGCCTGGGTGACGGGTGTGGACGGGCGAAGGCCGCCGCCGACATCCACCTGCGGCATCAGCGCGTCGCTCGTGTTGCAGGCAGACAGAAGGGCGGACAAACAGACGGCCGCCAGGGCCGTCGCCGATATATGCATGTCCGCCTCCGTCATCCGCTCCGCTGCAGAGACCTTATGTGCCGGCTTTCCCGCGTGTCAATTGCACCTTCTTGCCCGCTTCAGCGGATGATCAGGTCGAGCCCGTGCCGCGAGAGCGCCTGAGGAGCGTCCTCGGTGGTCAGATATGTGTGGCCGAGCGTCATGGCGGTACCGGTCTCGGAGTCCATGATGATCATGTGCACGAAGAGGCTCATGTCCGGCAGGATCGGCTGCGGGTTGCCGACGTGGAACATCTGGTGCTCCATCCAGGACGGGGAGAAGCGGGCGCCGAGGGAGTAGCCGCAGGCGTTCAGCCGGTGGCGGGTCAGGCCGCGCTCGTCGAGGATGCGGGCGTGCGTATCGAAGACATCGCCGAAGGTATGACCCGGCTTCAGCACCGCTTCGATCGCCGTGATGGTCTCGACGCAGGCGCGATAGAGCTCCCGGTGGCGCGGCGTCGGGTCGCCGACCACCACGGTGCGCATCATGGCCGCATGGTAGTGGGCGCTGGCGCCGGCCCATTCGAGCGTCAGCTGGTCGTTGACGTCGAGCGTCCGGCGTCCCGCCTTGTAGCGGCAGAGCAGGGCGTCGGCGCCGGAGCCGATGATGAACTCATTGGCGGGATAGTCGCCGCCGCCGCTGAAGACGGCGCCCTGCATGGCGGCCAGGATGTCGGCCTCGCTGCCGCCAGCCTTGATCAGCGGCAGGGCCGCATCGAGCGCGTCGTCGGCGAGTTCCGCGGCGCGGCGCACGTGGGCAACTTCCGCCGGGCTCTTGGTCAGCCGCAGGCCGCTAACGAGATAGGAGGCATCCATGATCTGGCCGAAGGACGACAACTGGTTGTCGAGCAACCGCGCCACCCGCCCCGTCATGCCGTGGGTGTCGTATTCGACACCGATGCGCGACCCCAGCAGGTCCATGTCGTCGAGAAGGTTCTTCAGGTCGAGCGTCGGGTCTGCATTGACCCGGTCGACCCAGACCACGACGTTGTCGATGACCGATGTCTGGCGCGCCTGCCGCAGGTCGGCGGAACGCGTCAAAAGCGTCATCGTGCCGTCCGCCTTGACGACAAGGGTCTGGAAGAAGCAGTAGCCGAAGGTGTCGTAGCCTGTCAGCCAATACATGCTCTCCTGGGCAAACAGCAGCATGGCGTCGAGCTTTTCCTCGCGCATCCTGTCCAGGAGGCGAGCGAGCCTCTCGTCAAATTCGCTTCGTTCGAAGTGAAGGGCCATCTCAAGCCTCCATGATTGCAATTGCAGAAATCTGGCGCCCGTAGTCGGGTTCGCCACGATGGGTCGTGCGGCGATAGGAGAAGAAACGCTCCTCATCGGAATAGGTGTCGAGGTCGAGGCTGGTGGCCTCGATGCCGGCATTCGTCAACCGCCGGACGGTGAGGGCAGGCAGGTCAAAGTAGGCGTGACCGGCCTTTTCGGAGGGCGAAAAGAACGCGTCGTAGGAGGGGTCGTAGTCGAGGAAGCGCTCGACGAACTCGGGACCCACCTCATAGCTTGGCCGGGTGATGGAGGGGCCGAGACAGGCAGCGATTGCGGATCTCTCTGCCCCGAGCATGATCATGGCTTCGATCGTATTCTCCAAAACGCCTCCCAGCGCGCCCTTCCAGCCGGCATGTGCGGCACCGATGACCCCGTTCGTGCCGTCGCAGAACAGGACAGGTCCGCAATCTGCAGCCAGTACTCCCAGAACGACGCCCGGCGATGCGGTCACGAGAGCGTCCGCCTTGGGGCGTTCGCCATCGTAGCTGCCGTCCACGACGACGACGTCCGGGGAGTGGATCTGATGCACCGTTGCCAGGCTTTCAAGTGGGCGCTCGAACCAGCCGGCTACCCGGGCGCGGTTTTCCCTGACGTGCTCCGCCCGGTCGCTGGACCCCACGCCAACGTTCAGGCCCTGGTAGATGCCTTGCGAAACACCGCCCTGCCGGCTGAAAAATCCGTGTCGGATGCGTCCCTGGCCCTGGTCTGCCAGGAGCCGGCTTTCGATCGGCGTCGGCGCGTAAGTATCCTTCATTGGGCGGTGGTCTCGCTGTTGATGGAGGATGAGGGGCGCATGGAGGTGCGCAGGTTCGGGCTTCTGCTTCGTTCCGGGATGTTGGCGTATCCGCGCGTTGGCTGTCAATCTGCGCGGATGCTCATTCGATCGGCCGGAACGGGGTCAGGTCGAGCGCCGAGGAGGAAACGGCGATCACCTTGAAGAGCTCGCCCATCTTGCCTGCCCCATCTCCGGCAAGCCGATCCACGGCGGCGGCAACCAGCTTCTGCGCGACAGGCTCCTTGCCTCTGGCGAGTGCTGCGGCGCGTTCGGCAAGGCCGAGGCCGACAAGGAAGTCACCCTGTCGCAGGCCGCCGTTGAGATACATGCCGGCGCCGAGCGCGACCTTTGCCAGGTCCTCGAAATCGACGTGGCTGGTGAGGTCAGCTTCTCCGGGATGAGCAAGCGGTGGGTCGAAATCATGCGCCCGCAGCGCTTGCAGCGTGTCGCCGAAGCCGGTGACCATGTGGCCGTAGTCGATGATCAGTGCGGTGCCGCCGAACTGCCGAAGCCGCTCGCAGAGGGCGAGCATCACCGCCTGGCGCGCCGGTGCAAGTTCGAAGATCGTGCCGTCGGGAGGCGGGGACCCGACAGGCAAGACCTGCGGATCGAGCGTCGCGATCCCAAGGGTAAAAGTCAATTCGCCATCGGCATCCAGGCCGACCAGCCGCTCCCGGAAGCCCGTCGGCGTCTTGACGAACTGGCGGATGGGGATGGCGTCGAAGAGTTCGTTGGCGACGATCAAGGTGAAGCCGTCCGGTACGTTCTCGAAGCTGTCGTGCCACTGTACCTTGGTGGAATAGGCCTCCAGCGTCACCCGCTGGATGCCTCGCAGGCGCTCGCTGGTTTCGACGAGGCTGACGTCCATGTCGCCAAACATCTGCGGCGCCAACCTGCTGATGACGCGCAGCATGTCCGCCATCATGGTTCCGCGCCCTGGGCCGATCTCCACCAGTTGCACGCCCGACGGAGAGCCGTGGCGTTGCCAGGCGTGTACGATGAAGACGCCGATCATCTCGCCGAACAGCTGGCTGATCTCGGGTGCGGTGATGAAGTCGCCGGCCGTTCCGAAGGGCTCGCGGGTGCGATAGTAGCCGAACTGCGGATCCGCCAGGCAAATGGAGAAATAGTCGGTGACGCTGATCGGTCCGGTTGCACGGATCAGAGCCTTGATCTTCTGGGCCAAGGGCGAGCTCATGGCGGAACCATCCTCCCCTGCGATCACGGCGCAGGACTGACGCGGGCACGAACCATCAGCCAGATGCCGATGGCCACCATCGGCAGCGACAGCAACATTCCCATGGTCAGCCAGCCGAACGCAAGATAGCCGAGCTGCGCATCGGGCTCGCGGAAGAATTCCACGAAGATGCGGGAGAGGGCGTATCCCACCCCGAAGGCGCCGGCGATGAAGCCCGGACGCTTGAGAGCCTTCGCCCCGAAAATCAGGACCGCCAGCACGACCAGCAGCAGGAGACCCTCCAGCGCGGCTTCGTAGAGCTGGCTCGGATGGCGGGCGAAGGGACCGCCCGTCGGGAAGACAACGGCCCATGGGGCATCGCTCAGCCGTCCCCACAGTTCGCCGTTCACGAAGTTGGCGATGCGGCCGAAGAACAGGCCAAAGGGGACGACCGCCGCGATCGTGTCCAGCATGCTGAGGACGGGAATGCCGTTGCGGCGGGAAAAAAAGATGATCGCCAGGATGGCGCCGATAAAGCCGCCATGGAAGGACATGCCGCCATTCCAGATCTCGATGGCCCGGATCGGGTTCTCCGCGATTGCTGCAAAATCGTAGAAGAGGATATAGCCGAGCCGTCCGCCGAGGACGATGCCGACGGCGACCCACACCAGGAAGTCGTCAAGATGGGCCGCGGTGATCGGCGAGCGATCCTGCGGCCACAGGTGATCCCGGCGGGCGAGCTGACGCGCATAATGCCAGCCGCAGAGAATGCCGACGACATAGGCGAGACCGTACCAATGGATGGCGACGGGCCCCAGCGAGAAGGCAACCGGATCGATGTCCGGGAAGGGCAGCAGGGCAAACAGCTTGAGGCTTTCGGTCAAAACAGAAATATCCGTCTGAGGAAGAGTGGCGGGGAAAATGACGGTAGCCCCAACGGCGGTCAAGACGAATCTCCCGCGGCAGGCAATCGCGCTTGCAAGCCGGCCTGCCAAACCCTACTTCATCCATAGAGATGATTGTCAGGCCTCCGGCCAACACGATGGGAGTTGAAGACCATGTCCAGCGGCACCAACCGTATTTTCGACGACTTCGCCAAGCTCATGACCGATGCCGCCGGCGCGGCCCAGGGCCTGCGCCGCGAGGCGGAAACGGCTTTCCAGGCCCAGGCGGAGCGATTTCTGAACAACATGGACGTCGTCAAGCGCGAGGAATTCGAGGCCGTTCGCGAAATGGCCGCGCGCGCCCGCGACGAAAACGAAGCCCTCAAGGCACGTATCGTGGCGCTTGAAGCAAAACACGCTTCCCAGGGCTGATTTCGCCAGATTTCGAACCGGACGTGG
>JBKBXP010000160.1:0-7463 GCA_046314035.1 Pseudorhizobium sp. | reverse complement strand
AACTGATCCTCCTCCAGAAGACGATGGTCGTCGTCGAGGGCGTGTCGCGCATTCTCAATCCGCGTTTCAACATGTGGAAGGCCGCCGAGCCGGTCGTCGGTGACTGGATCCGCGACAACCTCGGTCCGAAGCGCGTCGTCACCGACCTGCGCGACGGCGTGATGGCCGCGGTCAAGCTGGCCGAGGCGCTGCCGGAGATCGCCGCAAAGACCGGCAAGCTGCATCATGAAGTGGTCCGGATGAGCGAGCACGGCCTTCGTTTCGACCCGGAGACCGCAGAGGCGATCGGCAAGGCGGAGGCCCGCCACAGCCGTTCGGGACGGGTGGCCCTCTGGGTCATCGCGCTCTGCCTCGTCTATATCGTCTTCACCATCGGGTGAGGCAGGCGGCGAGACGGCGCCGTCCCCGCGCCAGCCTTCATTTCGCCCCCTTCTTCAGAGCTTGTTAAGAATTCATTCCTGTCGGAGGTCTTCATGGCGCTTGGCGCATCGCATCGCTTGCAGGACGGCGTCATCGCCGTCGAAACCATGACGCGCTTCGCGCTTGCCGTGCTGGCTCTGGCTTCCGGCGTCTACACCTATCTCGGGGTCCGCAGCCTGCTCGACGGTTCGCCGACCGCCGTCTTCTTTGCCGCCATCATCTATTCCGCCTCGGTTTCGGTCGCGATCTACGCCTTCTGGTCCTACATGGCGCGCTTCTATCCTCATGTCACAGGCGCTGCCTCCCGCGGTGCCATGATCGGCGTGATGGCGCTCGGCTGCGCCATGATCATCGCCATGTCGAGCTGGCTGAATGCAGCAGCGCTGGCCGGCTCCGCAGCGCTCGAGCAGCATCTGGCGGAAACCGTACAGGATTATACCGCCGACCTCGACCAGGCGCATCAGAATGCGCTGGCGGCCCAGAGCCTGCTCCCGGATATCCAGCGGACATCCGAGCGCTTCTCGCGACTTGCGGACGACGAGCGCCAGAACGGCGCCCTGACGGGGACGACCGGTTCCGGCAGCGTCGTCCAGCTCCTGTCGCAGATGTCGTCGCAGCTCAACGAGCTGGAAACCGGCATCATTGCGTCGCGCGAGCGCGTCACCACGCTCTTCGACCAGGGACGCAGCCATCTGGAGACCATGCGCACGCTGGTGTCCGCGCCGGGTGCCGTCACCCCGCGCAGCGACGACTTCTCTGCCGAGGTCGTGGCGCTCTCGGGTGTCATCACCTCGCTGGAGCAAACCTCTATTGCACCCTCCGTCAAGCGGGCAGCCGAAGACCTTTCGCTCGGCTTCATCGCGCCGGTTGCCGACGGTCAGGCGGCCGACCTCGCCGATCGCCAGGATCAGGTGATGCAGACGATCCGCGCTTCAGTGTCTGCCCAGTCGCAGGTGCTTTCGCAGGCCGCGGACGACATTCTCGCGCGCGAGCCGGTCGCCCAGCGGCGGTTCGTACCGCTGTCGTCGGCCGAAGCCGTGCTGCGCTACGCCGCCGACTTCATCCCGGCCTGGGCCGGTGCGATCTCGATCGACCTTCTTCCCGCCGTGCTCGTCTTCGTCCTGACCATCGTTCACGGCGCGATCCGGCGGCAGGAAGAGAGGATGCCTTTCGCGCAGCGGATAACGGCAGCCGAACTTCTGGAGGCGCTGGAGGTGCAGCGGGCGCTCGGCCGGCAGGGGATCGATGTGGAGCAGGCCGTGCAACGGGCTGAGACCGAGGATGAGCGCGAACGTGCGGATTCCAACATCACCAGCCTCGACATGTTGGCCAAGACCCCACGGAAGGGCCCGCCCGCGTGAGACCCTCTTCTCTTGGCCCACGTCTGAAGGATGCCTTCCTCCGCGCCGACGACGGTCTCTTGATGCGCGGCGCGTTCTTTGGCCTGCTCGCGGCAGCGGGTGCCTTTCTGTTCGTCGACCTGCGCGAGATGAGCATGGCGAGCGCTGCACTTCCCGGCCATGATCCGATGACGACGGACGCACCCGTGCTGCCGCCAGCGTTAACGGACGGCGTTCCGCAGTCGCCGCCCGTGGATCCGGAAAGCTCGCCGGAAGTGCTGCGCCAGCCGATGCGCTTCGAACTCCAGCCCGGCGGCACGCTGAAGGCGGAGGGATCGATCGATCTGGGTGCAGCGGAGCGTTTCGCCGAGGAGATCGCCGCGCGCGGCGAGTATGTGAAATCCGTATCCCTGAACTCGCCTGGCGGCTCCGTCAACGATGCGCTGGCGATGTCGACCCTGATCCGGGAAAAGGGCCTGAACACGAGGGTCGCGACGAAGGCGCTCTGCGCGTCCTCCTGCCCGTTGGTCTTTGCCGGAGGGGTTGCCCGCGAGGCGGAAGAGGACGCCATTCTCGGCGTCCACCAGGTCTTCAATGCCGGGCAGGAACAGCCCTCTCCCGAGCAAGCCATGTCCGGCGCCCAGAGCACGACGGCCCGCATCGCCCGCCATCTGGACGAGATGGGCATCGGCAACGGGCTCTGGATCAATGCCCTGGAAACACCCCCCGACCGGCTCTACTACCTGACGCCGGAGGAGATGGTGGAGTTCAAGCTGACCACCGCGCCGGTGGCGACGGCGGAGCAGACCGACTAGCGTTTCTAAAGGCTCTGTCGCGGTATGATCCCATGCCCTCGTCTCAAGGGAAGCCCGCCATCCCGCGACGGATTGCAACTGCGGCTGCAAAGGCTTAGCTTCCGGCCAATCTTCAACGGCGAGCCTTCCATGGACCTCAGCGGCAAACGCATCCTTCTCATCATCTCGGGCGGCATTGCGGCCTACAAGAGCCTCGACCTGATCCGTCGCCTGCGCGAGCGAGGCGCTTCGGTGCGGCCGGTGATGACGGCGGCCGCGCAGGAGTTCATTACGCCGCTCGCCGTCGGGGCGCTTTCCGCCTCGCATGTTTATGCGGATCTCTTCTCGCGGGAAGATGAACAGGACGTCGGACACATCCGGCTTGCGCGCGACTGCGACCTCGTCCTGGTGGCGCCGGCAAGCGCCGATCTGCTGGCCAAGATGACCCATGGGCTGGCGAACGATCTCGCCAGCACCATCCTGCTGGCCAGCGATCGGCCGATCCTCGTTGCCCCCGCCATGAACCCGAAGATGTGGGAGGCCGCCGCCACCAGGCGGAACATCGAGACGCTGCGGACCGATGGCGTCCACATGATTGGCCCAATGGCGGGAGAGATGGCCGAGAGTGGCGAAGCAGGCGTGGGCCGCATGGCGGAGCCTCTCGATATCGCAGCCGAAGCCGTCCGCCTGCTTGGCGTTGGAACGGGTCCGCTTGCCGGCAAGACCGCGATCGTTACCTCGGGACCGACCCATGAGCCGATCGACCCTGTCCGCTACATCGCCAACCGATCCTCCGGCCGCCAGGGCCACGCCATCGCGGCCGCACTGGCAAAGCTCGGCGCCGAGGTGACGCTGATCTCCGGACCCGTCTCCATTCCCGATCCCTCCGGCGTGCGGGCGATCCATGTGGAGCGGGCGGAAGAGATGCGCGATGCCGTCGTCTCCCGCCTGCCGGTCGACATCGCCGTGATGGTGGCCGCCGTCGCCGATTGGCGCGTGGCTGCCTCCGCCGACCAGAAGATCAAGAAGCGCGCGGATGAGTCTCCTCCATCGCTCGAACTGGCGGAAAATCCGGACATCCTGAAGACCGTCGGGCACCACCTGCAGCGTCCAGCACTGGTGGTGGGCTTTGCCGCCGAAACGCAGGACGTGGAGGCAAACGGCCTGCAGAAGCTCGACCGCAAGGGTGCCGACATGATCGTCGCCAACGACGTTTCGCCCGGGAGCGGCGTGATGGGCGGCACGATCAACCGCGTCAAGATTATCACCCGCGAGGGCGTCGAGGATTGGCCGGAGATGAGCAAGGTCGCGGTGGCCGAGCGGCTGGCCCTGCTCGTCGCGCAGAGATTGTCCGAAGCCTAGGCGGCGCGCGCCGACGCCTCCGCCAGAAACCGGCTCACCGACATCCCGTCGTCGCCGATGACGACGATGCTGCCGTCGGGAACCTCCATCCAGCAGTCGACGTCGTCGTTGAGCGGTTCCGATACCAGGCAGTAGCTCGTCGCTTTGCCGAGCGGGGCCGCATAGAGGGTGGGCGGTCGGCTGTCGGTGGCATAGCGGACGGCATACAGCGTCTCGCCGTTGGAGAAAGCGGCGGTGAAGCGGACTAGAACCTCGCCGCAGATCTCCACGGAGAGGGTTTCGACGGTCGCGATGGCACGCGCGATCGCCCCGTGCGGGTCGCGATCCAGGCCGAACTCGAGCGCCAGCAGGAAGAGCAGCTCGGAATCGGTGCTTCCGGTCCGGGCATCGAAGATCTCGTCCGAGAGCAGTGCCTCCATGCGCCGGCGGATGCGATCGAAGCCGGAGATCTGGCCGTTGTGCATGAAGGACCAGCGCCCGTGAACGAAGGGATGGCAGTTGTCGCGGCGGGTCGCCCCATGGGTGGCGGCGCGGACATGGGCCAGGAACAGGGGAGATCGGATCTGCCGGGCGAGGCTTCGCAGGTTGCAGTCCGACCAGGCGGGGAGAATATCGCGGTAGCGACCGGGTTCGGGGTGGTCGCCATACCAGGCGATGCCGAAGCCGTCACCGTTGGTGGCGGTCTTGGCACGCGTCGCACAATGCGACTGCTCGATCAACGAGTGGGCGGGAGAGGATACCAGCTCTTCCAGATAGATCGGATCCCCACGGTAGGCTGCCCAGCGGCACATGTCTTCAAGCTCCCGTACTTGCCGCCCAGATGGTGGTCGCACCAGAGTTGCCGCAGAGGGTTAACACCCGGTAAATTTGCCGCCGGCCAGGGTGAAATTATGGGAGGGATATCGGAGGCTTCTGCGCCCGCACGCCTGTGTCGGCCTTGCCACATCCGCTCACTGGTCTACATATCGCCTCATGTTAAACTCTGATCCGCCACAGACCAAGGACGCCCCGGACGCCTCTCAACCGCTGGATTGGCTCGTAAAACTACTCACCCGCGAGCCGCAGACGTGGGCCCTCTTCCTTGATATCGACGGGACGCTGATCGATCTTGCGCCCTCCCCCGACGACATCGTCGTGCCACCCGACCTTGCGGCGGATCTCACAGCCGTCTCCGGTCTGCTCGGCGGCGCCCTGGCGCTGGTGACCGGCCGGGCGCTGCCCTACGCCGACCAGCTCTTCCAGCCTCATACATTTCCCATTGCAGGCCTGCACGGTTCGCAACGCCGCACCGCTGACGGCACGGTCAGCCAGGTTGCCGCCACCACCGCATTCGAGGAGGTGAAGAGCGAGCTCCAGGCCGCCGCCGGGCAATGGCCAGGCGTGCTGATCGAGGACAAGGGCGCCGCCGTTGCGGCCCACTACCGGCAGGCGCCGGAGCATCAGGCCGAGGTCGAGGCAGCCATGGAGTATTACCTGCTTCAGGCGGGTCCTGATTTTACCCTCCAGCGCGGCAAGATGGTGTTCGAGATCCGCCCGGCCCGCGCTAATAAGGGCGGGGCACTGCAGTCCTACCTGAGCGAAGCGCCCTTTGAGGGCCGACGTCCCATCGCCATCGGCGACGACGTGACAGACGAAGCCATGTTCGAGGTCGTCAACGACCTTGAGGGCCACTCGATCCGGGTTGCCGAGACAGAAGGGGGGACGGCTGCACGCAGCATCGTCGCCTCCGCCGCCGACGTGCGTCAGGCGCTTGCCGCCATCGCCGTAGCAGCCCGCCAGAGCCATTCTACAGAACATGCATCCCAGGAAGGGAGAACCGCTTGAGCCGCCTTGTGGTCGTTTCGAACCGAGTTACCCTCCCGGCCAAAGGTGGCGTCGCGCCAGCCGGTGGCCTGGCCGTTGCCCTGCAGGCCGCCTTGCAGGAGCGGGGCGGCATCTGGATGGGCTGGTCCGGAAAGTCCAGCGGCTCGCGGGAGCCAGAGCCATTGTCGATGCAGGAGCACGGCAACATCACCTATGCGCTCACCGACCTTACCAAGACGGATGTCGAGGAATACTACGAAGGCTTTGCCAACCGCGTCCTCTGGCCGATCTGCCACTACCGCCTCGATCTTGCCGAATACGGGCGCAAGGAGATGGCCGGCTATTTCCGCGTCAACCGCTTCTTCGCGCACCGGCTGGCGCCGATGCTCAAAGAGGACGACGTCATCTGGGTGCATGACTACCATCTGATCCCGCTGGCGGCAGAGCTGCGGCAGATGGGGATCAAGAACAAGATCGGCTTCTTTCTGCATATCCCCTGGCCGCCCGCCGACGTGCTGTTTGCCATGCCTGTCCACGAAGAGATCATGCGCGGCCTGTCGCACTACGACCTGGTCGGTTTTCAGACGGACCACGACCTGGCCAATTTCGCAGGCTGCCTGGTGCGTGAGGGCACCGGCGAGGCACAGGGCGATGGCAAGTTCAATTCCTACGATCGGATCTTCAAGGGTGGCCATTACCCGATCGGCATCGAGACCGCAGCCTTTGCGGAGTTCGCGACCAAGGCTGCCAGCAACATCATGGTGCGCAAGGCGCGCCAGAGCGTCGAGGGCCGCGACCTGATCCTCGGGGTGGACCGTCTCGACTACTCCAAGGGCATCACCCAGCGCATCGACGCCTTCGAGCAGTTCATCAAGGCGAACCCGGGCTATCAGAACAAGGTGACCTACCTGCAGATCACCCCAAAGTCGCGCTCCGAAGTGCCGGAATACGAGGCCATGCAGCGGACGGTGGCGGAGCAGGCGGGGCGCGTCAACGGCGCGCTTGGAACGGTGGACTGGGTGCCGATCCGCTACATCAACCGGTCGATCGGGCGGCCGGTGCTGGCGGGGCTTTACCGATTGGCCAAGATAGGCCTGGTGACGCCGCTGCGCGATGGCATGAACCTTGTCGCAAAGGAATATGTCGCCGCTCAGAACCCGGATGATCCGGGCGTGCTGGTGCTTTCGAGATTTGCCGGTGCCGCGCGCGAGCTGAGGGGGGCCCTGCTCGTCAATCCCTACGACATCGAAGGCACGGCGAATGCGATCGCCCGCGGCCTCAGCATGTCGCTGGAGGAGCGCCAGGAACGCTGGCGCCGGATGATGGATCATCTGCTGGAACGGGACGTCATGCGCTGGTGCGACGACTTCCTGGCGGATCTTGCCTGACCAGGTCCCGCTTTCGGATTTCCCGATATTGAGGAAGTCGAGGGTTCCGAGCTCTGAGATCACGCCGCCTTGGCGACGTGATACTCCTTGATGGCCACCATCTTGATCGCCGGATAGCGTTCAGCCTCGTAGCGCAGCGAGAAGGCGTCCTGGGCCAGGAAGACGGGATCGCCATCCAGATCGCGGGCGATGTCGCCGCGTTTGACCGTCAGGAATTTTTCCATTTCGGCCGGCTGATCCGAGGAGATCCAACGGCAGACGGAGAAGCGCGCCATCTCGAAAGAGACCGGCAGCGTGTACTCCGAAGCAAGCCGCTCCTTGAGGACGTCGAGCTGCAGGGCACCGACGACGCCGAC
>JBKBXP010000159.1:0-7482 GCA_046314035.1 Pseudorhizobium sp. | reverse complement strand
ACCAACTGGGAGAAAGATCATGATCAAGACGCTGATAAGTGCCGCCCTGTTCACGTCGCTGTGTGCTGGCGCCGCCTTCGCCGAGACGCTGAAGCTTGTTGAAGTCATCACCAGCCCGGAGCGCACGGAGACCTTGAAGTCGATCGTGTCGACATTCGAGGCGGACAACCCCGGCACCACCGTGGAAATCATCTCGCTGCCATGGAACGAGGCCTTCCAGAAATTCGCCACCATGGCCTCGGCCGGAGACACGCCGGACGTGATGGAAATGCCCGATACCTGGCTGTCGCTCTATGCCAATAACGGCATGCTCGAAAGCCTCGAGCCCTATCTGGAGACTTGGGACAACACCAAGGAGCTGACGCCGCGCGCGCTGGAACTGGGCCGGGAGGTCGACAATACCGCCTATATGCTGCCCTACGGCTTTTATCTGCGGGCGATGTTCTACAACAAGAAACTCCTCGCCGAAGCTGGCATTTCAGAGCCGCCTCAGACCATGGACGAGTTCATGGCCGCATCCGAGGCGGTCTCCAAGCTGCCGGGCAAATATGGCTACTGCATGCGCGGCGGCGCCGGCGGCCTGAACGGCTGGATGATCTTCGGCGCCTCGATGGCCGGCAATAACAGCTATTTCACCCAAGATGGCACCTCGACCCTCAACACCGAAGGGTGGACGAAAGGGCTGCAATGGATGGTCGACATGTACCAGAAAGGGTATGCGCCCAAGGACAGTGTCAATTGGGGCTTCAACGAGGTGGTTGCCGGCTTCTACTCGGGAACATGCGCCTTCCTCGACCAGGATCCCGATGCCCTGATCGCCATTGCTGAGCGCATGAAGGCGGAGGATTTTGCCGTCGCGCCGCTGCCCAAAGGGCCTGACGGCAAGTCCTTCCCGACCATCGGCTATGCCGGCTGGTCGATGTTTGCCGACAGCGACAACAAGGATCTGGCCTGGAAGCTGATCTCCACACTGCAAAGCCGTGAAGGCAATCTGGAGTGGAACAAGCGCATCGGCGCCCTGCCGGCCTATACCTCGGCAGAACAGGACCCCTTCTTCGCTGGCGAGCAGTTCAAGGGCTGGTTCGAGGAGCTTGCCGATCCCGACACGGTGCCGACCGTCATGCCGACGTATCTGGAGGAATTTGCCTTCTTCAAGGACTCGCTGGCAATCAGCACCTCGCAGGAGGCGCTGCTCGGCGACCTGAGCGCCGAGGAGCTCGCCAGCCAGTGGGCCGACTACCTGACGAAGGCGCAACAGAAGCATCTCGCCAAGCAATAGACGCCCTGCGGCCGACAGCCCCTGGCGTCCAGGCGACGCCGGGGCTTTGAAACCAAAACGCGAACGGGAACGACCACATGAACCTGGCCGGCACAATGGGAGGGCACAAGCGCAAGCCGTGGCTGAAGCGCCTGGCCGATGCCTCCGAACCCTATCTGTACAGCGCACCGGCCCTGATCCTGATCGTCACCGTCATGCTGGTCCCCCTGACGCTTGGGATTTCCTATGCATTCCGGGACATCCAGCTTCTCAACCCCTTCTCCGGCGGCTTTATCGGTCTCGATCACTTCCACGCGCTGGGCAAGGACACCGCTTTTTACAGGGCACTGAAGAACACGCTGTGGTGGACCGGCGCCTCTGTCCTGCTGCAGTTCACGTTTGGGCTGATCCTTGCACTTCTCCTCGACAAGCCCTTCTGGGGCCGAGGGGTGGTGCAGGCCCTGGTCTTCCTTCCCTGGGCGGTTCCCTCCTTTCTGGCCGGTCTGAACTGGGCGTGGCTGTTCAATCCGGTGATCGGCCCTTTGCCACACTGGTTCTTTGCTCTTGGCCTTGTTGATGCACCGACCAATCTGCTCTCGGATCCGCACTATGCCATGTGGGGACCGATCATTGCCAACGTCTGGTGGGGCATACCGTTCTTCGCCATCACGCTGCTGGCGGCCCTGCAGGCCATCCCGCGTGATCTCTACGAAGCCGCGTCGATCGACGGTGCCAACGGGTTTGAGCGCTTTACGTCCATCACGTTGCCATTCCTGGCGCCGACGATCGCCATCACCGTTCTGTTGCGCACGGTGTGGATTTCCAACTTCGCAGATCTGATCGTGGTGATGACCGGCGGCGGTCCGGCAGACCGCACCCAGATCGTCGCCAGCTATATTTTCACCCAGGCATTCCGACGTCTGGATTTCGGCTATGCCTCCGCAATCGCTCTCGTGTTGCTTGGCCTGCTGATGGCCTATTCCATGGTGATCATCCTGTTGCGCCAGTCGCTGATGAGCAAGGATTAGACAATGCATGCAGGTCTCCTCGCCACGATCGCCCACCGGCTCGCCATTCTGGCCTATGTCGTCTTTGCGCTTTTCCCGTTGTTTTGGCTGCTGAAGGTCTCGGTGACGCCCAATGATCTGCTCTATTCGGAAGGGGTGAAGATGTGGCCATCGGCCACGACCTTCGAGCACTATGCGCATGTGCTGCGCCACAGTGCCTTTCCGACCTTTTTCAAAAACAGCGTCATCGTCTCCGGCTCCACCGCCGTCATCGTCACCCTGCTTGCTTCGCTGTCGGGCTATGCGCTGTCGCGCTTCAGCTTCCGCAGCAAATACTGGATCGTCGCGCTGATGCTGCTCACCCAGATGTTTCCGCTGGTCATGCTGGTGGCGCCGATTTTCAAGATCCTGTCGCCGCTGGGTCTGACCAACAGCCTGACGGGACTGGTGATTGTCTACAGCGCCTTCAACGTGCCGTTTGCGACCTTCCTGATGCAGTCCTTCTTCGACGGCATCCCCAAGGATCTCGAGGAGGCGGCAATGATTGATGGCGCCACGCGGTTTGTCGCCTTTCGCCAGATCATCCTGCCGCTGACACTGCCAGGGATTGCCGCAACCTTGGGGTTTGTCTTCACTGCCGCCTGGAGCGAGCTCCTGTTTGCGCTGATGTTGATCAACGGCAATGATGCGGCAACCTTCCCGGTGGGGCTCTTGACCTTCGTGTCGAAGTTCTCGGTGGATTTCGGGCAGATGATGGCGGCCGGCATTCTGGCGCTCATCCCCGCCGGTTTCTTCTTTCTTCTCATTCAACGCTATCTGGTGCAGGGCCTAACGGCCGGCGCGGTCAAAGGTTGATATCATGGCCTCTATCTCGATCAGAAACCTGAAGAAGGCCTATGGCACCTTCCCCGTCTTGCATGGCGTCGATCTCGACATTGCCGACGGCGAGTTCGTCGTGCTGGTCGGGCCGTCGGGGTGTGGCAAGTCCACGCTGCTGCGGATGATTGCCGGACTGGAGGGCGTCACCGAGGGAGAGATTCAGATTGACGGCGCGCGCGTCAATGAACGCCACCCAAAGGACCGCGACATCGCAATGGTGTTTCAGTCCTATGCGCTTTACCCGCATATGACGGTGGCAGAGAACATGAGCTACAGTCTGAGGCTTCGCAAGGTCGCCAAAGACGTCGCCGCAAAGGCGGTCACAGCGGCCTCCCAGAAGCTTGGCCTCGAGCCGTTTCTTGCCAGGCGCCCCAAGGCTTTGTCTGGAGGACAGCGCCAGCGCGTGGCCATGGGACGCGCCATTGTCCGGCAGCCAAAGGCCTTCCTCTTCGACGAGCCGTTGTCCAACCTCGATGCCAGGCTGCGCGAGCAGATGCGCGCTGAAATCAAGAAGATGCATGCCGATCTGAAAGCGACCTCGATCTATGTCACCCATGATCAGATCGAGGCGATGACGCTGGCCGATCGTATCGTTGCCATGCATGGTGGCGTGGTCCAGCAGGTCGGCAGCCCCCTCGACCTTTACGATCGGCCCGCCAATCTGTTTGTCGCCGGCTTCATTGGATCGCCGGGAATGAACTTCCTCGAAGGACAAGCAGAAAAGGACGGCATCCGGCTGAAAGACGGCACCTTCATGCGCAAGCATGACGTGCCGGAAGGCCTCACCGGCTCCCAGGTCACGATCGGCATCCGACCGGAACACGTGGTTCTTGATGCAACGGGCAATGGCATGCCGGCGCACCTGGATCTGATCGAGCCGACCGGCTTTGGGATCATCCTGCATCTGACGCTAAACGACATGCCATTGAAGGTCTTTACGCTGGATCGCGCTGTGCTGCGCGCCGGTCCGATGGTCGCGGTCACGCTGGCGCAGGAGCATTTGCATCTGTTCGGACCCGATGGATCAAGAGTTGGCGGCACGTCAACCCCAGCGATACCAGGCTCCACCCACCTTTAGGATGATGCACATCAAACGGTCATCCATGGCGGCAGCTCTGGTGCCGTCAACAGGTGCCCCTTGGTCGTCGTCGCTGATAAGTCTGCCCGTCCCGTGTCCGCGTGAAAGCCCGCTTGCGGTGGTTGTGATGCCGCAATATCCAAGAGTTCAGGGAGCTGGTTTCAGCCTAGACGCGCAGTGATGGTGCCGTAAGCCTTGCAACCGAAATTTCCACAAACTTGACCTTGACGCGTCCCTCATGGAGTATGTCCAGAATACTGCTCGTAGTATGGGTTAATGTCCATATAAATGAACATCAGGTAGCAAGTTGCCCCGCACGAGAAGCTATTCACGCGTGACACGCCAAGCGCTAACTCTGCTCGGGAAGCTGATCCGTCTGCGCCGGGTCGAGCGCGGCATGACGGCGCAGGAACTTGCCGACCGTGCCGGAATCAGCCGGACGACCTTGTTCGGTATCGAGAAAGGCGCACCAGGTCCTGAGGTGGGCATTGTTTTCGAAGTCGCCGCACTCGTTGGCGTGCGTCTGTTCGACTATGACGAACACACTTTGCAGCTTCAAAACTCCCGCTTTGATGAAAGGCTGACCCTGCTGCCCAAGAGCGTCCGGCGCCCGGTGAAGGAGGTTGATGATGACTTCTAAGGCCGACGCCATAGAAGCCTTTGTCTGGATCTGGCTGCCCGGGGCGACGGAACCGGTGGTCGCGGGTCGCCTCGATCAGGATGGCGACCGCCTGCTCTTCACCTATGGCGCCAGCTACCGCGGTCGAAAGAATGCCATTCCTATCTACGAGCCCGAACTTCCCCTTCAGGAAGGCGCGATTGCGCCCATCGACGGCTTGTTGATGGCAAGCTGCATTCGAGACGGGTCGCCCGATGCATGGGGCCGACGCGTGATCAACAACAGGCTGACGGGCAAGAAGCTCGATGCTGACGGCGCGCCAGAGATCAGCGAGCTCATCTACCTGCTCCAGTCAGGCTCCGACCGGATTGGAGCTCTCGATTTCCAGGCATCGGCAACAGAGTATGTCCCGCGCCGCGCCGCACAAGCCTCGCTCGACGAGCTTATGGAAGCGGCCGCCCTCGTGGAAAGGGGCATCCATCTGCCTCCTGCACTCGAGGAGGCTCTCAACCACGGCACTTCGATCGGCGGCGCGCGGCCTAAGGCGCTTATCAACGGAGACACCAAGAGGTTCATTGCCAAATTCTCGTCAAGCACCGACACCTACAGCGTGGTGAAGGCTGAATTCATCGCGATGAGGCTGGCATGCGCCAGCGGGCTCGATGTGGCATCCGTGTCGATGACCCGTGCCGCACAAAAGGACGTGCTGCTGATCGAGCGATTTGATCGCAGGCCGACAAAGGCGGGTTGGACGCGGCAGGCGATGGTCTCGGCACTAACGATACTTGGCCTTGACGAGATGATGGCCCGCTATGCTTCTTATGAGGATTTGGCAGAACACATACGCTATCGCTTCACTGCGCCGAAGAAGACACTCAAGGAACTCTACGGACGGATTTGCTTTAACGTGTTGTGCGGAAATACCGGCGATCATGCCCGCAACCATGCGGCTTTCTGGGACGGCAAGATGATGACCCTGACACCTGCCTATGACATCTGCCCGCAAAACCGCACGGGCACTGAAGCCACACAGGCGATGCTGATCAAGAGCGATGCACGTGCGAGCACCCTGGCGACATGCCTTGAGGCCGCGCCGGATTACCACCTGAATGAAGCAGAAGCCGCCGCGCTGATCGAACAGCAGATTACGACGATCGCCGAACAATGGCAGGCGGTCTGCGGGGAAGCCGAAGTGAGCCCGGTGGACCGTAGGCTTTTCGCCGGACGCCAGTTCCTTAATAGCTATGTGTCGGAGGGTCTCCATGGACACAAGGCACTGCACGACGCATTAGGTGCCGCACGCAAGGCGCTGATCGCAAGCCCAGGCACCTGAAGGCGGTAGCATTGTAGCAGCGAAAAGACGGCTTGGCCGAAAGGCATTTCGCCGCTCCGTCGGCCGGGCGTCAGGGGCCGCAGAGCAGAGGCTGTAACCGCGTTCCATACCCAATCCTGGCCAGTCTCCAGGCCGCCCTAGCGCGTATTGACACGGCAGCTCAGCTTGCTGCGCCCAATCCGCTATGCGGGCGACATCGGCGATCGAGCCGGGAGGAGATATTGCTCCAAGCCGCCGCTACGGAAGTCCTGACGCTCTCTTAAAAGATGCTGTGGTATCGTAACGGCAACTTCCGAGATTTGTTCGAGCGCCCTCTCTGAGAACTGGACGCCGCTGCGGCGCTCCGCCGCGCGGCGTGACGTAGAGCAGTTGATCTGTCGGGTCAAAGGAGAGAAGCGGCTTTAGTCCCGCCACAGATCACAGTCCTTCTCCTTCTGCAAATCAACAACCCAGGTTGCCCCAGGTTCCCAGGCTGCCATCGACAGACCACCCGTGTTCGCGCATTAGGCCTCCCGGTGGAATGAAGGAGCGCCGCCCTCCCGGGTCAACTCAATGGTGGCTTCATCCGTTGTGTCCCGCTCAAACAGGAAGCGGCCTCGACAGCTCTTCCCCTACTCCTTGATCTCTCCGTTATACCTCCAACCAAGAAAGGTATAACGCTTGAGGCAGCCATGAAGAAGATCGATTTCGTCTATCAAACCATGCTCGCCGAGCTGGGGCAGCGCTCCATGGACGCAGCGTGGACAGCTGACTTCCCATCGGACGGCCGCTTCCAGCGTGTTGTCGTCAAAGAGAAAGCCTATTGGTATTTCGACGTGCCAAATGGATCGGGCGGCAAGGCCCGGCGCTTTGTCGGCCCTGCTGACGATCCCGAAATCGCGCAGCGTGTTGAAACCCATAAGCAGCAGAAGGACGATCTCCTTTCCCGCAGGCGCATGGTGTCATCCCTGACACGCGAGGGCGGCATGATCGCGCCTGACGCGATGTCGGGCAACATTGTCGAGGCACTGGCGGCTGGAGGGCTCTTCAGGCTTGACGGCGTCCTCATCGGGACAGTAGCATTTCAGTGTTACGCCGGGCTGCTTGGTGTGCGCCTTCCAGCAGCTGCGATCCTGACAGGGGACGCTGACATCGCGCAGGACTATGCCGTCTCTCATGAAATCGAAGACACCCTGCCCCCGATCGTCGGCCTACTGCAGAACGTCGATCCGAGCTTTCGGCCTGTCCCTCACCGATCGGGTTCTGCGGCTTCGAGCGCGTTTCAAAACGCCACCGGCTATCGTGTTGAGTTCCTGACCTCCAACCGCG
>JBKBXP010000158.1:0-7618 GCA_046314035.1 Pseudorhizobium sp. | reverse complement strand
TCCATCCGCCACAAGCTGCGCGGCCCCAATCATTCCGTCGTCACAGCCTGTTCCACCGGCGCGCATGCCATCGGCGATGCGTCGCGCCTGATTGCGCTCGGCGACGCCGACGTCATGGTGGCCGGCGGTGCCGAATCTCCCATCTCGCGCATCGCACTGGCCGGCTTTGCCGCCTGCCGCGCACTCTCCACCCAGCACAACGACGATCCGCAGAAGGCCTCCCGTCCCTATGACCGCGACCGCGACGGTTTCGTCATGGGCGAGGGCGCCGGCATCGTGATCCTCGAGGAACTGGAGCATGCCAAGGCGCGCGGCGCCAAGATCTATGCCGAAGTGGTCGGTTACGGTCTGTCCGGCGACGCCTTCCACATCACGGCACCCTCCGAGGACGGCGACGGCGCCTTCCGCTGCATGACCATGGCGCTGAAGCGCGCCGGTCTTGCCGCTGCCGATCTCGATTACATCAATGCCCATGGCACCTCCACCATGGCCGACACGATCGAGCTCGGCGCCGTCGAGCGACTGGTCGGCAATGCGGCGTCGAAGGTGTCCATGTCCTCGACGAAATCGGCGATCGGCCATCTTCTCGGAGCGGCCGGTGCCGTGGAAGCGATCTTCGCGACGCTGGCGATCCGCGACAACATCGCGCCGCCGACGCTGAACCTCGACAATCCCGACGTGGAGACCGCCATCGACCTCGTGCCCCACAAGGCGAGGGCGCGCGAGATCAACGTTGCACTTTCGAATTCCTTCGGATTCGGCGGCACCAATGCGTCGCTGGTTCTGCGCCGCTACCAGGCCTGATTTCCAGGAACCAGGAAAGCCGTTGCAAAGCGGCGGCTCTTCGTTCCGATCCTGTTTTTGCCGCATTACTTGGTCAAACAGCGAACTATCGACCGTGCATTCCAGGGGGGCGCAGTGAACAACAGCAACCAGACGGGCGAGATGCCGCCGAGCCATGGCAACGGGCCCATCATTCCGAAGTCGCCGAATGAAGCGCTGAGGCCGGAGCGCGTTCCGGAGCCGCCCCGGCGCTCCCGCAACGCCCGCAGCCAGCTGGTGATCTTCCTGAACTTCCTGATGACAGTGGTCGTCATCGTCAGCGTCGTCGCCGTCGCCGGTTTCTACTACATGATCTCGACCTTCCAGAAGGACGGTCCCCTCGAGGCGGACGCCAATTTCATGGTGCGGGCCGGCAACGGGATCGCCGAGATTGCCAACAACCTGGAGCGCAACGGCATCGTCTCCGACGCCCGCGTCTTCCGCTATGTCAGCGCCACCTATCTGCGCGACGGCCGTACCCTGAAGGCCGGCGAATACGCGATACCGGCCGGCGCCTCCATGAAGGAGGTCATGGAACTCCTGGAATCCGGTAAGTCCATCCTCTATTCGGTCGTCTTCCCGGAAGGCCTGACGGTTCGCCAGATGATGTTGCGACTGGCCGAGGATCCGGTCCTGACCGGCGAGCTGCCGGCAGAGATTCCGCCGGAGGGCAGCCTGCGCCCGGATACCTACAGGTTCTCGCGCGGCACCGAGCGCGCCGCGATCATCCAGCAGATGCGCGCCGCGCAGCAGCGGCTGATCGATCAGGTCTGGGAGCAACGCGATCCGGATCTGCCGATCGAGACGAAGGAAGAATTCGTCACGCTGGCTTCGATCGTCGAGAAGGAAACCGGCCAGGCCGCGGAGCGTGCCCGCGTCGCCTCCGTCTTCCTCAACCGTCTCGAGCGAGGCATGCGCCTGCAGTCCGACCCGACCATCATCTATGGTCTCTTCGGCGGCGACGGCAAGCCGGCGGACCGCCCGATCTACCGCTCGGATATCGAGAAGGAAACGGCATACAATACCTATGTCATCAACGGACTGCCGCCGACGCCGATCGCCAATCCCGGTCGTGCAGCGCTGGAGGCCGTTGCCAATCCTCTGCGCACGGAGGACCTCTACTTCGTCGCCGACGGTACCGGAGGCCACGCCTTCGCGCAGACGCTTGACGAGCACAACGCCAACGTTCGCCGTTGGCGTCAGCTGGAGGCCGAACGCGCCAACACGCCCGAGGCGGAGCTGAGCGACGGCCAGCCCGGCGGGGAAGAGGCCGAAAGGCCCGCGAACTGAAGACGGGCTCGGAGCCGGAGTGTCACGCATGAACCTGCAGTCGATGACCGGTTTCGCCCGCAGCGAAGCAGCCGGGGGGCGCTACCGGATCGCGTGGGAACTGCGGTCCGTCAACGGCAAGGGGCTCGATCTCCGGCTACGTCTTCCGAACGGCTTCGAACGGCTCGAGACGGATGTGCGGCGGCTGCTTTCGGCGCGATTTTCGCGCGGCAATGTCCAGGCGACGCTGACCCTCACGATCTCGGAAACAAGGCTCGAAGCCGTCGTCAATCGCGGCGCTCTCGATGCCGTCCTGGCGCTGCGTGAAGAACTCGGTGATATCGTCGATCCGGCTCCCCTGCGCATGGACACGCTGCTCGGCCTGCGCGGTATCGTCGACATCCGGGAAGTGGAAGAGCAGGACGGCGAGGCTGCCGTTCTCGATGCCGCCATCCTCGCCTGCCTGGACGACGCCCTTGCCGCTCTGGAAGACATGCGCCAGGCCGAAGGTGCCGCGCTCGCGCGCGTCCTCTCCGGGCAGGTGGCTCACATTGCAGCCCTCGCCGCAACCGTCGAGGCAGATCCCTCCCGCTCGCCCGAGGAAATCGCCCGGCGTTTGTCGCAGCAGGTGGCCACACTGCTGCAGGACGCCTCGGTGCTCGATCCCGCACGTCTCCATGCGGAGGTTGCGCTGCTTGCCACCAAGGCGGATTTGCGCGAAGAGATCGACAGGCTGAAGGCGCATGTCGCGGCGGCGACGGAGTTCCTGGAGAAGGGCGGTCCCGTCGGGCGCCGCCTCGACTTCCTGGCCCAGGAATTCAACCGGGAATCGAACACCATCTGTTCGAAATCGAATTCGGCAGCGGTCACCGCCGCAGGCCTCGATCTCAAAGTCGTCATCGACCAGTTCCGCGAACAGGTCCAGAATCTGGAGTAGTCCATGAAGCCCGCGGCGCCAACGCCCGTCAAGATCGCCCGCCGTGGGCTGATGCTCGTCCTGTCTTCGCCCTCCGGCGCCGGCAAATCCACCATCGCTCGCAATCTGATGGAGGATGACCACAGCCTGGAGATTTCGGTCAGCGTCACCACCCGGGCCAAGCGGCCGAGCGAGATTGCCGACAAGCACTACCATTTCATCACCATCCCGCAGTTCGAGCGCATGCGCGACGCCGGCGACCTGCTGGAGTGGGCCGAGGTCCACGGCAATTTCTACGGCACCCCGCGCGAGCCGGTCGAGCAGGCGATGTCGGAAGGCCGCGACATGCTGTTCGACATCGACTGGCAGGGCGCCCTGCAGCTGCAGGAAAAGATGAAGGCCGACGTCGTGTCGATCTTCGTCCTGCCGCCATCCATGACCGAACTGCAGTCACGCCTGCACCGCCGCGCCGAGGACAGCGAAGAGGTGATTCGCACCCGGCTGTTGAATTCGCGCGCGGAGATCGAGCACTGGCGTGAGTACGACTATGTGATCGTCAACGACGATCTGGACGAGGCCTTCGGCCATGTCAGCTGCATCGTGAAGGCCGAGCGCATCCGCCGCGACCGCCGCCACGGTCTTTTCGATTTCGTTCGCGAACTCCTGACGGAAGAACCTCTGCTTTAGGATCAACAGGCGCTCTGGCGGGCCTCGGCAGGCCCGCTGACGTCTCCCGTCAGAGGCAGTTGGCGAGCCGCACGAACTCCTCGACCGACAGCGTCTCGGCGCGCCGCGAGGAATCGATGCCCGCCCGGGCAAGGAGAGCCTCTCCTCCCAGCGATTTCACGCTCTGGCGCAGCATCTTGCGGCGCTGTCCGAAGGCCGCCTGGGTGACCTTCTCCAGCTTTGCCACGTCGCACGGCAGCGGTGTCTGCCGCGGCGTCAGATGAACCACGGTCGAGGTCACCTTGGGCGGCGGCGTGAAGGCCTGTGGCGGCACGTCGAACATCATCTCCGCCTGCGTGCGCCAGCCGGCGAGAACGCCGAGACGGCCATAATGGTCACCGCTCTCGTCGGCAACGATCCGCTGTCCGACCTCTCTCTGGAACATCAGCGTCAGCGAGTCCCAGAAGGGCGGCCAGCGGTCAGGCAGCAGCCAGTTGATGAGCAGCTGCGTGCCGATGTTGTAGGGCAGGTTGGCGATGATCTTGACCGGTCCGCCCGCCGCAAGCGCGGCAAAGTCCACCTTCAGCGCATCGCCCTCGATGACCTCCAGCCGTCCCGGATAGTGGTCGGCAATCTCGGCCAGCGCCGGCAGGCAACGGTTGTCGCGCTCGATCGCGATCAGCTTCTTGGCGCCCAGCGACAGGATCGCCCGCGTCAGCCCGCCGGGACCTGGTCCCACTTCGATGACGGTCGCCTCTTCAAGCGGCCCGGCGCTGCGCGCGATCTTCTGCGTCAGGTTGAGGTCGAGGAGAAAATTCTGGCCAAGCGACTTCTTCGCGTCGAGGCCGTGGCGCTGGATGACATCGCGCAGCGGCGGCAGACCGTCCAGTGTCGCCATCAGACGGCGGCCCGCGCGGCCGTCTCTGCCAGCTGTGCTGCAAGCTTCAGCGCTTCCACGAGGCTTGTCTCGCGCGCCACGCCCTGTCCGGCAATGCCGAAGGCCGTGCCGTGGTCGGGCGAGGTGCGGATGAAGGGCAGGCCGAGTGTGACATTGACGGAGGTATCGAACCCAAGGGCCTTTGCCGGGATCAGCGCCTGGTCGTGATACATGCAGATGGCGACGTCGTAGCGTGCGCGCGCCTCGTCATGAAACATCGTATCGGCCGACAGCGGTCCGAAGGCATTGATGCCCTCGCTCCGGATCCGTGCGATGGCCGGATGGATAATTTCCATGTCCTCCTTGCCGAGAGCCCCGTCTTCCCCGGCATGCGGGTTGAGGCCGGCGACGGCCAGACGCGGCTGGGCGATCCCGAAGCGGTCCTTGAGGTCGTGGTGGGCGATGCGGCAGGTCTCGAGAATGAGGTCTTCCGTCAGGGCGGACGGCACATCCTTGAGAGGAATATGAATGGTCACCGGGATCGCCCGAAGCTTCGGACCGGCCAGCATCATCACGGGCAGAACCCGGTTGCCGGTGATCCTTGCAGCAAGCTCCGCCAGGAATTCCGTATGCCCCGGAAAGCCGAAGCCGGCCGTATAGAGGATGGACTTGGCGATCGGATTGGTGACAACGGCGGCGGTGCTGCCGGCCATCGTCATGGAGACAGCCGTCTCGATGGCGGCGATCGTGCTTTTTGCTGTGACCACATGCGGTTGTCCGGCCGCAATCTCGGCGCCGACGGCGATCGGATGGACCGGCAGGGCATCGGAAAACACGTCGATAGCCGACGCGGGCTCCACCTCGCGAAGAGGAACATTGAGCCCCAGCAGACGGGCGCGCGCCGACAGAACGGCCGCATCGCCCAGATAGATGAAGGGCGGAAGGCCAGTGGCCTGGCGGTTCATCCAGGCAGCAAGTGCGATGTCGGGCCCAATTCCGGCGGGATCGCCCTGGGTGAGAGCAAGTGGGCGATCGAGCGGCATTCTGTTCCCCGTATCAGCGGTAGTCGATCTGGGCCTTTGCGCGCAGTTCGTCGAGATATTTCTTTTCGTTGGGATTTGCGCCGCCGGCCGTCTGCTTGCCGAGATCTTCGGCACGGAAGACAACCTCGGCGGCAAAATCGTCCGACACCTGACGCTGATTGCAGATCGCCAGGAATTCGACGCCGCGCTCGGTCACCCGCGCGCCAGTGGTGTTGCCGGACGTCTTCTCGATCAGCGGCTTCCATTCCGCCGGCAGTTCCGGCGCCAGCACGCGACCGAGATCCCGCACGGACACATCCAGCATGGTAGCCGCAAACTGCTTGGACTGTTCGCAGCCCGGGAACTTGGAACGTGCGCTTTCGGCTTCCGCCTTGCGCTTGCCCAGGATCGCGCCGCGTCTCGCTTCCGGCACGACGAAGATGATCTGCTGCAGGAAATATTCGGTCGTGACCGGCTTTTCCTTGTTTTCCATCATCCGCGTGACGAGTTCGTCGGAGGACATTCTGCCTCGGTTACCGCCAAAACGCGCGTTGACGAGACGGGGCCAACTCATCTGGACCGCGATGTAGGCCTTGAAGTGTTCGACCCCGACACCTGCCTGCGACAGGATCGTTGTCATCTGTTCCGGCGTAAGCTTGTTGCTGGCCGCGAAACGCTCAAATGCCTGGTCGACGTCGGACGTGCTGACGGACATCCGCACCCGCGCGATTTCCTCGCGCTTCAGGGCCTCTTCGACCAACTGTTCGCGGGCGACCGTCGTGTTGCTGGCCTGCCTTTGCAGACGCAGGAAGGCCGCACGCCGTGCCACGTCGCTGCTCGTGATGGGGCTTCTGTTGACCACAGCGACGATCTCGCTGGCCGCTTGTGCTCGCGCCAGGCTGGGCTCGATCGCCACCGATGCGGCAATTGCCGCCAAGGCCACCAGAGCCGTCCGTGTCGCTGTCAGTGCCAACATGTTGCTCGTCCTTCTTCCCGGTCGCCGCTATTGCGGACAGCCGATCTCCCTTATCTAAAACAAGCATGACCGGTTGCACAATTCATGCGGCAAAACAATGACCGCTTTGCTAGTTGATCGCCGATCCCAGGTCGATGTCGCCCAGCGTCCGGAAGGTAACCCTGGCGCCAACGCTCCAGTCGTTCGCATTCGTGGCGCTGGCTGGTTCGTCGGTATAGGAGACCGTGAAGATCGTGCACTCGTCCGCATAGGTGAGACCGACGCCGCGGCGGATGATGCCCTGGTCATTCAGGTCCCAGATCGCCGAACCGCTCACCGACCAGTTTTCGTTCAGCCGCAGGCTGGAGGACGACTGCAGCAGTTCGGTATCGCTGCTGGAACCGTATTCCGGCTGTGCTTCGATCTGGGTGTAGATGAGCGAGCCGCTGATCCTTGCCGTGGTATAGCCGAATTCGGCATCCGTCCGCTGGACCTCGAAGGTCTTCTCGTCGAAGCGCGCGCCGGCAGTGACGTAGAAGCCCTGCGGCAGGTCGATACCCACCGAGCCGACATAGTCGGAAACGTCTGTTTCCAGACCGGAATTGGCGCCGGCATTGACCAGGTCGTCGGTCGCAAACGAGTTCTGTCCGCCGAGATGGTAGCTCTGGCCGAAGATGCCGCGAAGGCCGACGCCGTTGTCGAAGGATCCGGTGTAGCGCAGGCCGACATTGGCGCGCGTGCCGCCCTCGACCCGGTCGAAGCCCGAGAACTTGTCGCGGTCGAACAGCGAGGTCGCGTCGAAGACGAAGCTCTGCGCGTCCTCGTTCGGCAGACCGCCCGCCATCTGCTCGTTGGGGCGGATGTACAACTGGGCGATAGGCTCGATGATGTGGCTGCTGTTTTCGGTGGATAGCAGCAGGGGATAGCGGGCCTCGAGGCCTGCCGTGACCATGTACCGACCGTAGCTGCCGGAGTCTTCGAGCCCGGTGTAGCTGTAGGTCCGGTTCAGCTGAGTTGCAGGATCTGTTCCGGTGAAAGACGGTGTTCCGAAGCTGTGATTCAGCGCATCGCCGCGCGCTGCGAGCAGTGGC
>JBKBXP010000157.1:0-7686 GCA_046314035.1 Pseudorhizobium sp. | reverse complement strand
GCCATGTTTCGGCCGGCATCGACACGTTCGAAATAGAGTTGATAGGCCTGTGCGATCATGGCGGCAGACTCGGACAATCGCTTAGCCGCGTCCAACGAGAGTTTTGAATCGGTCACCTGGGTTCGATTCAGTTTCGTGATGTGATGAAGGCGCGGCCATCAGGCTGTTCCCGACACCCCTCCTACTCAGCGGGAGCCTGGTCGCCCGCCTGGTTCGCCCCAACCTTGTTTCGCCGAAAACGGCTCTGGCGAACAGAGCCTGTCATGTCGTTGCGGCGAAACCAGAGTGCGCGGCCGCATCGCAACGGAGGATTTCCGGCGGTGAAGATAATCTGCTCGTCTGAGCGCATGCGCAGCACTTCGTGCGGCTGGATCAGCGGCCTGGGCGCCAGTTGCTTTGAGCGTGTCCGCGACGATCCGCGGGATTGGAAACTGCGGCTGACCTGGTCAATCTCAACGGTGGTCATCCCGCACCTCTGCGAGATGTAATCTGCCGTCTCCGGATCATTGATGGCGGCAAACGAAATCCAGCTGGCACTCTCGAACCACTTGCTGGAGGCGTCCCTCCCACCATAGGTCTCGCGCAGCTGGCCGATCGACTGATAGATCATCGTCAGCGTGATGCCGTATTTGCGGCCGGCGTCACGTGCAGTTTCCAGGATGCGCATGTAGCCCAGCCGCGCCGCTTCATCGAGAAGGAAGAGCGCGCGACCGTCAATCGTGCCGTCCCGGTTGTAGATCGCATTCAGGAACGAGCCAATGATGATCCGGGCAAGACCTGCGTGGGTCTCCAGCGTCTTCAGCCCGATGTTGATGAACACATCGGTCTTCCCCGACGCGATCTCATCGGTGGAGAAGCTCGAGCCGGAGACAAGCGCGGCGTAGTTCCGATACGACAGCCAATGGGTTTCCTTGATCGCGTTGGCGTAGACGCCCGAAAACGTCTCCGGCGTCATGTTGACGAAGGCTGCGACATTCTCCTTGACGAAGTCGGATGCTGAACCGTCGTAGATCTCCTGCAGTCGCTTGCGAAGCTGCGGCTCCGGCTCGGATAGATTGATGCGCACCTGACGCAGCGTCTGGTTTTCCTCAGGCGTGTGTCCGGAAAGGCAGACGTCGGCAATCATGGCAGTCAGCAGTTGCAGGGCCGAGGCGCGGAAGAAGTCATCGCGGACCCCGCTGGCGCGCCCGCTCTCGCTCATGATCCAGGAGGCAACTGCTGCGATATCCTCTTCCTTGGAGCTGCCGAACTCTCCGACCCAGCCGAGCGCATTGAACCCGCAGCTCGGGTGGCGCGGATCGAGGATGCGGATCCTGCGGCCTGCAGCTTCTCGATGATGCGACACCATGGGTGCGACTTCGTTCGAGGGGTCGAGGAGGATCAGCGTGCCACCCCATTTCAGGGCGGTGGGTATCGTGACGGAGGTCGTCTTGAAGCCGCCTGACCCTGCGAAGACGATGCCGTGGGAGGAGCCAAAAGAGCCGTCGAAGCAGAGCAGCCTTGCCTTGCCACCCGCGCCCCAGGTTTCCTTGTCGTCGGTGCGGAACGGCCGGTCCTTTTCTCCATCCAGATCTACCCGGTAGCGCTCGCCCACCACGATGCCGCCCTCCTCGGGGAAGAGCTTGCCCGCATCACTGAGCTTCATCCAGCCGGCCTCACCGTGGAGTGCGCGCTTGCCGATGATCCGCCTGGGTGCAGAGCGTCCAAAGGCGCTGCTGCCAGCCAAAGCGACGCGCAGCCCGAAACAGCAGACCAGGAGGAGGACGACGACCCCAAAGGCCGTCGCAGGATCAAGATGTGCGACGACCGGATCACCGGCCAGTGCATGATCGGTGAAAGGCAAAAGACGACGGGCCTCACGCAGCGCTGCCATGATAATCGCTCCCAGGCTGCCGGCAACAACCCCCCATCCAACTGACCGGACCGCGGCAGAACCGGCAGATGTAAAGAGCAGGATGACACCGCTTCCGGCGGCCGCCAGATAGGGTGCGGCCACTCCCACGTGTGCGAGCGTCAGCCGCGCACTCTCGCTCGCTGCGAAGGCAGCAAGCCCGTGTTCGAGCCCCGTCATGGAGACCAAGACCGAGTTCATCACCACGGCGGGTGCGATGAGCAGGACGGTCCTAGGAACGGTCATCGCCGAACGCCTTCGCGCCGATGGCTGTCAGCCGTGCCCGCTCGCCCTCGTCGCATTGCAGACGGCCCTTCAACTCCATCAGGGCGCCCAGCAGCAGCGCGCGCTTCTCGTAGCGCAACCCCGCTTTGACGATCAGTCCGCCAAGCGCGATCTTCTCGCGCGTATCCTTTTTTCGTGCTTCAGATGTCGCCGATCGTGCCATCCGCTCATACCTCGCCAGAACCGCCTTGAGCCGCGCCAGACGGGACCGCCGTGGTGCCGGCGCCGGTGCCCCCTGCCCCGGTCTCATTCGTGCCCGGACGGCGGGTTGCGCCTGTCGCGCGACCTTGACGAAAGCTGCTTGCCACCTCTTCCAGGGCGCACTGCAGCGCGACCTCATCGATAGCAATGTCGCCAAGTCCCGCCTTCAACGCGATCCGGCCGATCCGCTCGGCCTCACGGGTTTCCGCATGCTTCAGCTGCTCCTGAAGCCTGGCGATGTCTTCGCGGATTTTCGAGGAAGGCTTCTTCATTCGTCTCATCTCCTCCAACACAGCAGGGGTTACGACAGCATCTTCGGCACTGATGTCCACCGATGCACTACTGTGAATCTTACAATCGCCACGGGCGCTGTTTTGGGGGATGATCCCGCCGTTCCGGAGGAGCGGCTTCCAAGGGCGCAATTATACGTCCCTGAGGCGACGCCCTGGATTGTTGCCCTGGCGGGGCCGCGGACCCTTCCGCCGAACTGTTGATCTCGCCCGAGAGAAGGAGTGTCCTGCTCATGGCCGTCCCGCACTTCTCAGTTAGCATCGTCTCGCGCGGCTCCGGTCGCAGCGCCGTGCTGTCGGCCGCCTACCGGCACTGCGCCCGGATGGAGTTCGAGCGGGAAGCCAGGATAATCGACTATAGCGCAAAGCACGGCCTGCTCCACGAAGAGTTCGTCATTCCCGAAGACGCGCCGGATTGGCTACGGACGCTGATGACAGACCGATCGGTTTCGGGCGCATCGGAGGCATTCTGGAATGGAGTCGAGGCATTCGAAAAGCGTGCCGATGCGCAGCTTGCCAAGGACGTGACCATTGCCCTGCCGGTGGAGCTTTCCAACGATCAGAATATCGCGCTCGTGCGGGACTTCGTGGCGAAGCACATCACAGCCGCGGGTATGGTCGCCGACTGGGTTTTTCATGATGCTCCCGGAAATCCGCATATCCACCTGATGACGACACTCAGGCCACTCACACGAGACGGGTTCGGCTCCAAGAAGGTTGCAGTCGTGGCAGCTGAAGGCAAGCCTCTGCGCAACGGTGCTGGCAAGATCGTCTACGAGCTCTGGGCAGGCGGGGCGGACGACTTCAATGCGTTTCGGGATGGGTGGTTTGCGTGTCAGAATCGGCATCTGGCTCTTGCCGGTCTCGATATTCGCGTCGACGGCCGCTCCTTCGAAAAACAGGCGATCGCGCTGGCGCCCACCATCCATTTGGGCGTGGGAACGAAAGCCATCGAGCGCAAGACGGGAAGTGGTGATGGATCGGAAGAGGGAAAGGTTCTACTCGAGCGACTGGCGCTGCAGGAGGAGCGACGCACAGAGAATTCGCGACGCCTCCAGCGGAATCCGCAGATCGTACTCGACCTGATTGCCTGCGAGAAGAGCGTCTTCGAAGAATGCGATATCGCCAAGGTGCTGCATCGCTATATCGATGACCCCAGACTTTTCCAGAACCTGATGGCCCGGATCCTTCATAGCCCGCAGGTGTTGCGGCTCGATCGCGACCGCCTGGATCTGGTGACCGGCGTGAGGGCGGCTGCGAAATTTACGACGCGGGAATTGATCCGGCTCGAAGCGAGAATGGTCAATCGGGCGATCTGGCTGTCTCAGCGCTCATCGCATGGCGTTAGGGATGCGGCACTGGCAACAGTCTTTGCGCGGCACAAGCGCTTGTCAGCCGAACAGAAGACCGCGATCGAACATCTTGTCGGTTCGGCGCGGATCGCGACCGTCATCGGCCGCGCGGGTGCCGGCAAGACAACGATGATGAAGGCGGCCCGCGAAGCCTGGGAGGCTGCCGGATATAGGGTGGTCGGTAGCGCGCTTGCCGGCAAGGCGGCCGAGGGACTTGAGAAGGAGGCCGGGGTAGTCTCGCGCACCTTGTCGTCTTGGGAACTGCGCTGGAGCCAGGGTCTCGACCAGCTCGACGACAAGACGGTATTCGTTCTCGACGAGGCCGGCATGGTCTCGTCCCGGCAGATGGCTCTGTTCGTCGAGGCGGCGACGACAGCTGGCGCAAAACTCGTCCTGGTCGGCGATCCCGAACAGTTGCAGCCGATCGAGGCGGGCGCCGCTTTCCGCGCGATTGCCGATCGTATCGGCTATGCGCAACTGGAGACGATCTATCGCCAGCACGAGCAATGGATGCGTGATGCCTCGCTGGATCTTGCGCGTCGGAAAGTCGAGAAAGCGGTCGATGCCTATCGCGCCAAGGGCAAGCTGATCGGATCCGAGCTGAAGGCGGACGCCGTCTCCAATCTGATCGCCGACTGGGACCGCGATTTCGATCCGAGCAAGTCCTCTCTGATCCTTGCCCATCTTCGCCGTGATGTGCGCATGCTCAATACCATGGCCCGTGAAAAGCTGGTCGAACGCGGGCTCGTCGAAGACGGTCATGTCTTCAAGACAGCCGACGGAGATCGAAACTTTGCGCCAGGCGACCAGATCATCTTCCTCAAGAACGAGGGCTCGCTCGGCGTCAAGAACGGCATGCTGGCGAGGGTCGTAGAGGCGTCGCCAGGCCGTCTCGTTGCAGAGATCGCGGACGGTCAGCACCGTCGGCAGGTGAGCGTCGAGCAGCGGTTCTACAACAATGTCGACCATGGCTATGCCACCACGGTTCACAAGAGCCAGGGCGCGACTGTCGATCGGGTCAAGGTCCTCGCCTCTCTCTCCCTTGATAGACACCTGACCTATGTGGCGATGACACGCCATCGCGAGGATCTCGCGGTCTACTATGGCCGCAGGTCCTTCGCCAAGGCCGGTGGGCTCATCTCGATACTGTCACGCTCCAACACGAAGGAAACCACACTCGATTATGCGGATGGAGGTCTCTACCGGCAGGCCCTGCGCTTTGCCGAGTCACGCGGCCTTCATCTGGTAAGCGTTGCGCGGATTATTGCCCGCGACCGCCTCGAGTGGACCGTTCGGCAAAGTTCCAGGCTCGCAGCCCTGGCAGGGCGTCTGGCGGCCGTTGGCGCCAGTATCGGTCTCACCACAGCCAGCAAGACTGCCCTTCCCCAAACGGCAAAGGAGGCAAGACCAATGGTGGCCGGCATCACCACGTTTGCGAACTCAATCGATCAGGCCGTCGAAGACAAGCTTGCGGCCGACCCGGCGTTGAAGAAGCAATGGGAGGAAGTGTCGATGCGCTTCCACCGCGTTTATGCTCAGCCGGAGCCTGCCTTTCGGTCGGTGGACATCGAGCAGATGTTGCGCGATCCGGCGATCGCGGCAAAGACGATCGAAAGACTTTCGGCAGAGCCGGAAGCATTTGGCGCGATCGAAGGCAAGACCGGCGTCTTCGCCAGCCGAGCCGACAGGTCGGCCCGCGAACGCGCCCTAAAGAACGTCGAACCGCTTGCCACCGCACTCCACGACTATCTGCGCCAGCGTGGTGAGGCGGAGCGTCGCCATCATACCGAGGAGATGGCTGCGCGCAGCCGGGTGGGCTTGGAGATCCCTGCCCTCTCTCCAGTTGCAAAGACCGTGCTTGAACGGATTGGCGACGCCATCGATCGCAATGATTTGCCGGCAGTTCTCGAATACGCGCTCGCAGACAGACAAGTGAAGGCGGAACTGGAAGGTTTCGCCAAGGCCGTGTCCGAGCGTTTTGGTGAGCGCACATTGTTGCCGGTCGCGGCCCAGGACCCGACTGGCGAGGTGTTCCGTCGGGTGACGGCCGGAATGAACATCACGCAGAAGAGCGAGGTTCAACAGGCGTGGAATATGATGCGCACGGTGCAGCAGCTATCGGCCCATGAGCGCACTGTGACCGCGCTGAAGGCCTCTGAGGGGCTGCGTCAAACCAAAAGCCAGGGACAGTCGCTCACATGATACCGCGCCTCAACCCTCGTCCGACCTTCCGCCGAAGGCGCAGATTAGGCATTGTCTGCGGTGGACTTTGCCTGCCATTGTTTCTCATCGTCGCAGGGACTGCCGGATATCGCGTCAACCTGACGGCGAGCGAACCGCTTGGCATCTGGAGGATACGATCACTGGATCGTCCTCCCCGCATCGGCGACGTGGTCTTCATCTGCCCGCCGCAACGGCGGGACATGGCGCTTGCCGCGCAGCACGGATATCTCCGGTCCGGCCTCTGCTGTGGCGGCTTTGCACCACTCATCAAGATGGTCGCGGCCGTCGGTGGACAATGGGTCGAGATCGGACGCACGGTCACAATTGACCATCTCCCCCTTCCCCATTCGGCGATCGTCGCCATAGACGGCAAGGAGCGCCCACTGACACCTTTTGCGGGCGGCCAGGTTCAGGCAGGATCGGTCTATCTCCATTCCAATTTTCTCGGCTCCTACGATTCCCGCTACTTCGGTCCAGTGCCCGCAAGCGGGATCCTCGGCTTGGCGCAGGAGGTCCTGACCTTTGCCTCGTGATCGCGCTATGAGGGTGTTGCTGGTCGCTGCAGCGATCGCTGCGGGCTGGTCGGGATGGAGCGGTGCTGTCATGGCTCTCCCGCTGGCGCTGGCCTTCCCTGTCCTCTGGTCGATGGCAAATTCCCGTAAGAATGCCGCCATGATTTCGGCGGCATACTTCCTGGCCGCCTCGCGTGGACTGCCGCTGGGCGTTGCAAATTTCTACAGTTCGAACATGGCTCCTGGCCTGCTGCTTTGGCTTGTCGCTTCAACCGGCTTTGTTCTGGTGCATACCGTTTTTTGGACGGCAAAGGCTGGTTCGCAGAAACCACTCCGGTATCTGCTGGCATGCCTGTTGATGGCAGTTCCACCCTTTGGGATACTCGGCTGGGCACATCCCATCACCGCTGCCGGCGCATTGTTTCCCGGCTGGGGCTGGGCAGGCCTCTTTGCCCTTGCAACCGGCCTGGCGGTACTGGCGACGCGTTACCGTGTGGTCGCAGTCATTGCCCTGTCAGGCCTGTGGATTTGGTCCGCTGCAAGTTGGACGCCGCCTCTTGCACCCCCGGGGTGGACAGGTGTCGACCTCGCATATGGCTCAAGCCTCGGCCGGGATACATCCCTCGACCGCCAGCAAGATCTCTTGGCAAGGGTGCAGGTCGACTCTCCAGACCCAGGTCGGGTCTTTGTGCTGCCGGAGAGCGCAGTTGGTTTCTGGACGCCGACCGTTGCTCGGTTCTGGAAAAAGGCACTGAAAGGATCCAGGGAGACCATTGTGGGTGGTGCCTCACTCGTCACCGCTGACGGCTACGACAATGTCCTGGTCGTTCTCACCCAGGATGACAGTGAGGTCGTCTACAGGGAGAGGATGCCTGTACCCGGAGCGATGTGGCAGCCATGGCTCGCATTTATGGGCGAAAGTGGCGGAGCGC
>JBKBXP010000156.1:0-7701 GCA_046314035.1 Pseudorhizobium sp. | reverse complement strand
CCAGGGTCCGAAGCGCCTCCGCCGCCATCTCCGGATACACCCCGGCGAGAGCCTCGATCTCCGTCCTCGCCCGCCGCTCGAACACCCGCAGGCCGCGCCCCTCGTCTCGCCACAGCCGCCTTGTCAGGAAGTCGATGGCCTGCATCCCGGTCGTGCCTTCGTAGATCGTCATCACGCGCGCGTCGCGCAGATACTGCTCGAGCGGCCAGTCGCGCGTATAGCCGGCACCGCCGAGCACCTGGATGGCGGCATTGGCGACGTCGAAGCCCGCCGCCGCGCCGAAATTCTTGATCAGCGGCAGCATCCACCCGGCGAGATCGGCAAGTTGCTGGCGAATGTCCTCGTCCGGCTCCAGACGAGCGAGATCCATGATGGTCGCAAGTTCCAGCACCGCCGCCCGCAGCACCTCCGTCTGCCAGCGCATCTCCTGCAACTGTCGCCGGACGTCCGGATGCGTGGAGATCACGACCGGCGGCCGCTCGGGACGTCCACCCTGACGCCTCTCCCTGGCATAGCCTTCCGCGACATCCACAGAAGCCGAAGCGAGCCCCAGACCCTGGCAGGCCGTCTGCAGGCGCATCAGCTCGATCATCGTGAAAAGCTGCGGCAACCCGCGTCCCTCGTCGCCAATCAGCGCTCCGACAGCCTCCTCGAAGCGCATCGCGCAAGTCGGTGAACCGTGCAGGCCCATCTTCTCCTCGATGCGCTCGACACTCACGCCGTTCCGGCGACCATCGATCCCGTCCGGCACCAGGAACACGCTGATGCCACGGGTCCCGGGCTGGTCGTTGGTGCGGGCCAGCAGGCAGTGGCCGATGCGGTCGGCCATGTCGTGGTCCCCGAACGAGATCCAGATCTTCTGGCCGGTGATCCGCCACGTCCCGTCACGGCATTGCGCCTTCGTGCGCAGCCGGCCGACATCGGACCCCGCATCCGGCTCGGAGATGCAGATAGTCGCCGCCCATTCTCCCGCCAGAAGCTTCGGCACCCATTCATCGGCAAGCGCGGCGTCGGCAGCCTCCGCCAGCAGGTGGGCGGCAGCGCGCGTCGAACCGGCAGCCATCATCAGCGCCACGCAGCCGCGCTCGAACAGCGGCGCGCAAGCCGCATGGACGGTCAGCGGCAGCGCCTGTCCGCCGTGGCATTCGGGAAGATCCATCCCCAGCCAGCCGGATGCGCCGTAGCGCCGGAAGGCCTCCGCAAAACCCGACGGCGTTCGCACCCGCCCCTCGACGAGTTGCGCCCCCATCCGATCTCCGGGGGTATTGAGCGGCGCCAGAACCCCTTGTGCAAATTGGGCAGCCTCCTCGACAATGACTGAAACCGTCGCATCGTCACAGTCCGGGCTCAGCTCCTTCACCCGATGCCAGCCCGGGGTCAGCGCCAGAAGCGCCAGAGCCCGCCGCGCCTGGTCGGAATATCCGTTCGCCGTCACCGGGGCTGCATCCGGATTCCGCCGTCGAGGCGAATGACCTCGCCGTTCACATACTGGTTCTCGATCACGAAGCGGACCGCATCGGCGAACTCGGCCGGATCGCCGAGCCGGGCGGGATAGGGGATGGCCGCTCCGAGACTGTCCTGCGCCTCCTGCGGCAAGCCGGCCAGCAGCGGCGTCAGGAAGATCCCGGGCGCCACCGTGTTGACCCGGATGCCGAACCGCGCAAGCTCGCGCGCGGCTGGCAGGGCCATGGAGACGATCCCGCCCTTCGACGCGGCATAGGCTGCCTGCCCCACCTGACCTTCGAAAGCGGCAACGGAGGCCGTGTTGACGATCACGCCCCGCGCCTTGTCGTCCAGCTCCAGGTTTGCGGCCATGCATTCGGCCCCCAGACGCATCATGTTGAAGGTGCCAATGAGGTTGACGCGGATGACACGCTCGAAATCGGCAAGCGGCATCGGCCCCTCCTTGCCGAGGATGCGTCCGGCCGTGCCGATGCCGGCACAATTCACGAGAATGCGCAGCCCGTCGCCGGCCTTGGCTGCAAGTCCGAAGACCTTGGCGGCATCCCCCTCGTCCGTGACGTCTCCCGTGACTGCCACGCCGCCGATGTCCTGCGCAACCCGCTCGGCAGCCTCGCCATTGCGATCGAACACATGCACCACTGCCCCCAGCAGTGCGAGAAGCCGCGCCGTCGCCTCTCCGAGGCCGGAGCCCCCTCCGGTGACGATCGCGCTGGATCCTTCGATCTTCATGCCGCTAGCTCCTTGCCCACCTGAATGACACCCGGCGCATCGCCGTAGAGCGCCTCGACCAGCTCACCGCGATGCGCCAGCACCGCGCGCTGGTTGATCGAGCCCTTGTCGGTGACCTCGCCCTTCTCGAACCGCAGCGGCTCCGTCATCAGCAGGATGCGCATGACACGGGTCGCCGACCCGCTCGATTGTCGCTGGTGATCCTGAAGCCGTGCCGCGATCGCCGCGCGCACCTTGGGATGCGCGATCACCTCCTCGTCACTAAGCCCCGTCTCGCCGGCGACGAGCTCCCGAAGCGCCGGCATGAAGGGAACGGCAAGCGCCCCGAGTTCCGCCCGGCTCTCGCCGGTGATCACCGCATCGCGGATCAGGCCGCCGAACTGGTTGACGAGCTGCGCCCGCAGAACCCCAACCGCCACCCAGGTGCCCGTCTGGAGCTTGAAGTTTTCCGCCGTACGCCCATCGAAATAGAAGCCCCGTCGCGGGTCATCGGCCTCGACGAATTTCACCGCGTCGCCGATCCGATAAAAGCCTTCGTCGTCGAAAGCCTCCGCCGTCAGCCTCTCGTTTCGCCAATAGCCCGGCGTGACGTTCGGCCCCTTCAGGCGCAGCTCGTATCGCTCGTCCGCAGGCACCAGCTTCATCGTCACCCCTTGCGCGGGAATGCCGATATTCCCCGGCTTGTCCTGCGGCTCTGTGCAGAAGAGCGCGAAAGGTGCAGTCTCCGTGGAGCCGATGCCGGTGCAGAGCGGGATCCTCCGGCCGGTTGCCATCTCGGACAGCTCAAGCAGCGCGTCCCAGGTATGCTGCGCCATCCCGGCGCCGGCATACATCAGAAGCTTCAGATCCTTGAAGAAATTCTCCCGCAGCGCCTGATCCTCGCGCATCGCCTGGATCAGCATCTCGAAGCCCGCCGGGACGTTGAAGTACCAGGTCGGCGAAACCTCCCGGAGATTGGCGATCGTCTGCCCGATCAGCCCCGGCGCCGGCTTGCCGCGGTCGATGTAATAGGTGCCGCCGTTGTAGATCGCGATGTTGAAGCACTTGTTGCCGGCGGCCGTATGGTTCCACGGCGCCCAGTCGACGAGGATCGGCGGCTCATCGCGAAAATAGCCGTAGCAATCCGCAATCATCTCCTGGTTCGAGCACAGCATCCGCTGCGTCTGGATGACCGCCTTCGGCGAGCCGGTGGTCCCCGACGTAAACAGGAATTTCGCCACGGTGTCGGGGCCAACCCGATCGAAGGCCTCGTCGACAGCCTCGGTCGGCTCCGTCGTCAGGATATCCTGGAACAGGAAAGAACCCGGTCGCGCCGGGGGCAGGTTGCGAACGGCAGCAAACGGAATGTCGGCCCCGAAGGCCGCCGTGACGCCTTCGAGGAAAGGGTTCGCGTCTTCGGCAAAGACCATGCCTGGCGTGATCTGCCGGGCGATGTCGCTGAGTTTGCCGAGCCCGGATGGATTGGTCGTATAGGCCGGGGCGATGGCAGCGGACGGGATCCCCACATGCTGCGCCCCGAGTGCCATCAGCGCATGCGGAATGGAGTTCTCCGACAGGATCACGAGGGGATTTTCCGCCGACAGGCCCCGATCGAGCAGGAACTGGCCGATGCGCCGGATCTGGTCGAGGGCCTGGCTGTAGGTGACCGTCGTCCAGGCACCCGTCCCCTCGCGGTCGGCCATCCACACACGGTCCGGCGCGGTTATCGCCCAATGCACCAGACGCGCATTCAGCTTGTCGGGATAGGCGCCCAGTGGATCCTCCCGCCAGACAAGCACCTCCCCGTTCGGCCGTTTTTCCCAGCTCAAGACCGGCGTCCACAGCTTTGCATCCTGCACGGCGTTGTCGGCCATGACATCTCCTCCCAGAGATTGATACTCCCGGATTTTTGTTTACAAGGAAACATTCTCTCTGTAAACAATCATGCAAGAAAGACGGCTCCGGGAGGTCCGTCGATGAAGGAGTGGATGCATAATGGCCGACGCAACGGCGAGCAGCTTCGTCACCTATGAGCTTCGCGACGAAGTCGCCCATATCGGACTGAACCGGCCCGAAAAGCGCAATGCCATCAGTGACCGTTTCGTCGAAACCATTGCAGAAGCGGTGGCTCGCGCCGAGGACGAGGCCAAGGCCGTCGTCCTCTACGGCCACGGCGATCATTTCTGCGCCGGGCTGGATCTCGCCGAGCACATCAAGAAGACACCCATGCAAGGCGTCCGCGGCTCACGCCGCTGGCATGCGGTGTTTGCCGGCATAGAACACGGCACCATTCCCTGGATTTCCGCCCTGCACGGCGCCGTCGTCGGCGGCGGCCTGGAGCTTGCCGCCTCGACCCATATCCGCGTTGCCGATCGTTCCGCCTTCTTCGCGCTTCCGGAAGGCCAGCGCGGCATTTTCGTCGGCGGTGGCGGCTCCGTCCGGGTCGCGCGCCTGACGGGGGTGGCCCGCATGACCGACATGATGCTGACCGGCCGCGTGGCTGCCGCCGAAGAGGCCGAGCGCTGGAACATCGTCCAATACGTCGTGGACAAGGGCGAGGCGCGCCGCAAGGCCCATGAACTCGCCTGTGCCGCCGCCAGCAACGCCGAAATCTCCAACTATGCCGTCATCAACGCCCTGCCGCGGATCCAGGACATGGCGAAGGAAGATGGGCTGTTCGTGGAATCCTTCATCGCCTCCTTCACCGCCACCACCCCGGAAGCCGAGGAAAGGCTTCGTGCCTTCCTCGACAAGCGGGCGGCGCGGGTGAAGGCGCCGGGCGCCAGCTGAGGGAGAGGCCAGAATGGATGTGTCCGCACGACGTCCCGACAAGGTGCAGGTGGGTGAGCTCGCAGGCTCGCTCGGCTTTCTGCTGCGGCTCGCCCAGTTGCATGCCTTCGAAGACTTCTTTTCCGAGCATGGTCCCCGTGGGCTGAAGCCAGGAGAGTTTTCGGTCCTGTGGGTGATCGCCTGCAATCCCGGCATTCGCCAGAGCGCGCTGGGCCAGCGTCTGATGATCAAGCGTGCGCACATGACGAAACTCATCCGGGCGCTGGAGGACGCAGATCTGGTGTCCCGGGAAATCCCGGATGCCGATCGCCGCGCGGTGGAGCTGACGCTGACGACGCAGGGTCGCCAGACCGTGGACAAGGCGAGTGCCGCCTTCTTCGGCTATGAAGAGACTACGGGCGCGCCGCTGAGCCAGAAAGAGAGGACGCAGTTGATCGCGCTCCTGCAGAAATATGTGGGTCTGGCGGAGGAGACAGGCCGATGAACATCGACGAGCTGATTGCCATCGATATCCACACCCATGCCGAAGAACCCTGCTGCGGCCACCGCGACGACGGCTACGACGAGTTCCAGGCGGGAATGGCGAAATACTTCAAGAACCCGGCCGGCGCCAAGGGCATGCTGCCGACCGTCGAGGAAACGGCCGCTTACTACCGGGAGCGCAAGATCGGCTGCGTCATCTTCCCGGTCGATGCCGAACGGGAAACCGGCTTCAGGCGCTACGAGAACGAGGAGGTGGCGCAGATCGCCGCCGCCAACAGCGACATCATGATCCCCTTCGCCTCGATCGATCCGGCCAAAGGCAAAAGCGGCGCGCGCGAAGCGCGACGGCTGGTGCGGGAATTCGGCGTCCGGGGCTTCAAGTTCCACCCGACCATGCAAGGCTTTTATCCCAACGACCGCAGCGCCTATCCTCTCTATGAGGCGATCGCCGAAGAGGGCGCGATCACCCTCTTCCACACCGGCCAGACCGGGGTGGGAGCGGGTATGCGCGGCGGCATGGGTATGCGGTTGAAATACTCCAATCCGATCCATTTGGACGACGTGGCGGCCGATTTCCCGGACATGCCCATCATCCTGGCGCATCCCTCCTTCCCCTGGCAGGAGGAGGCGCTGTCTGTCGCGACCCACAAGCCGAATGTCTACATCGACATGTCCGGCTGGTCGCCGAAGTACTTTCCACCGATCCTGGTCCGCTACGCCAACACGATGCTGAAGCACAAGATGCTGTTCGGCTCCGATTGGCCGGCGATCACCCCGGACCGGTGGCTGGCGGATTTCGAGAACATCGAGATCCGTGACGAGGTCCGTCCGTTGATCCTCAAGGAGAACGCCCGGAGACTGCTGAATCTCTGAACTGCTATCCGCAACATGTTCTGAACTGGGAGGAAATGAACATGAAATATGTGTTGTCCATGATGGTCGGACTTGCGGCGCTTGCCGCAACCACCGCCGACGCGCGCGAACTGCGCATCGCCCCCGGCGCTCCGCCGGCGCATCCCTCGCACAGCCACCTGTATTCGAAGCTGGCCGAAATCCTGCCCGAGGTTTCGGGTGGCAATCTGACGGCTCAGATCCTCGGCCCCGAGGTCGTCGGCCTGGGTCAGATGAAGGACGGCCTGCAAAGCCAACTCGTGGAGGTCGGCAACCTCTTGCCGCTCTACTTCCCGGCTGATCTGCCGAACATGTCGCTGGCGGGCGAGCTCGCGCTCTCCGGCCGCGAACCGCATGCCATGGCCGCGGCCATGACGGAATACATGGTGACCTGCGACACCTGCCAGCAGGAGATGAAGAAGTTCGGCGTCACCTACCTCGGATCCGGATCGTCCGACGTCTATGCGCTGCTGACGAAGAAACCGGTGCGCACGGCCGAAGACGTCAAGGGGCTGCGCCTGCGCAGCGGCGGCGCGCCCTTCTCGCGCTGGGCGGAGCACTTCGGTGCCGTGCCGGCCAACATCGGCGTCGGCGACACCTTCGAGTCCATGTCACAGGGCGTCATCGACGGCTCGATGGCTTCGATCGGTGATCTCCTGTCGTTCCGGCTGGTCGAACTCGTCACCAACATCACCCTCGTACCTCTCGGCACCTACCACGCGACCTCCGACTTCACGGTGGCGAACGTGGCCTGGGAATCGCTGAGTGCCGAAGAGCGCAAGCAGTTGGCGACCGCCGCCAACCGGGCCAATGTCATCTTCACGCAAAGATGGGGTTACGACATGGCCGCCGAGGCGAAGGCTGCCGCGGAAAAGGCCGGCATTGCATTCATCGAACCCGATCCTGCCTTCGTCCAGGCGGCCGAGGAGTTTGCACAGGCCGACAAGGAAACGGCTGCCAAGGTGTCGCAGGAGCGTTTCGGTTTCGATGACGCCGCCGAGCGCGTCGCGCGTTTCTCAGGCCTCGTCGACAAGTGGAACGGCATCGTCAAGGAGGCCGGTGGCGATCCTGATGCCATCGCCAAGCGTCTCGACGAAGAGGTCTGGAGCAAGGTCGACTTCGCGACCTACGGCATGTGAGGCAAAGGGCCTGCGGGCATCGTCCCGCAGGACCTGCCTGCCCTGAACAATGCGCAACGGGTTCGTCCATGTCCCATATTTCCGGTCTAGCCGATAAGCTCTCGCGCATGCTGGCCTTCGTCGCGGCCATCGGCGTGCTTGCCATGATGATCCATGTCTGCGCGGACATCCTCTCGCGCGTCTTTACAGGCGCCTCCCTGCCGGCAACGGTGGAGATGGTCTCCTA
>JBKBXP010000155.1:0-7749 GCA_046314035.1 Pseudorhizobium sp. | reverse complement strand
CGGCTTGTCGGCGAGATCTCCCTGAAGCGTGGGTTGCCGGCAGGAAAATCGAAGGGGATCAGGATCTCCTCGAATTCGACCCCGGCCGCAGTCATGGCGATCCAAGGCCGGAAGGACCACGAGGAATAGTTCTTGTTGCCGATGTAGAGCGTTAACCCGTCCATGTACCCCTCCATCCAGATGCTGGCGATGGCTTAGCCGGCTCGGCCCCGCCTGACCAATGAAAAGGCTGAACGTCAGCCATAAATGCAGGTGATGTATTCGCCGGAACCACGGGCTCGACGCTCGACCACGCCGGCCAGCCGTTGCATCCCCCTGCCGGGCTTGCTGGCGATGCGGGTCCTCGGGTTGGGAAGCGACACGGCGAGAAGCGCCGCCTGTCCGCGCGACAGGTCGGCGGCTGAAACTCCGAAATGATGCTGGGCTGCCGCCTCGGCTCCATAGATGCCCGGACCCCATTCGGCGACATTGAGGTAGATTTCCATCAGACGCCGCTTGGGCCAGACGAAATCCGCCGCAATTGCCAGGGGCAATTCTAGTCCCTTTCGAACGAAGGAGCGCCCGTTCCAGAGGAAAAGGTTCTTGACGGTTTGCATCGGGATGGTGCTGGCACCGCGGGTGCTTTCGCCATCCAGCGCCTCTTGGACCACGGCCTTCATCTCACCCCAGTCAACGCCGCCATGGCGACAGAACTGCCCGTCCTCCGACATCATCACCGACTGCACGAGGTTGGGCGAGATCTCCTCTAGGCTGACCCATCGGCGATCGTAGCCGTTGAGCAGCACCAGGTCCCGGACCATGAGGGTCGAAACGGGATGAACGAAGGCCGGCGTATAGAGGAGGATCAGCAGATAGGGAGCAACCAGCAGGGCAAGAGCCAGCAGGATGACGCGGCGCAGGATCCGGGTGGACGGACGACGTTTGCCGCGGCGCGACCCCGGCCCTCGTTCTTCCCTGTCGTATTCCGGCTCTACCGCCACGCTCGCCTCTCGCTTTCGTCGCTTCTTAGCCTCTGGCAGCCCCGATGACCAGTGGACGGTGCCAAAAGTCTTCGTCGGCCAGAATGCGCGTTGCACCCGTCCGTCGGGCATGCCAAACAGCCGCAATGACTGGGCTGACCACCGAATTCGAGCAACGCCTGACAGCGCGCGCGCAAGCGACGGAAGCGCTTTTGTCGTCGTTGCTGTCCGAAACCTGCCTTCCGGACGAAATCGTCCGGCCCTCAACCTTGCTGGCCGCCATGCGGCATGGGACATTGAACGGCGGCAAGCGCCTGCGGCCTTTCCTGGTGATGGAGAGTACGGCAATGCTCGGCGGCGACCTTGAGGCCGCAGCAAGGGTGGGTGCCGCGCTGGAATGCGTCCACTGTTATTCGCTGATCCATGATGACCTCCCGGCGATGGACGATGACGACATGCGTCGCGGCCAGCCGACAGTCCACAAGGCCTTCGACGAAGCCTCGGCGATCCTGGCGGGCGACAGTCTGCTCACCTATGCCTTCGACATCATCGCGGCGCCTGAGACCATGCTTCCCGACCGCCAGAAGACCGAGCTCGTCCTGGCCCTTGCCCGCGCCTCGGGTCCGGGCGGCATGGCGGGCGGACAGGCGCTGGATCTCGCCGCCGAGAAAACGGCCCCGGACGAAGCCGGGATCGTCACCTTGCAGGCGATGAAGACGGGTGCCCTGCTCAGGTTCGCATGCGAGGCGGGCGCCATCGTTGCGGGACGGGGGCCGGAAGACCGGCATCGACTGCGACAGTTCGGGGAGAAGATCGGGCTGGCCTTCCAGTTGGCCGACGATCTTCTCGACATCACGGCCGACGCCGAGACCATGGGCAAGGCAACGGGCAAGGATGCCGCGCGCGGCAAAGGCACGCTAGTTGCGCTGCATGGAACGGCCTGGGCGGAAGAACGGCTCGGCGCCTTGGCAGAAGAGGCCAGCACTGTCATATCCGTATACGGGGACCAGGCAGCCGTTCTTCAGGCTGCGGCGCATTTCATCGCAGATCGAAAGAGCTGACGAGAGAACGTCATGACAGAAATGATGAGCTATCTTCCGATGATATGGCCGGCCTATGTCGCCTATCTGATTGCGGTCATGAGCCCGGGGCCCGCGATCCTCGCCATCATCAGCACGGCCAGCGCCCAGGGCCGCAGGGCCGGGCTCTTCATCGCTCTCGGCATCTTCGGCGGATCTGCAACCTGGGCAGCGGCGGCGGCCTTGGGGATGGCCGCATTGCTGCGCCACTACGCCTTTGCTCTGGAGATCCTGAAGATCGCCGGTGGCCTCTACCTGCTGTACCTCGGCTGGAAAGCGTACAGATCGGCACGCCTCAGCGACACGGAACTCGATCTGTCGCAGAAGACCGGGGCGCGGTCTGTCAGCCAGCTCCTGTTGCGCGGATACGCGATCCACGTCACCAATCCGAAGGCGATCTTCGCTTGGCTGGCGATCATCTCGCTCGGACTTCCGCAGGCCGCGCCGGCCTCTGCGATCGTTGCGATCATCGGCCTGTGCCTGTCCTCCGGGCTGCTGATCTTCACCGGCTACGCCCTACTCTTTTCCACGCCACAGGCGGTACGCGCTTACCGCGCCATGCGCCGCTGGATCGAGGGAGCCATGTCCGCCTTCTATTGCTTTGCTGGCCTGAGGCTTCTGACGAGCCGCCTCTGAGGCGGCCCGTCACGCAATGTCCGACTACTGCGAGATCGGTGCGATCAACACTTCGACGCGGCGGTTCTGCGCCCGTCCATCCGGCGTCGCGTTCGACGCGATGGGCTGGGAGGGCCCAAAGCCCAGCGTCGACATGCGGCGCTGGTCGACGCCCTGGCTGGCCAGATAATTGGCAACAGACGCTGCCCGCCGCTCGGAGAGGCCCTGATTGTGGGCCAAGCTGCCGGTGGAATCGGTATGGCCGTTCACGTCGATGAGCGTCCGGTTGAACTTGTTGAGCACGAGCGCCACCGAATTCAGCGTCTGGTAGAACGGCGGGATCACCTGGTCCTGGTCCGTGGCGAAGGTGACGTTCGACGGCATGTTGAGCACGATGCGGTCGCCCATGCGAGTCACGGAAACACCCGTCCCCTGCAACTGCGCGCGAAGCTCCGACTCCTGCTGGTCCATGTAGTTGCCGATCGCACCACCGGCGAGACCGCCGATCGCAGCTCCGATCAGGGCATTGCGGCCCTTGTCGCCGCCGCCGATAACCAGGCCGCCGAGTGCGCCGAGACCGGCACCAATCGCCGCGCCTCCCGCCGTGTTGGATACCTGCTGTTCGCCGGTGTAAGGATTGGTGGTGGTGCAGGCGGAAAGAAATGTCGCGCAGAGCGCGACGATTGCCAGTCTCTTGATCATCCGATTCAAAGTCCCCGTCGTCTATGGTGGTGTGTCATTTACCATAAATTACGGCAATATCGGGTCAACGGAATTTCATTCCGCAGCAGAGCGATGTCCGAAACGCTGCTCGATATAGTCGACGACCAGTTGTTCGAAGTCGCCGGCGATATTAGGACCCCGCAGCGTCATCGCCTTCTGCCCGTCGATGAAGACTGGTGCGGAGGGCGTCTCGCCGGTTCCCGGAAGAGAAATGCCGATATCGGCATGCTTGCTCTCGCCCGGACCGTTGACGATGCACCCCATCACGGCGACGGTGAGCGCTTCCACGCCGGGATATTTCTCCCGCCAAACGGGCATGTTCTTGCGGATGTCGTCCTGGATCCGCTGCGCCAGCTCCTGGAACACCGTGGAGGTCGTGCGCCCGCAGCCGGGGCATGCGGCCACCACCGGGATGAACTGCCGGAAGCCCATCACCTGCAGCAGTTCCTGGGCCACCTGCACCTCGCGGGTGCGGTCGCCGTTCGGTTCCGGCGTCAGGGACACGCGGATGGTATCGCCGATGCCGTGCTGCAGCACGTATCCCATGGCAGCTGAGGAGGCGACGATCCCCTTGGAGCCCATTCCGGCCTCCGTCAGGCCAAGATGCAGCGCGTGGTTGGAGCGCTCCGCCAGCATCGAATAGACGGCGATCAGATCCTGCACCTGGCTCACCTTGGCCGACAGGATGATGCGGTTGCGCGGCAGGCCGATGCTCTCGGCAAGCTCGGCGGAAATCAGCGCCGACTGCACGATCGCTTCGTGCATGACCTGGCGGGCAGACAGCGGAGAGCCTTCCAGCGCATTCCGGTCCATCAGCGTCGTCAGCAGGTCCTGATCCAGCGAGCCCCAGTTGACGCCGATGCGCACCGGCTTGTCATAGCGGATCGCCATCTCGATGATGTCGGCGAACTGCTTGTCCTTCTTGTCCTTGAAGCCGACGTTGCCGGGATTGATGCGGTATTTGGCAAGCGCTTCGGCGCAGGCGGGATGATCGGCCAGCAGCTTGTGGCCGATGTAATGGAAATCGCCGACCAGAGGCACGTCCAGCCCCAGCCGCAGCAACCGCTCCTGGATCCTCGGCACGGCCGCGGCACTCTCGTCGCGGTCCACCGTGATGCGGACGATCTCCGAGCCGGCCGCATGGAGCGCGGCGACCTGCGCCACCGTCGCATCCACGTCCGCCGTATCGGTATTGGTCATCGACTGCACCACGACAGGGGCGCCGCCGCCGACGATGACCCCGCCGACATCGACGGCGACTGTTGCGCGGCGCGGCTTCGGATCATGCTCGATCGGTGCAGACATGGGGCTCTCTTGGTCTGAAAACGTCCCTTTCAGGTGGATGATGCCTTGGCTAATGTCAACCTCGGCGCATCTCACATGTCATCCGGACTTCCCATCCTGCTCATGACGCACACCATCGGCGTGCCTCGCCAGCGGCGACAGCAGCAGGACGACGAGATGCAGGATGGAGAGCGTCGCGAAGATGATCGCGAGCCCGCTGTATTCCGCAATGAAGCCGATGGCAGAGGGCGCCAGCAGGATACCGGAATATCCCATGGTCGTGACCACCGAAAGACCGACACCGGGCTGCAAACCCGGCAGATTTCCGGCCGCCGAGAAGACGATCGGCACGAGGTTGGAGATGCCGATGCCCGCCAGCGCGAACCCGAGGATGGCAATGGTCCCGGTCTGGGCGAAACCTGCGGTCACCAGACCGATGACCGAAATGACGGCACAGACCCGCAGGGTGCGAACGGCCCCGAAGCGGTCTCGGACCAGATCGCCTGCAAACCGCATGATGGCCATGGTGAGTGAGAAGGCCGCGAAGGCGAAGCCGGACGCCGTCACCGAGGCGCCGAGTTCCTGACGCAGGTAGAGCGCGCTCCAGTCGATGACGGCGCCCTCGGGGATCATGCAGAAAAGCGCCATCAGGCCGATGAGCCAGGGCAGAGCCGATCGTGGAAGGCGTACCCTCTCGTGGACGTGTTCCGGATGCGGCGCATCTCGCAGAACGATCGTCCAGGCAGCAGCCAGGATCAGCGCCGCAAGGACGGTGACGAGGATCGCATGCCCCGTCACACCGAGGCGCTCGATCAGGTAACCGCCGGTGACCGCGCCAAGAAGGCCGCCCAGGCTCCAGAACGCATGGCAGGACGACATGATCGCCCGGCGCATGTGCTTCTCGACGGCCACTGCATTGGCATTCATCGCCACGTCCATGGCGCCGATAAGGCCGCCGAACACGAAAATTGCGGCAGCGCCGAACCAGATCCCGTCAGCCATTGTGAGAAGGAGAAGAGCCGGCACGAGACACAAGGCCGTGACGCGTGAGACGAGATTGGAGCCGAAGCGGGCAATCTGGCTGCCGGCGATCGGCATCATCACCAGAGACCCCAGCCCGAACACCAGGATCATGACCCCGAGCATGCTTTCCGTCAGGCCGAGGCGGCTCGCGAATTCGGGGATTTTGGGGGCCCAGGCGCCCATCAGGAAGCCGTTCATCAGAAAGAGCAGCGCCACAGCCACCCTCTCCCGTGTGATGTAACCTGGCCGCATGCCAGCCGTTTCGCCGCGAGACATGTCCATGATCCGCTCCCATAGAGTCGTCGCGACGTTTATTTAAATCGATTAGAGGGGGCAAGCGACAACCGTCTCTCGCCCCCTTCACAATTTGTGTTCGGAAACCGATGCTTGTGACGGCGGATGGCTACTCTGAGTAGACGAGAAGCAGGTCCTTGGCGTCGATCTGGTCGCCGACACGCACGAGCACCTCGGAGAGCGTGCCGTCCCGCTCGGCATGCAGGGCCGTCTCCATCTTCATGGCCTCGATGGAGAGCAGCACGTCGCCGGCCTTCACCGACTGGCCCGCCGAGACGGCCACCGTCGAGACGACGCCCGGCATGGGCGCGCCCAGGTGATTGGCATTGGCGATGTCTGCCTTGCGGCGCACAGCCGAGCCCGCGGCCCCGTGGCTGCGATCCGGCACCTTGATGCGCCGCGGCTGTCCGTTGAGTTCGAAGAAGACCGTAACGAGCCCCTTGTCGTCCGTGCCGCTGGTGGCCTGGTTGACGAAGACGAGGGTCTTGCCCCTCTCAATATCCGCCAGCAGTTCCTCGCCATCCGACATGCCGTAGAAATAGGCATGCGTCGGCAGGACGGAGACCGGGCCGTAGGTTTCGATCGCCTGGGCGAAATCGGTGAAGACCTTCGGATACATCAGGTAGGAGGCGAACTCGAAGTCGCTGACCGGTCGCTCCAGCTTCGTCTCGATCGCCGCGCGTTCGGCATCGAGGTCGGCCTCAGCCAGCAGAGCCCCAGGCCGATCGGTATAGGGCGCGTCACCCTTCAGCGCCTTCTTCTGCAGCGCCTCCGGCCAGCCGCCGGGCGGCTGTCCGAGATCGCCTTTCAGCATCGACACGACGGAATCCGGAAATGCGATGTCCTTGGCAGGATTTTCGACGTCCGCGACGGTCAGGTCCTGGCTCACCATCATCAGCGCCATGTCGCCCACGACCTTCGACGACGGCGTCACCTTGACGATGTCGCCGAACATCTGGTTGGCGTCCGCATAGGTCTGGGCAACCCGGTGCCAGCGGCTTTCCAGCCCGAGCGAACGTGCCTGCTCCTTCAGGTTGGTGAACTGGCCGCCCGGCATTTCGTGGAGATAGACCTCCGACGCGGGACCCTTGAGGTCGCTCTCGAACGCGGCATACTGGTGACGCACGGCCTCCCAGTAGAAGGAGATGCGGCGGATCCATTGCGGATCGAGACCCGGATCCCGCTCCGCACCCGAAAGGGCCTCGACGATCGAGCCGAGGCAGGGCTGGGAGGTGGTCCCGGAGAAGGCGTCCATGGCCGCATCGACGATGTCGACGCCCGCATCGACCGCCGCCAGAACCGTAGCGGCCGAGATCCCGGAGGTGTCGTGCGTGTGGAAATGGATCGGCAGATCGGTGGATTCCCGCAGCGCCTTGAAAAGCACACGGGCAGCCGCCGGCTTCAGCAGCCCGGCCATGTCCTTCACCGCAATGATGTGCGCTCCGGCTTGTTCGAGCTCCTTGGCGAGCGCCGTGTAATATTTCAGGTCGTACTTCGGGCGCGCGCTATTCAGGAGGTCGCCGGTGTAGCAGATGGCGGCTTCGCAGAGCTTGCCCTCTTCTTGCACGGCGTCCATCGACACTCGCATGTTCTCGACCCAGTTCAGGCAATCGAAGACGCGGAATAGGTCGATCCCGCCGACGGCCGCCTGACGGACGAAGTACTTCACGACATTGTCGGGGTAGTTCGTGTAACCGACCCCGTTGGCGCCACGCAGCAGCATCTGCAGCAGCAGATTGGGCGCGCCTTCGCGGATCATTGAAAGCCGTTCC
>JBKBXP010000154.1:0-7821 GCA_046314035.1 Pseudorhizobium sp. | reverse complement strand
GCCTCGCCGAGTTCCGGATGGGGCAGGAGCGACGAATAATCGATCGCATGGGCCCGCTCCAGAAACGCATCTGGCGAGATGCCGTGGTGGAGCATCAGCCCCTGCAGGGTCGTCCCGTGCTCGTGATAGTACCGCTTCTGCAGTGCCCGCGCCTCATCCGGCTCCAGCTGCAGCAGCTCGGCGACGAAGGCGCTCATGTTCTTGTCGATCTGCGAAAACAGGTTAACGTGATGCGGGTAGAGCGTGTTGTCGAGGTCGAAGACCCACTCGGTGATATGCGCGAAATCGGCGGGCGAAGGGGAGGTGCTGGGCTTGGTCATGCCGTCTTATGCACCCAGTGGCATCGAAAGAAAACGCCAGACTTCGATCTCTGGCGAAAGTGATCTTGGCGGAACACGACGGTGGTGCTACCGCCGATCGCATGGAACTCTGGATCCCCATCACCATTGCCGCGGCCTTTCTGCAGAACATGCGCTCGGCGCTGCAGAAGCACCTGCGCGGCCGGCTTAACACCACCGGCGCCACCTTCGTGCGCTTTGGCTACGGCGTCCCCTTCGCCGTCCTCTACATGGCGATCCTTCACTATGGCCTCGGCCGGCCGATGCCGGTGCCCAACCTCGGCTTCGCGATCTGGGCGGTCGCGGGCGGCTTTGCCCAGATCGGCGCCACCTTCCTGCTCGTCTACATCTTCGCCTTCCGCAACTTCGCAGTGGGAACGGCCTATTCGCGCACCGAACCGGCGCAGGCCGCGCTGGTGGCTCTGGTGCTGGTCGGCGAAACGATCACGGTCGCAACGATGGTGGCCATCGCCATCTCCGTCGTGGGTGTCATGCTCATCTCTGTGGCGAGGACCGAGCTGACGCTGCGGTCGCTGATCACCTCCGTCGGCAGCCGCACGGCGGTCTTCGGACTGCTGTCGGGTTTCCTCTTCGGGATATCGGGCGTTTCCTACCGCTATGCCTCGCTCTCGCTGGCCCCAAGCCTGCCTGCACCTGACCCTGTCATGCAGGCCGGCTATACGCTGCTTGTCGTCATCGTCATGCAGGCGGTCGCGATGCTGGTCTGGCTGGTTCTGAAGGATCGGCAGGAGCTGCCGCGCATCGCCCGGGCATGGCGGCCAGCCGTCATTGTCGGCTTTGTCGGCGCAACGGCATCCTTCGGCTGGTTCACGGCCATGACGCTGCAGCCGGCCGCCGTGATCAAGGCCCTGGCCCAGATCGAGATGCTGTTTACCTTCGCCTCGTCCGTCCTGATCTTCAAGGAACACGTCAACCGGCTGGAGATCGCCGGCTGTCTGCTGATCGTACTCGGAATTCTGGCGCTGGTGCTGCTCTGACGGCGTGTCCGCGCAGACCGAGGGTCCTCAGGGAACGATCAGCGTGCCGGCGCCATGCTCGGTGAAGATCTCCAGCAGCACGGAATGCGCCGTCTTGCCGTTGAGGATGACGACGCCTTGCACGCCGGCCTTGATCGCCTCGATGCAGGTCTCGACCTTCGGGATCATGCCGCCGGAAATCGTGCCGTCCTGGATCAGCGCCTGGGCTTGTGCGACCGAAAGCTCCTTGATGAGCTGCTTGTCCTTGTCGAGCACGCCCGGGACATCGGTGAGGAACAGCAGGCGGGTGGCCCGCAGGGCGCCGGCGATGGCGCCCGCAAACGTATCGGCATTGATGTTGTAGGTGGCGCCGTCGCGACCCGGTGCGACCGGGGCGATGACCGGGATCATCTCTGACTTTGCCAAAAGGTCGAGCAGCGTGCGGTCGACTTCCACCACCTCGCCGACGAAACCGAGGTCAAGAACGCGTTCGATGCGTGAATCCGGGTCGATGATGGTCTTCTTCGCCTTTTCGGCAAAGACCATGTTGCCGTCCTTGCCGCAGAGACCGATAGCCCATTCGCCCGTCTGATTGATGAGCGCGACGATCTCCTTGTTGATGGAGCCGGCCAGCACCATCTCGACGATCTCGACCGTCTTCTGGTCCGTGACGCGCAGGCCGCCCTCGAACTTCGATTCGATGCCCATCTTCGTCAGCATGGCGCCGATCTGCGGCCCTCCGCCGTGGACGACGATCGGATTGACGCCGGACTGCTTCAGGAGCGCGATGTCGGCCGCGAAAGCCTTGCCGAGCTCGATATCCCCCATGGCATGGCCACCGTATTTCACGACGATGGTCTTGTTCTCGTAGCGCTGCATGTAGGGCAGGGCCTGGGCCAGAAGCTGCGCCTGAAGTTGGCTGTCCGAAGGCGTCATTGGATTCCCCGTAGAATGCGTGCCCGGCCTTTTAGCCTAAGTCGTCGGCAGATGAAATAATCGCCGGTGTCGCTTTTACAAATTAGGATTATGCCATATCAGGTCAGCGGAAACGTCTTTGAGAAAGGCGCCTCTTGGCCACGCGTGATGTTGCAAGTCTGATCGGCCGGGTGGCACTGCGCGATCGCGCTGCCTTTGCCGCGCTTTATTCCGTCACCTCTCCGAAACTTTTTGCCGTCTGTCTCCGTATCCTGAAAGACCGGACGGACGCCGAGGACGCGCTCCAGGAGATTTTCGTCAAGATCTGGCATCGGGCGGACCGTTTTGCAGGTGATGGTGCCGATCCTCAGGGCTGGCTCTGCGCCATCGCCCGCAATCACGCGATCGATCGGTTGCGGGCGCGGCGGCCGGTGGCCGATACGATCGAGGACACTGGCGTCGACCTGCGCGACGGCAATCCCGACCCGGAACAGTTGACGGTGCTGAAAGGAGAAGGGCGGAGAATTGACAGGTGCATGCAGGAACTGGATCCTGACAAGGCCTCGGCGATCCGCAGCGCCTATGTCGAAGGCCTGAGCTATCAGGAACTTGCGGAGCAGTTTGCAGTACCACTGAATACGATGAGAACCTGGCTGCGAAGGAGCCTGTTGAAGTTGAGAGAGTGCCTGGACCGATGACGACGCCGGACAACAGCGAGGGAGATCGCGCCCGTGACGAGGTGCTGGCCGGCGAGTATGTGCTCGGCGTCCTGTCTCTGCGCGACCGGATCGCGGTCGAAAACCGCATGGAGCGCGACCGGGCCTTCGCGGCGGTCGTCGCACGCTGGCAGGGCAATCTCTCCGAATTCGATCACGACTATGCCCCGGTGACGCCGCCGGCAGCTGTCTTCTCCGGTATCGAGCAGCGGCTCTTTGCGCCGCACGGCAATAAGCACAGCGGAGGCTTTGCCGGTCTTTGGACCTCGCTCGCCCTGTGGCGTGGAGCAACCGTGGCGTCGCTCGCGCTGTTGCTCGCTCTCGCGCTTTACGAAAGAGCGGCATTCGGTCCGGGCGACCCTGATCAGCCACTGGTGGCGGAACTTGCCGGAGAAGATGCCCCGGTGACACTGCTTGCCCGATACGACCAGGAAAGCGGGCGCCTGCAGATGACGCCGGTCGCCGCTGCCGGTCCCGCAGAAGAACGGTCGCTGGAATTGTGGCTCGTGCCCGGCGGCGATGAGCCCACCATCTCGCTTGGCGTTCTGCCGCAGACCGGCGAGGGATCGCTGGTAATCCCGGCGGATCTGCGCCAGAGGGTAACCGAGGGCGCAACCCTTGCCGTCAGTATCGAACCCTTCGGCGGATCACCCACCGGTCAGGCGACGGGTCCTGTGATTGCCGTCGGCCAGACGCGCCGGCTTGGTCAGTAATTGCTATGAAATTCAACAACTTGCGGATTACGCAAGAATTTCCTGCGCCACGTTGAAACTCTTTTCCTTCGCCTCTCGTCGCTTGTGATGTTCCCGATGATCGGGAACGGACTGTTCTGGTCGGCACCCTGCGCACCGGACAGTCGGATCCAAGAGGAAGAGGAAATCACGATGCTGAAATCTGCACTTCGCACGCTTGCCGTGGCAACCGTTATCTCCGCCGGCGCATTTTCGGCACAGGCAGCCAACCCCGAAGTCGGCGGCGCTGCCATGTTCGAAGACAAGAACATTGTCGAAAACGCCATGAACTCCAAGGATCACACCACGCTGGTTGCCGCCGTTCAGGCTGCCGGTCTGGTTGAAACGCTGCAGGGCGATGGCCCCTTCACCGTCTTCGCCCCCACCAATGCCGCCTTCGAAGCGCTGCCGGCCGGCACGGTCGATACCCTGCTGATGCCTGAGAACAAGGATCAGCTGGTCAAGATCCTGACCTGCCACGTCGTTGCGGCAGAAGCGATGTCCGCCGCTATATCCAAGATGATCGCCGACGACAGCGGCGAGCATGACGTCACCACAGTCGGTGGCTGTGTTCTGAAGGCCAAGGAAGACATGGGAAAGATCACGCTGACGGACGAAGCCGGTGGCGTCGCGACGGTCACGATCGCTGACGTCGCCCAGTCGAATGGTGTCATCCATGTGATCGACAAGGTTCTCCTGCCGAAGATGTAATCTGCCATCGAGTGGTCCGCGTTCGCGCGCGGGATCGCTGCACCTCTTGGGAAGGGCGGGTCGCAAGGCCCGCCCTTTCTCGATTGACAGCGAGACGATCCGCCGGACGGCTACTTGATGGCTTTGAGGATCGCCTCGCGCAGGTCGTCCAGACCCTTCCCCTTCTCGGAAGACGTGGCGATCAGCTGCGGAAATGCTGCAGGGCGTTTGCGGATCAATTCGGCCGTCTCCTCAAGAAGCCGCGGTACGCCGGCCTCCTTGATCTTGTCCGTCTTTGTGAGGACCACCTGATAGGAGACGGCGGCCTTGTCGAGAAGGTCCAGCACGTCCTCGTCGTTCTTCTTGATGCCGTGGCGGCTGTCGATCAGCACGTAGACGCGCTTCAGCGTGGCGCGGCCGCGCAGGTAGTCGAAGACGAGCTTCGTCCAGGCATCGACGTTTTCCTTGGGCGCCTTGGCATAGCCGTAGCCCGGCATGTCGACGAGCGCCATCGGCGGCAGGTTGCCGCCTTCGCCGGAGTAGCCTTCCGGCACGAAGTAGTTCAGCTCCTGGGTGCGGCCGGGCGTATTGGACGTCCGGGCAAGTCCCTTGGAGCCGACCAGCGCGTTGATGAGCGACGACTTGCCGACGTTGGAGCGGCCGGCGAAGGCCACTTCCGGAGGTCCTTCCGGCGGCAGGAACTCAAGGGAAGGGACGCCGCGGATGAAGATCCAGGGGCGACCGAACAGCGGCTTCTCGTCCGGGGTCGTGGCTGCGGGCATGATGTCTCGGTCCTGTCGCTCGGGGAACGGAGGGCTTCCCGCTTTTGGTCCGGCTTGTCAAGTTGAAGGCGCTGTCGCCGGGTGCTGGAAACGAAAAAGCCTCGGCGATGAACCGAGGCTTTCGAGTTTATTTGTTTTCGGCGGAGTTTCGCCGGAAGAGGCCCTTCATGTTGTCGAAGAGCTCTATCTTTGCTCCGTGCCGCTTCATGATCAGCGCCTGCTGCATGATCGAAAGGCTGTTGTTCCACGCCCAGTAGATCACCAGACCGGCCGGAAAAGTCGCCAGCATGAAGGTGAAGACCAGCGGCATCCAGTTGAAGATCATCGCCTGCGTCGGATCGGGCGGCGTCGGGTTCATGCGCATCTGCACGAACATGGTGACGCCCATGATCAGCGGCCAGACACCGATCATCAGGAAGCTCGGAACGTCGTAGGGAAGAAGCCCGAACAGGTTGAAGAGCGAGGTCGGATCCGGCGCCGAGAGATCCTGGATCCAGCCGAAGAAGGGTGCGTGGCGCATCTCGATGGTAACGTAGATCACCTTGTAGAGCGCGAAGAACACCGGGATCTGCAGGAGGATCGGCCAGCAGCCCGCAATCGGGTTGATCTTCTCCTCCTTGTAGAGCTGCATCATGGCCTGCTGCATCGCCATGCGGTCGTCGCCGTGCTTTTCCTTCAGCTCGGCCATCTTCGGCTGCATGCGCTTCATGTTGGCCATGGACGCGTACTGCTTGCTGGCCAGCGGGAAGAACAGCGCCTTGACGACGATGGTCGTCATCAGGATCGCCACGCCGAAGTTGCCGAAGTAGCGGAAGAAGAAGTCCATCAGGTGGAACATCGGCTTGGTGATGAAGTAGAACCATCCCCAGTCGATCAGAAGTTCGAACCTCGGAATCGAGTAGGATTCCTCGTATTGGTCGACCAGCGGCACTTCCTTGGCGCCTGCGAAGACCAGGTTTGTCAGCTCGACCGACTGGCCGGGCTCGACGGTCAGAGCATCGCTCTTGAAATCGGCCTGGTAACGCGGCTGACCGTCCGTGAAGTGCGAGAAACGGGATTCATAAGGCAGCGACTGCGGCGGAACGAGCGTTGCAGCCCAGTATTTGTCGGTGATGCCGAGCCAGCCGCCGGTCGCCTTGGCGTTGGCGACCGCATCGTCTTCGATGTTGCCATAGCTTTCCTCGACGAGACCAGTCTCGCCGATCACGCCGATGAAGCCCTCGTGAATTACGAAAACCGAAGGTGTTGCCGGCTTGTTGTAGCGGGTGACGCGTCCATAGGGTGCGAACGTCACGGCTTCGGCTGCGCCGTTCTGGATGCTGTCGGCGACCGTGATCAGGTAGTGGTCGTCAACCGAGATGGTCCGGTTGAACACGACGCCCCTGTCGTTGGTAAAGCTGAGGACAACCGGCGTTTCGATGGTCAATCTCTCGCCGCTTGCCAGCGTCCACTGCGTGCCGGGGCCGGGAACCGGGCCGGAGGTTTCACTTTGGACGAAGCCAAGTTCCGTGAAATAGCCGCCGGTCGTATCGGCAGGGGAGAAGAGAGTGATGATCGGGCTCTCGTCGTCTACCGTCTCGTGGTATTCGCGCAGCTTCAGGTCGTCGAAGCGCGCGCCGACGAGGTTGATCGATCCGGAAAGCGCCGGTGTGTCGATTGCGACCCGCGGGTTGTTCGCCAGGGCCTGCTCACGGGTCGCCGTCGCCTGCACCTGGCCCGTGCCGGGGAGCGTGCCGTTGACGGCAACGCCCGGGCTCTCGGGCGTCACGGGTTGAGCGGTTTCACCCTGAAGTGCCTGCCGTGCCTCGAGGGCGCGCTGCTGCGCTTCCATCCTCGGGTTCATATAGAGGAACTGCCAGGCAATGACGATCACCACCGAAAGTGCGATCGCAATGAAATAATTGCGGTTCTTTTCCATCATGCTTTCCTGGAACGGGTCTCCTCGGACCGCTTATGTTTTGGCCGTGCCTCGATGCGCTCGACAAGCTGCACGGTCAATTCCGCGAAGGGTACCGTCAGGACCTCCCGTCGCGCGACAATGACATAGTCGTGTCCGGGCTTCATTGCAAACGCGGCAGAATGTCTGACGGCTTCCTTCAGACGCCGCCGCATTCTGTTGCGCTCGACGGCATTGCCATGCTTCTTGGTCACCGTGAATCCGACCCGGGGCTCGGCCTCCGGTTCACAACGGTCCAGGACTTCCAGAAGGAAGTTGCGGCCTCGGCGCGTTTCGCCAGCGCGCACGGCAAGAAACTGCGGCCGGCTTTTCAGCCGCCCGACAGTTGTTGTCGATGGTTCGTCTTTCGTCATGGCCCGACTGACGGGCACGCCCGGCCCTTAGGCCGAGAGACGATTGCGGCCGCGCGAGCGACGAGCAGCAAGAACCTTGCGGCCACCAGCGGTGGCCATGCGGGCACGGAAACCGTGACGGCGCTTGCGAACAAGCTTGGACGGTTGAAAGGTACGCTTAGACATTTATTTAATACCGCGGTGTGCGGCCCTTCTTGAATTTGCCTTGCGGCAACAGCGTTTCGGAGACGTCCTGCCATAGGTCGCATACGCGCGAGCCTGCAAAAGGCGGAACGTGCGCGGCTTATAAATCTACTTGCCCCGAAAAGTCAATTCAGGGCCCGCAACAGCGTGACCCGGTGTGGCGATTAACCACTGTGACC
>JBKBXP010000153.1:0-7857 GCA_046314035.1 Pseudorhizobium sp. | reverse complement strand
GATCGATGTGGAGATGGCAGCCCATGGCGGCACCGTGGTCGAGATCCGCCGGGTGGACGGCAAGTGGCAGGTGGTCCGCGACGGCGCCAACAACCGCCGCATCACGGTCAACACGCAGATGCAGCTCACCGGTCCGGCTGCTGGCCATGACCGCCTGAAGACCGTAGCCGACACGACCGGAACCCAGGTCATCGGCACGCTCAACAACTGCGCCGGCGGTGTCACGCCTTGGGGCACCTACATCATGGCCGAGGAAAACTTCCACGGCTACTTCATGGGCGAACTGCCGGCCGATCACGCGGAAGCCGCCAACTATGAACGCTACGGCGTGCCGGACGGCAGCTACGAGTGGGGCCGCTTCTACGACCGCTTCGATCTCTCCAAGGAGCCGAACGAGCCGAACCGCTTCGGCTGGGTCGTGGAAGTCGACGTCATGGATCCCACCTCGGCGCCGAAGAAGCGCACGGCACTCGGCCGCACCAAGCATGAGGGGGCCGAATCGATCGTTGCGAAGAACGGCAAGGTCGTCTTCTACCTCGGCGACGACGAGCGTTTCGACTACGTCTACAAGTTCGTGACCGACGGCACCTTCAATCCCGACGATCGCGCCGCCAACATGGACCTGCTCGATGCCGGCACGCTCTACGTGGCGAAGTTCGAGGAAGACGGCAGCATGGAATGGCTGCCGCTCGTCCACGGCCAGGGCCCGCTAACGGAAGAAAACGGTTTCGCCAGCCAGGCCGACGTGCTGATTGAGACCCGCCGCGCAGGCGATGTCCTGGGCGCCACCAAGATGGACCGCCCGGAGGACGTCGAGCCGAACGGCGTCAACGGCAAGGTCTACGTGATGCTGACCAACAACACGAAGCGCAAGGCAGATCAGGTCGATGCCGCCAATCCGCGTGCGGAGAATGCCTTCGGCCATATCATCGAGATCTCGGAAGCCGATGGTGACTTTGCTGCCACCTCCGGCACCTGGGAAGTGCTGCTGAAATGCGGTGACCCCTCGGTTGCCGAAGTGGGCGCTACCTTCTCGACGGAAACGACGAAGAACGGCTGGTTCGGCATGCCCGACAACTGCGCCGTCGATTCTGCCGGCCGCCTCTGGGTCTCGACCGACGGCAACAGCAACAAGGCGACGGGCCGGACCGACGGTCTCTGGGCCGTGGACACGGAAGGCGACGCCCGCGCCACCTCGAAGCTCTTCTTCCGCGTCCCTGTCGGGGCCGAGATGTGCGGCCCACTGTTCACGCCAGATGATGAGACCGCCTTCCTCGCGGTCCAGCATCCGGGCGATGGCGGTGAGGACTGGGACGGTCACGGCCGTCCGTCCTACTACGAGGACCTGTCGACCCGCTGGCCGGACTTCAAGGACGACATGCCCGTCCGGCCCTCGGTGCTCGCCATCACCAAGGTTGGTGGCGGCAAGATCGCCGTCTGATCTTTGCGAAAAGCAAGGGGCCTCGCACGGTGTGCGGGGCTCCGTCTATCGAAGCATGCGCGGCGTCAGGAAGCGCGTCAGAAAACCGGCCCCGGGCTTAATGCTCGACCAGTCGCCGACAGTAAAATCGACTACCGCCAGTGCGCTCGTTGGATATTTCCCTGCCATAGCGTCGCGCGCCTGTGCGTCTCCATCACCGACCAGCAGCAGCGCCAGATCCTGAAGGCCGGGATTGTGTCCCAGCACCAGCACGGTCTTCGCTGTTGCCTCCGTCCTCCTCAGGACTTCGAGCATCCGGTCGGCGGAGGCGTCGTAAAGTTCCGGCAGTACGCGCGTTTCCGCCCTACCCGACATCCTGCTTTTCACCAGAGACCAGGTCTCCCGGGTTCGCTGCGCGTCGGAGACGAGGGCCAGATCCGGGAGGAGATCCTCCTGTACCATGTAGCCGGCCATGGCGGGCGCCGCCTTTTGCCCTCGTTCGGCCAGCGGTCTGTCTCGGTCTAAGACGCCATCCGGCCAGGCGGACTTGGCATGCCGCAGGAGCAGCAGCCTGCGGTGGCGCAGTGGTGCTTTTCCCTCCGCGTGATCTGCCATGATGTCGCCTCCGCATGTGTGTTTCAGAACCTCTACATGGAGCGGCATCACCGCAGGTCCAACCATTCCTGACCGGCCCGTCCGGGCAAAGCTGCAACGCAAGATGCCGCCGGCAGGGCCGACGGCATCTTCAAGGCAGCAACATCAGGTAAGACTGGTTACTTCCACTCGCGGATGTCGACGAAATGGCCGGCGACAGCGGCGGCTGCCGCCATGGCAGGGGACACCAGGTGCGTGCGGCCCTTGTAGCCCTGGCGACCTTCGAAGTTGCGGTTCGAGGTGGACGCGCAGCGCTCCTCGGGCTTCAGCCGGTCGTCGTTCATCGCCAGGCACATGGAGCAGCCGGGCTCGCGCCATTCGAAACCGGCGTCGAGGAAGATCCTGTCCAGGCCTTCCGCTTCGGCCTGTTCCTTGACCAGCCCGGAGCCCGGGACGACCATGGCCGAGACGGTGGGGGCGACATGGCGCCCTTCCAGCACCTTGGCGGCGGCGCGCAGGTCCTCGATGCGTCCATTTGTGCACGAGCCGATGAAGACGCGGTCGATAGCGATGTCGGTGATCTTCGTTCCGGGCTTCAGGCCCATGTAGTCAAGCGCGCGCCACTTCGATGTCCGCTTGTTCTCGTCCAGGATTTCATCGGGGTTGGGAACGATGCCCTGGACCGAGATGACATCTTCCGGCGAGGAGCCCCAGGAGACGATCGGCGGCAGGTTTGCGGCGTCGAGCACCACGACCTTGTCGAAATGCGCGCCTTCGTCCGTCTGCAGTGTCTTCCAGTAGTCGAGTGCCATGTCCCAGGCCGTGCCCCTTGGTGCGCGCGGCTTGTCCTTGATGTATTCGAAGGTCTTTTCGTCGGGCGCGATCAGACCGGCGCGGGCGCCGCCTTCGATCGTCATGTTGCAGACCGTCATGCGGCCTTCCATCGACAGGGCGCGGATTGCCTCGCCGGCGAATTCGATGACATGGCCGGTGCCACCGGCGGTGCCGATCTCGCCGATGATGGCAAGGATGATGTCCTTGGCGGTGACGCCCGGCGGCAGCTGGCCGTCGACGCGCACCAGCATGTTCTTCGCCTTCTTCTGCACCAGCGTCTGGGTCGCCAGCACGTGCTCGACCTCGGAGGTGCCGATGCCGTGCGCCAGCGCCCCGAAGGCACCATGCGTCGAGGTGTGGCTGTCGCCGCAGACGATCGTCATGCCGGGCAGGGTGAAGCCCTGCTCCGGTCCGACGATGTGGACGATGCCCTGGCGCTTGTCTTTTTCCGAGTAGTATTCAACGCCGAAGTCGAGGGCGTTCTGCGCCAGCGCTTCCACCTGAATGCGGCTTTCCTCGTTCTTGATGCCGATGTGGCGATCGGGCGTGGTCGGCACATTGTGGTCGACGACGGCCAGCGTCTTCTGCGGCGCGCGGACCTTGCGACCGGCCAGCCGCAGTCCCTCGAAGGCCTGCGGGCTCGTCACCTCATGCACGAGGTGACGGTCGATGTAGAGCAGACAGGTTCCGTCGTCGTCGCTGACGATGTGGTCGTCCCAGATCTTGTCGTACAGGGTGCGGGGTGCGCTCATGGCTGCCATCCATTGGAAGTGTGCAATTGGGAAAAGAACCGGCATTATCGCTGCCGGTGCGAATGGATCAGTTCAGCGAAGTCGGCTGTTCAAAGCGCCGGAAATGCGCGCGAAAAAGCGTGCCGGCAGACGCTTGTGGTCCTGCAGCACGATGAACTGGTTCGCGAGGCATCCGAATTTCGATCCCATGGCGTGGTTATTAGCAGTTTTGCGACGTCCGTTCAACATGGATGCGCGGCGGTCTTCTCATGCGCGCCGGTCTGCGCGCCCGGCGATCAGCTGGTCCAGGGACAACCGCCCCGGCCCGCGGGCAATGATCAGCAGCAGGCAGGCGGCCCAGGTGCCATGCGTCGGCCAGGCTCCGGGATAGACGAAGATCTGGATCACCAGCGTCATGGCCAGCAGGCCGAGGGCTGCCAGCCGGCTGCCGAGCCCGATCACCAGCAACACCGGCAGCAGATGTTCGGCAAGCGTCGCAAGATGAGCAGCGATCACCGGACTGATCAGCGGCAGCGCATATTCGTGCTCGAAGAGGTACACGGCACTCTCCGAAACCCGCCAGCCGTCGAGCTTCGTCTGTCCCGAGTTCCAGAAGACGGCGGCAATCGACAGGCGCGCGACGATCGCGATCAGGTCGTGCGGAATGCGCTCCAGCAGGCCGACACCATCCTGCAGGCGGCGCGACAGGCTGTTGTCGGCGGGAACGGCGATCGGGCTGGTCATGGCTGCTCTCCCTCTTGTGTCTGGATGGCTGAAAAGGCGCCGGCGCTCAGCGCACCGGCCAGATTGGTCGATAGGTCGAAGGCGGCATCGGCATCCATCGCTGCGTCTGCCGCGGTCGTCAGCGCCTCGCCGTCGGCGAGCGCTTCCAGAAAGACGGCGCCACCTGGCGGCAGCCGCAGCACCTCGACCGAGAGATGGGGCCGGACCACCAGCGCATCCTCCCGGCTCCAGTCGGCGATCGCCGCCGTCGGCATCTCGCCGGCGTTCATCGCCCAGATGGTGACCACCGGGAAGGCAGAGCGCAGGATGGCGGTGGATGGATGCAGGCTGAAGCGGAGATTGCCCAGGCGTTCGGCCGCGACGGTCGCAAGACGGGCCGGATCGAGCGGTGCGGCATCGGCGGCGTGGTAGGCGCGTCCGCGGGCAATCTCCAGCCGCATCACGTCGGTGAGATAGGGGACGGACTGCGCCGGCGGGAAGCCTGCCAGAAAGTCGGGAAGATCGTCTCCGTACCGAAACAGCAGCGGCGAACGCGGCGGGTTGGCGCGGACGAAGATGTCGGCCATCGCGGCGAAGAAATCCTCTCCGACGATTTTCTCGGCGGCCGGAAAGCGGCTGGCGAGCGCCCGTCGGAGGCTGATCATGACGTTGTTGCGGTAGACGTTGTAGCGCGCTTGAGGTTGCGGCGAGTTCCATGAGGTGAGCCCCATCGGAACCGGGCTGTCAGGCATCATCAGCGCCGCGGCAAATCTCTGCTGCATGGTCGACATGGCCGTCTCCTATGCCGCCAGCGCCGATCGGCGCAGGATGGTCTCCGCCGCCTCGGCCTCGGACCGCAGCACCGGCCAGTCCGGCACCGCATTGTCCCATTCGATCAGCGTGCCCACCGGCCCGATGCGGTGCACGAGGCTGGCATAGAGCGCCCAGACCGGGTCGCGCACCGGCGTGTCGTGCGAATCGATCAGCAGTGGTGCGCCGAGATCGTCCTGCGTCTCCGAATGTCCGCCGAGATGGATCTCGCGAACATGGCGAACGGGGAAGCGGGCGAGGTAGCTTTCTGGATCGGTGTTGTGGTTGGTGGAGGCGACGAAGACATTGTTGACGTCGAGCAGCAAGCCGCAGCCGCTGCGCTTCACCACCGCATCGAGAAAGTCCGTTTCCTCATAGGTGCTTTCCTCAAACAGCAGGTAGGTCGCCGGGTTTTCGAGCAGCATCTGGCGCCCCAGCGCCGTCTGCACCTCATCGATATGGCGGCACACCTGGTCAAGTGTCTCGTCCGTGTAGGGCAGCGGCAGCAGGTCGTTCAGGAACGTGGTGTCGTGGGTCGACCAGGCCAGATGCTCGGAAAAGCTCTCCGGCTGATAGCGATCGCAGACTTGTTTCAAGCGCATGAGATGGTCCTGGTCGAGCGGCTGCAACGAGCCGATCGACAGACCGACACCGTGGATCGACAGCGCGTAATCTTCCCGGAGCCGGCTCAGCTGCGCATGCGGTGGGCCGCCGGCGCCCATGTAGTTTTCCGCATGCACTTCGAAGAAGCCGAGCGGCTGACGCTCGGCATCGATCATGGCGAAATGCTCGGGCTTGAAGCCCACGCCGGCACGGGCCGGAAGCTCTGATGCTCTCATGACGCTTCTCCAAAAGAAGGGGCGCCGCAGCCATTGCGGCGCCATTGCTCGTCAGCGTGCGGATCAGGCCGGAGCCGGACCGGCTTCCAGCATGCCGTTACCGTTCGGCGTCACCATCGCCTGGCAGGTGCCGGTCGGCACGAGCTTCCACGCGTTCTGCTGGTAATCGACGGTGGAGGTGCCGGCGCAGGTCGTGCCGGGGCCGGCGGCGCAATCGTTCTGGCCCTTGAGGGCGACGCCGTAGCATTTTTCCTTCGTCGCATCCTGGGCGAAGGCGGGGGATGCGATCGACGCAAGGGCCGAGGTGACGGAGGCCGCGATGGCAAGAGATATCATGCTGGTCTTCATGTTCTGTCTCCCTGGTAGGCAGCGCCTCTGGGGCCTGCATGGAGAGCTACGCCTGGTGCTGATCCGGCGTTACATCGCGAATGAAAATTCCTGCACGAGGACCGATGCGACCACGCGGATTTGTTTGGACGGTGCCGCCGCATCCTCTATCGTGGTGATGGTTGCTCGAGACGCCTCAACAACAAAATCGCAGGCGCGTGTAACGATCGGTTCGGCGGGGGCGTAGGACTATCCGAATGAAAGATCTGGCGCGTGAAGAGCAGTGGTCCGCGTGGATGCGGGCAGCGATCGGTGGTGACACGCAGGCGTATCACCGCTTCCTTTCGTCCGTCGCTCCGCACCTGCGGATAATGGCGCTTCGGCGCTGCGCCCAATTTGGTGCTCCAGCGAATGAGGCCGAAGACATCGTGCAAGAGGTTCTGCTTTCCATCCACCTCAAGCGGGGCACATGGGATCCGTCGCGCCCGATCGCGCCCTGGATCTCGACCATCATCCGCAACAAGCTGATCGACAGCCTGCGCCGGCGCGGCCGGCGGGTGGACGTGCCGCTGGAAGACGTGATTGCGGTGTTGCAGATCGACGAGCAAGCGCAGACGCAGGAACGGCTCGATGTCGACCGGATCCTGAAGACGCTGAAGGAGCCCCAGCGGACGATCGTGCAGGCGATCTCCGTGGAAGGCAGCAGCGTCCGCGAGACGGCAGGTCGGGTCAACATGACCGAGGGGGCGGTCCGCGTGGCCCTGCACCGGGCCTTGAAGGCACTGTCCTCGACCTACCGGGAGCCAATGACGTGAAGACTGACGAACTCATCAACCTGCTGTCTCAGGATTCGGCGATCCGCGTCCGTTTTGGCCAGGCGCTGGGACTTGCCCTTCTGGCAGGTGTCCTGCTGGCGGGCCTTTTCTTCTTCGCAGCGATGGGATTTCGGCCCGACATCGACCTGGCGCTGGAAAGCCTCCGGTTCGTCTTCAAGCTCGTGGTGACCCTGGTGCTGTTCCTGACTGCTACCAACCTGATGATGCGCATCGGGCGTCCGGGCGCGCGGCTTCAACTGCCGGCCATCCTGCTCTTGCTAGTGCCGCTGCTACTGGTCGGGTCGGTCGTTGGAGAACTTGTGGCGGTCCCATCTGCCAGATGGGGAGCGCAGATGATCGGACACAATGCCTACAAGTGTCTGTCGCTGATCCCGCTTTTGTCTATCGGGCCGCTGTCGGCATTCATTCTTGCCCTGCGGCAGGGCGCTCCGGAACATCCGGGCAGGGCGGGTGCTGTGGCCGGGCTTGCGGCGGGCGGCATCGCTGCGGTCTTCTATGCGTCCAACTGCACCGACGACAGCCCGCTCTTCGTGGCGCTCTGGTACACGCTCGCGATCGGTATTGTCACCGGCGCCGGCTATCTCGCCGGGAGGCGATGGCTGACCTGGTAGCCAGCCGAACGGTATCGCGGCGACGGCAATAAAAAAGGCGACCCGAAGGCCGCCTTTTTTGCAATCTGGATGAAACGCTTACTCGGCAGAGGTCTCTGCAGCCTTGGCGTCTTCCGCTGCCTGGGCAGCTGC
>JBKBXP010000152.1:0-7972 GCA_046314035.1 Pseudorhizobium sp. | reverse complement strand
TATTGCGGAATATGGGATTTCGCCTGCCTGGAATGCCATCAAAGTTCTGATGCGATCGGAAAAACCCACCGGCCGTCACTAGCCAGTGTGAACCCATCATCGCCCTGTTTTTCAGCCGGTGATGCAGCGGGATACATCATGGTTGCTGACGATTGAGGCTCCCGGGAAACGGTCCGGCGGCTCTTAGAAGACAGCGAAGCTCAAAACAACTGAAGGGAACGCTTGCCGCTTCGATGACGCGGCCATTGGGCTGCCGAAAGGCCGCGCGTTGGCCGCCGCGGACCACGACAAAGTACGTGCAGAGGCCGCGGATCGCCCGAGCCGCAGCGCGTCAGCGGCAGCTTTTTTCCCATTCCTTCTGCTAAGCCAACGTCAGCAAACCACCCGGATGTGCCTCCACTTGAGCAGACCATCTGCCCTCAGGAATCCGGGAGCCGGCCTGAGCGAGCGAGATGGGGGCGCAAAGCTTCCGCAGCCGTTCGCCTCGAGCGGCATCGAACCAAAGAGCTCCTCATATTTGGGTTATCTCAGTCGTGGGCGGGTCGCTTGGCTGATATAGACCTTTGAACTGGTCGCGCAGTATGTTCTTCTGCACCTTGCCCATGGTGTTTCGCGGCAACTCTTCGGTGAAGATCACGTGCTTCGGCAGCTTGTAGCGGGCCAGGCGATTCTGAAGACCCTCCATGATAGCGCGCTCATCGACCGATGCGCCGCTTTCCTTGACAACGACTGCTGTGACGCCTTCACCAAAATCTGGATGGGGAACACCGATGACGGCACTCTCGACCACCCCCGGGATCTCATCGATCTCGCTCTCCACTTCCTTGGGATAGATGTTGTATCCGCCGGAAATCACCAGATCTTTGCCGCGACCGACAATGTGGACATAGCCCCTGTCATCGATCTTCCCGAGATCTCCGGTGATGAAAAAGCCATCCGACCGAAATTCGGCCTTGGTCTTCTCCGGCATTTGCCAGTAGCCACCGAACACGTTGGGACCCTTCACCTCGATCATTCCAGTCTCACCGCCGGGTAGCGGACGGCCGCTTTCGGGATCGGTGATGCGCAGTGAAACCCCCGGCAAGGGAAAACCGACCGTGCCGGCAATTCGGTCTCCCTCATAGGGATTGGAAGTATTCATGTTCGTTTCCGTCATCCCGTAGCGCTCGAGAATGTGATGACCCGATTTTTCGGCGAATGCCTTGTGGGTTTCCGCAAGCAGGGGCGCCGACCCTGAAATGAACAGACGCATGTGGGAGGCGGCAGCCCGGGTGAGGCCCTGGTGCTTTGCAAGCCGCACATAGAAGGTCGGAACGCCCATCATCACCGTCGACGTCTGCATCAGTCGCAAAGCCTGATCTGCATCGAACTTGGGCAGGAAGTACATTGAGGCGCCCGACAGCAGAACGACGTTCGAGGCCACGAAAAGTCCGTGCGTGTGGAAAATCGGCAAAGCGTGGATCAGGCGGTCGTCTTGACTGAAGCGCCAGTAGTTCCGAAGCGTTTGTGCGTTCGAAAGCAGATTGTCGTGGCTCAGCATGGCGCCCTTGGAACGGCCAGTTGTTCCGGAGGTGTAGAGGATTGCGGCAAGGTCGTCGGGACCTCGTTTGACATCCTGAAAACCGCTTTGAGGGTTCAGTCCTTGCAGAAGCGACCCTGCTCCTCGCTCATCGAGGGTTTCGACGCTGGCACCATATCGCGCTGCGACTGGCAAAAGCGCCTCCCGCGCCGCGGGAGACGAGATCATAAGCCGCGGCTTTGCATCGCCAATGAAGTATTCCAGTTCAGCAAGGGTGTAGGCTGTGTTGAGCGGAAGATAGACGCCCCCGGCGCGCAGGCAGGCGAGATACAGCAGCAGCGCTTCGGGGCTTTTTTCCACCTGCACCGCCACTCGATCCCCGGGTTCAACCCCCAGCCGGGTCAGCCGTTCAGCCAGCGCCGCCGACTGTGCCAGCATGTCATCATAGGTCCACTGCCTCCCGTCGATCGTTTCGATGAAGACCCCGCCCCTGTTTGCGGCTGCGCGGATGGCGTCGAAGAGGTGGTTTCTCATGAGGCGTGCTCCGTAATCGCGCTTTTGGTGGCTGCCGCTTGCCGGGCCGAGGATGGATCCGGGGTTGCAGTGAGGCTCTGATTGATCCTGGTCGTCGGCACGAGCCGCCGGATCTGCTGGGTGGTCACCACGTCGCGCCGGCTGGCGAAGGCCTCATGGTTCGCCTCGATCTCGTCGAGCTTGTAGAGGTAATTGACCATGAGGCCATGGGCCTGCCGCATGGCCCGCTTGGAGCGATCCCCAAGAAAATTCAGCTGTTCGAGCCGCGCACCATTTCCGAGATGGAACCGTGCGACTGGATCAACCGTGCGTCCGGCATTATCGCGTGCACGCAGGAAGTACCAGGCAGCAGCCGCTGTCAGGGCCGGCTCCACCGCCGCAGCCTTTTCGGCATCCTCCGGCCAGCGCTCATCGTCTAGCACCGCAAGAGTGGAGATCGCCGTTGGCGAAAGCGCCCCAGAACTCGCGTTACGGCGCTCCTCCGCCAGCCATGCGGCAAAGCCGGGAACGGGGGACAGGGTGACGAAACGCTCCAGCCGCGGCAGATCCCGGCGCAGATCCTCAACCACCTGCTTGATCAGGAAGTTGCCGAAGGAGATACCTTTCAGTCCCTCCTGGCAGTTGGATATCGAGTAGAAGACAGCGGTCGTCGTCTCACCGGTGGCGATGACCTCGCGGTCCGCCCGCAAGAGGTCATCGATCCGTGATGGAATCTCGCGTGTCAGCGCGACCTCAACGAAGATCAACGGATCATCTGCCAGCTGCGGATGGAAGAAGGCAAAGCAGCGGCGATCTTCCGGCTGAAGACGGCGGCGCAATTCGTCCCAGCCTCCGATATCGTGCACGGCTTCGTACCGGATGATCTTCTCGAGAATGTTTGCGGGCGTCGACCAATTGATCGGTCGCAGCACCAGAAATCCACGGTTGAACCACGAGCCGAACAGATGCGAGAAATCGGCATCGACCGCCACTAGGTCTGGCCTGTCCTTCGTCAACCTCAACAGGACCTCACGCATGCGCACCAGGGTCTCGATCCCGTTGGGAGCCAGGTTGAAACGACGGATCAGTTCCTGGCGCCTCGGCTCCGCCGCCAGATGCAGTTCCAGCAGGGCTGCTGCATCGCGGTGCTCGCGATAGTTTTCGATCGCCGCCTCCAGCCGCTGCGTGTCCGGGCCGAAGCGGTCGAGCAGCATGTTCATGAAGATGCACTGCTCGTCGTTGTCGAAGCTCTGCCAGCGATCAAGGATGTCCTTGGCCAGAGCCATGCCCGAGGCTTCCCCCCGGCTTGACAAGAGGGTCTCGCACAAAGCACCCGTGGTGCCGACGGTGTCATCCAGGTTCTCCCGCTGGTTGAAGGCCAGAAACCGTCGCCCTCGCTCAGTGATCGTCTGCAGCATGTCGGCCAGAAAGGATGAGGTGTTCATTCGACAACTCCCATCATCTGGTTGGGCAGCCATGTGGCGATCTCGGGAAAGATGCACAGGATGACAATGGCCAGGAACATGACGAGGACATAGGGAAGTGAACCCCACAGGATGTCCCTGGTCGGCACCGTTGGCGCGATGGCGTTGATGACGAAGAGATTGAGGCCGATCGGCGGCGTAATCAGCCCGACCTCCATGTTGATAGTCAGCACGATGGCGAACCAATAAGGATCGAAGCCCGCCTGGGTGATGATGGGAAAGAGCATCGGCGCCGTCATAACGATGACCGCTACGGGCGGCAAAAACATGCCGCAAACCAGCAAGAAGAGGTTGATGACCGCCATCAGTACCCATCGGTTGACATCCATGTCGGCGATGGCAGCGGCAACGGTCTGGGTAATGAACAACGACGAGAGCGCAAAGGCAAACAGCTCTGCAGCGGCCATGATCATCATGATCATGACGCTCTCCCGCATGGCCGAACTGAAGATGCCGCTGACGGCACTGAAGCGGAACAGCCGATAGGCGATGACCACCACAAGCAGCGTTAGAAGGGCGCCGGCTCCGGCCGCTTCCGAGGGCGTGGCGATCCCTCCGTAGAGCACATAAAGCGTGCCTGCGATGATCAGCAGGAAAGGCAGGATGCGTGGCAGGCCGGAAAGGCGCTCCTTCAACGTGTAGCGAACGGACCGGGCGGCAAATTCATAGCCCTTTCGCTTGCAGTCGATGATGGCCCAGGCCATGAACATGATGGTCAGCATGATCCCGGGAAGGACGCCGGCCATGAACAGGCGACCGATCGACGTTTCGGTGGCGATCCCATAGACGATGAGCGTCACCGAAGGGGGGATGAGGATGCCGAGCGTTCCGCCAGCGGCGATGGAGCCCGTGGCAACCGAGTTCGGATAGCCGCGCCGCAGCATTTCGGGAATACCCATCTTGCCGATTGCCGCGCAGGTCGCTGGCGACGATCCCGTCATCCCCGAAAACACGGCGCAGGCACCGATGTTCGAAAGCACCAGGCCACCGGGGACCCGGTTCAACCACCGGTCAAGGGATGTGTAGAGGTCGGCTCCCGCAGGAGAAGAGGCAACGGCTGCCCCCATGAGCACGAACATGGGGATCGACACGTAGGCAAGATTGGCGATGCCCGAAAACATCGTGTCGCCGAGGATGTAGAAAATCTGCATTCCGTCCTGCAGGAAGAGCGCGACGAAAGCCGCCAAGCCCAACGCAAAAGCGATCGGCATGCCTGTCGCAAGCAGGAGGAACAGCGCAGCTATGATCAAAAGCCCCGAAACCGTGACGTTCACCGCCGATACTCCTTCGCGCGACTGGAATGGCTGTTGTGGGAAATGATGGGAGTTTCGGCCAGCGGATCGTGGGTCGCAGCCGGCACTCCAGGGCGAGTCAAAACGAGGATCTGGGCAACGTATTGCAGGCTCAGCATCGCAAATCCGGACGGCAATGCCAGAAGCGGGATCCACAAGCGGGGGGCCCAGACACTGGAGTGTTTCCAGTTTCCGCTCCACGCTTCATGAAACTGAACCCAGGTGGCTGCAAACATGATGATGCAGAAGAACAGGCCGAGCACCGCACCGGCAAGTTTGAGGCGGCCCCGGCTCTTGTCGGACAGCAACATTTCAACGACGTCGACGCCGACGTGCCCGCCCTTCAAAAGCACATAGGGTGCGCCAAGGAACATGGCCGCCGTTGCTGAAAAGACAACGAAGTCGGTCTGCCATATCGTCGCGACTCGGAAGACGTAGCGCATCAGGATCATCTGGCAGACGACGAGCATGGCGAGAATGATCAGGATGGTCGACAGGATGGCAAAAAGACGAGACAGGTTTCCGACCCAGCGGATGTAGGCTTTGATCATGACGGGTTCCTTCAGGCGCGTTGCAGCGAGGCGCGCAGCGTGTGCGCGCCTCCATTGGCGCTATTGCACCGACAAAGCCTTCTCGATCAGCTTGTCTCCGCCCGGAACTCTTTCAGCGAAATTCTTGTAGGAGGATTGCTTGGCCAGCTCTAGCCAGGCGTCGTAATCCTCCTTCGACATCTCCACGACCTCCACGCCCGCCTTCTTGTAGGTGTCGACCATGATCTGGTCGCCCTTGCGGACCTCCTCGTCGAAGAAGGCCTCTGCCTTTTCTCCGGCTGCGACTATCGCGCTCTGCTGTTGCGGCGTCAGACGGTCAAAGACCTTTTTGGAGACCAGCACCGGCTCATACATGAACCACAGCGAATTCTCGCCCGGCGCGGTCAGGCATTTCGCGTGTTCGAACAAACGGTAGGACACGAAGCTCGCCGATGACGTATTTGCCGCATCCAGTACCCCTGTCTGCATACCGGTGTAGATCTCAGATGACGGCATCGATGAGATCGATGCGCCTGCTGCCACGAGCATTTCCTCGAAAGCCGGACCTGCAGCGCGGATAACCTGGCCCTTCAGCGTCTGCGGCGACGTAATGCACCCTTGCTTCGAGGCGAAGGCTCCCGAGAGCCAGGCATCTGCGATAACCAATGCACCGGCGTCCTCGATCACCTTCTTGATGTCGTTCATGAAGTCGGAATCGTTCAGCCGCTGTGCGCGGTCGAAATTGCCGACCAGGCCCGGCATCAATGTCGCGGAAAATTCCGGATGGCGACCGGACGCGTAATCGAGCGGAAACGAGGTCATGTCCAGCAGGCCGCGCGTGACGGCGTTCCACTGGTCGTTCGGCTTGTAGAGCGATGAGCCCGGGAAAATCTGGATTTCCAGACCGACATCGGCCGCCTTCACGTCGCGGGCGATCATCTGCACCATTTCATCGCGGATATCGCCCTTGCCGCCAGGGAACTGGTGTGACGCTTTTAGAACTGTTTGCGCCATGGCGCCGGTCGCCACCGCGCTCAGAAGCGCGAGGGCAGCTGACAGTTTCGTTGCCTTGCCAAGATTGAACATGTTTATCCTCCCGTTGCTCCAACCCTCCCGTTGGATTGGACAGATCTGAATTGAGCTTGCACACGATGTCAAGATTTTTGTATACAAGATCACAAATACTGCATATCGGGAGCCTGCCTACATGACCGTGACATCGCAGACGCTGCGGGACGAAATTGAGAATGCGATCGTCACCGGGACGTTGCAGCCAGGCCAACGTCTGGATGAGGTGCAGTTGGCCAAACGTTACGGCGTGTCTCGGACACCCATCCGGGAAGCGCTTATGCAGTTGGGCGCCATTGGCCTGATCGAGATCCGCCCCCGGCGCGGCGCCGTTGTTGCGGAACTGGGACCGGAGCGGGTCTTTGAGATGTTTGAAGTGATGGCAGAACTAGAGGCGATGGCCGGGGCGATGGCCGCTCGTCGCCATAGCAAGAGTGACGAAGCCGCCATCCTTGCAGCCTTGGAACAGTGCCGAAGTTCTGCCGCAAGTGACGATACGGATGGCTATTACTATGAAAACGAGACGTTCCACACTGCGATCTACGCGGCCAGCCATAGCGGCTTTCTGCAGGAGCAGTGTGTGGCACTCCACCGCCGCCTGCGTCCCTACCGGCGACTTCAGCTCAGGGTGCGCAATCGCATGAAAGCGTCACTGGCTGAGCATGTCGAGATCGTTGGTGCCATAACGGCTGGCGATGCAGAACAGGCGCGGCTTCTGTTGCGCAATCATATCGCCGTGCAAGGCGATCGATTCGGCGACCTGATTGCGACCCTGAGGGTTAAGGATGGGACGAAGACCTTACCCGAAAGTTGCTGATGGTCCGCAAAATGTCCACACGCCGGGCCAGCCTCCATGGGTCCAGGCGTGGCCGGATGCAGCATGAAGTTCGCCGATAGCCCGACCGATTTACGGATCGGCCAAGGCGGCGAACCATCCGACCGCGTGTTCATCCGACGCCTCGACATGCAGGCGTAGCGACTGGATGAGCACAATGTCGACGGTCCTCATGGCTGCTCCAGAGCGAAAAGCCTGGGGCAGCGGAACCGGGGCAGCTTGCGTCCCCCGGTACAGTCCACAAAGGTGCAATTTATGCCAGCACGTCCCCCGTTAGTCGTAGTTGACGGTGATCGGCTGCTCCTTCTCGTTCTCGATCTTCAGCTGCGGCGCGAGGTTGCCCTTCTCGACGGCATCCTTGTTCCAGTACTCGATGTCGTGCTCTTCGGCGAGCTTCGGTCCCATCTCGCCCTGAACGCCGGCGCGCTCGAGACGTTCAAGCACCTTCTCCTGCTCTTCGCACAGCGAATCCATGGCTTCCTGCGGGGTCTTGGCACCGGAAGCCGCGTCGCCGATGGCCTGCCACCAAAGCTGCGCCAGCTTCGGATAGTCGGGGACATTGGTACCGGTCGGCGACCACTGGACGCGGGCCGGCGAGCGATAGAACTCGATCAGGCCGCCCAGTTTCGGCGCCCGCTCCGTGAAGCTCTCGTGCTGGATCGAGCTTTCCCGGATGAGGGTCAGGCCGACATGGCTCTTCTTCACGTCCACCGTCTTCGAGGTGACGAACT
>JBKBXP010000151.1:0-7997 GCA_046314035.1 Pseudorhizobium sp. | reverse complement strand
GTGAGGATCGGCTGATGGACGGCAACAGGAAGCTGGAAGGACGCCACGCACTGGTGACCGGTGCCGGCAGCGGCATAGGCTCGGCCATCGCGGTGGCGCTCGCTGCGGCCGGCGCCCGGGTCACGCTGGCCGGTCGCCGCGCGACGCCGCTCGAAGCGCTGGCGGCGCAGATCGGCCCTTCGGCGCGGGCTGCTGCCGGCTTCGACGTGACTGACGCGACGGCCATCAACGACGGCATGGCGAATGCCCGCGCCGCCTTCGGCCCGATCGATATCCTCGTCAACAACGCCGGCGAGGCCCCGACTGCACCCTTCGAGAAGACCTCGCTGGAGGTCTGGAACCACGTGCTTGCGGTGGATCTGACCGGCGTCTTCCTGGTCACGCAGGCCGCCCTTCCCGATCTGAAGGCCCATGGCAACGGTGCGCGCATCATCAATGTCGCCTCCACCGCCGGTCTCACCGGCTATGCTTACGTCTCGGCCTACACCGCCGCAAAGCATGGCGTGATCGGCCTGACGCGATCGCTGGCGCTGGAACTGGTCAAGACCGGCATCACCGTCAACGCCGTCTGCCCCGGCTTCACCGATACGCCGATGATTGCGCAGGCGATCAAGACGATCATGACGAAGACCGGACGCAGCCACGAGGAGGCGGCCTCCGCCTTCACCAGAAACAATCCGCAGGGGCGGCTGATCACGCCGGAGGAAGTGGCAGATGCCGTTCTCTGGCTGGCGTCACGCGGCGCGGGCTCGATCAACGGCCAGGCGATCGCCATCGCCGGCGGGGAGGTATTGGCAGGATGAGCACGGTTTCGATGGCAGGTCATCTGCGACCCTTCAAGGACTATCAGGCACGACACTTTCTCTGGGAGGTGAGCGAGGACGGCCGCGTCGCGACGATCCGGTTGAACCGCCCTGAACGCAAGAACCCGCTGACCTTCGAAAGCTACGCCGAGCTGCGCGATCTCTTCCGCGATCTCGCCTATGCCTCCGACATCCGCGCTGTGGTGCTGACCGGCGCCGGAGGCAATTTCTCCTCCGGCGGCGATGTCTTCGAGATCATCGAGCCCTTGACGGAGATGGCGATGCCGGACCTCCTTGCCTTCACCCGGATGACCGGCGACCTCGTCAAGGCGATGAAGAAATGCCCGCAGCCGATCATCACGGCCATCGACGGCATCTGCGCCGGCGCCGGCGCCATCCTCGCCATGGCCTCCGACATGCGGCTTGCAACGCCCGAGGCAAAGACCGCCTTCCTCTTCACCCGCGTCGGACTGGCGGGAGCCGACATGGGCGCCTGCGGGATCCTGCCCCGCATTATCGGACAGGGCCGTGCCGCCGAACTCCTGTTCACCGGCCGCTCGATGAGCGCTGAGGAGGGCCATGCCTGGGGCTTCTACAATGCGCTGCACGGTTCTGAGATTGTCGAGGCGGAAGCCGGCAAGCTCGCCCATTCGCTGGCTGACGGACCGTGGTTCGCGCACACGATGACGAAGACCATGCTGAACCAGGAATGGGCCATGGGCATCGACGAGATGATCGAATCCGAGGCTCAGGCCCAGGCTGTCTGCATGGCCACCAAGGATTTCCGCCGCGCCTTCGAAGCCTTTGCAGAGAAGCGCAAGCCCGTCTTCGAGGGGAACTGACATGGCGGCGCAAACCAGGCTTGCCGGACCGACCCGCGAGCATCTCGACTGGCCCTTCTTCGACGCAAGCCACCGCGCGCTTGCCGACAGGCTCGACGCCCATGCCGCATCGGGAGCCCTCTCCGGCATCGACCATGACGACACCGATCGCGCCTGCCGCGCCCTCGTCCGATCACTGGGCGAGGCCGGTCTGCTGGACGCCGCGACCGGTGCCGGCGGAACGACGCCGATCGATTCCCGCGCCGTCTGCCTGACCCGCGAAACGCTCGCCTGGCACGACGGTCTTGCCGATTTCGCCTTCGCCATGCAGGGGCTGGGGACCGGTGCCATCGGCCTTTCCGGCTCCGACGCGCTGCGCCGCGTGGTGCTGCCGAAGGCCCGTTCCGGCGAGTGGATCTCCGCCTTTGCGCTCTCCGAACAGGAAGCCGGCTCCGATGTCGCGGCCATGGCCTGCGCTGCCCGCCGGGACGGCGATCATTACGTGCTCGACGGCGAGAAGACCTGGATTTCCAATGGCGGCATCGCCGACGTCTACACCGTCTTTGCCCGCACCGGCGAGGCGCCCGGGACGCGCGGCATCTCCGCCTTTGTCGTCTATGCAGACGATCCGGGCTTCTCGATTGCCGAGCGCGTCGACGTGATCGCGCCGCATCCGCTGGCGACCATCCGCTTTGAGGCCTGCCGCATCCCTGCCGACCGGCTGCTCGGCCACCCCGGCGAGGGCTTCAAGATCGCCATGCGCACCCTCGACATCTTCCGCGCTTCCGTCGCAGCCGCAGCGCTCGGCTTTGCCCGCCGCGCCATGGATGAAGCCCTGGCCCATGCCAAGAGCCGTCCGATGTTCGGTGCGACGCTTTCGGACCTGCAGCTCACGCAGGCCGCCTTCGGCGACATGGCAGCCGGCATCGATGCGGCGGCTCTTCTCACCTACCGCGCCGCCTGGCGGCGCGACGTCCAGGGCCTGCCGACCACCAAGGAGGCGGCCATGGCCAAGATGACGGCAACCGAAACGGCGCAGGCGGTCATCGACCGCGCCGTCCAAATGTTCGGCGGCCGGGGCGTGCGGCGCGGGGAGATCGTCGAAAGCCTCTATCGCGAGATCCGAGCGCTGCGGATCTACGAGGGCGCCACCGAAGTCCAGAAACTCATCATCGCGCGCGAGCTGCTGAAGGCCGCGCCTCCGGAGACGACGCATGCATGACATCCTTCAGCCCGAAGGCTGGGCAAAGCCGATCGGCTATTCCAACGGTGTAGCGGCCCGGGGCCGGCAGATCTATGTCGGCGGCCAGATCGGCTGGAACGGCCAGTGCCAGTTCGAAAGCGACGATTTCGTCGAACAGGTGCGCCAGACGCTGGAGAATGTCGTCGCCATCCTCGCCGCCGGCGGCGCCGGACCGGAGCATGTCACCACCATGACCTGGTACTTCACCGACAAGGCGGAATATCTCGCCAACCTGAAGGGCATCGGCCGCGTCTACCGCGATGTCATGGGCCGCAACTTCCCGGCCATGGCGGCCCTGCAGGTGGCAGCACTTCTCGAGGACCGGGCAAAGATCGAGATCCAGGCCATCGCCGTCGTGCCGGAGTAGACCGATGACGGCAAGCGCGATCTCCTTCTCGGACAGCGTTCGTGGCGAAATCCGGCAGGACGTGCTGCTGGTGACGATCGACAACCCGCCGGTCAACGCCCTCTCCCAGGATGTCCGCGCCGGCCTGATGGCGGCACTCGATCATGCGGAAGCATCCGAAAGCCTGCGCGGCATCGTCGTCACCGGAGCAGGAAAAACCTTCATCGGCGGCGCCGACATCAAGGAATTCGGTCAGCCGCCAGCCGCTCCTCTCCTGCCCGCCGTCATCGACAGGATCGAGTCCTTCCACAAGCCGGTCATTGCCGCCATCCAGGGCGCGGCACTGGGCGGCGGCCTGGAAGTGGCGCTCGCCTGCCATCACCGCATCGCTTCCGCGGTCGCTCAAATGGGCCTGCCCGAAGTAAAGCTCGGCATCGTTCCCGGCGCCGGCGGCACGCAGCGCCTGCCACGCCTCATCGGCATCCCCGCCGCCATCGACATGATCGGCAGCGGCCGCAGCGTCAAGGCGACTGAGGCACTGTCTCTCGGCATCATCGACGCAGTCACGGACGGACATCCGCTGGAGGCGGCCATCACCGTCGCGCAAGAACTTGGGGGTCGTCCCCTCCGCCGCATCGGTAAACAGACCATCCCAGTTGCCGATGCTGCCGCGATCGAAAAGGCACGGTCGAAAGTCCTCGCCAAAGCGCGCGGCCAACAGGCTCCTGCCGAAGCCGTCAGGCTCGTGGAGACGGCAGGGCAACCGCTTGCCGAAGGCATGGCCGACGAACGGGCAACCTTCCTGCGTCTGCGCGACAGCGCCGAGGCGGCCGCGCTACGGCATGTCTTCTTCGCGGAACGCCAAGCGTCAAAGGTCGAAGGACTGGAGGGCATCGAACCGCGTCCGATCACCACGATCGGCATTGCCGGCCTCGGCCTGATGGGCAGCGGCATCGCCGTCGCAGCCCTTGCCACCGGCTACAGCGTCATCGGCCTCGACCGCGACGATGCGGCGGCGGCAGAGGGCCGCGACCGCATCCTCGCCCTGCTCGACCGCGCCGTGGCGACCGGCCGAATGGATCCGGACGCCCGGGACAAGCAGGCGGAGCGGCTTGCCGTGACGGCCCGCGACGAAGACCTCGCCCCTTGCGACCTCGTGATAGAGGCCGTGTTCGACGACATGGACGTGAAGGTCGATCTCTTCCGCCGGCTCGACCGCGTGCTGCGCGCCGACGCCGTGCTGGCCACCAATACCAGCTACCTGAACCCGGACGAGATCGCCGCGCGGACGCAACATCCGGAGCGCGTGCTCGGCCTGCATTTCTTCTCGCCGGCGCATGTCATGCGGCTCCTCGAGGTCGTCCGTTGCGCCAGAACGGCACCGGACGTGCTGGCGACAGGGCTTGCAGTGGCAAAGAGGCTGCGCAAGCTCGCCATCGTCACCGGCGTCACGGAAGGCTTCATCGGCAACCGCATCTTCTCCGCCTATCGGCGCGAGGCGGAATACATCCTGGAGGATGGCGCGGCTCCGCAGGAGATCGATGCGGCTCTAGAGGACTACGGCTTTCCCATGGGCCTGTTTGCCGTCTACGACATGGCCGGACTGGAGATCGCCTGGGCCCGCCGCAAGCGGCAGGCCGCGACGCGCGATCCCTCGGAACGCTATGTCGAGATCGCCGACCGGCTCTGCGAGGCCGGCCGTCTCGGCCAGAAGGCCGGCCGCGGCTGGTATGCCTATGCAGACGGCAGGCGAGAAGTGGATCCGGAGGTCACTGCGATCATCGACGCATGCCGGGCAGCAAAGGGCATCACGCCGCGCAGCTTCTCCGCCACCGATATCATTCAGCGGCTGCTCGCTGCCATGGCCGATGAAGGCCACAAGCTGCTCGATGAAGGCATCGCCGCCCGCGAGAGCGACATCGATCTGGTGATGATCAACGGCTACGGCTTTCCGGCCCACAAGGGCGGGCCGATGTTTGCAGCGGCTCAGACCCCGAGGTAACGATCCTGGACGTCGGCGGTGAGCTCCGCCGATGTGCCCTGCCACACGCTCTTGCCGTTTTCGAGGATGACGCAGCGGTCGGCGACCGGCAGCAGCTCCGACAGCGTCTTGTCGACCACCAGGATCGACAGCCCTTCTGCCTTGAGCTTGCGGATCGCCGCCCAGATGTCCTGGCGGATGACCGGCGCCAGGCCCTCCGTCGCCTCGTCGAGGATGAGGAGCCGCGGATTGGTCATCAGCGCCCGGCCGATCGCCAGCATCTGCTGCTCGCCGCCCGACAGCGAACGCGCCATCTGCGCATGCCGTTCGGCGAGGCGCGGGAACAGCGTGTTGACCCTATCCAGCGTCCAAGATCCCGGGCGTGCTGCGGCAACGAGGTTCTCGTGGACCGTCAGGTTGGGAAAGCAGCGGCGCCCTTCAGGAACGAGGCCGATGCCGAGCTTGGCGACCCGGTGCGAGGGCTTGCCCTTCAGGTCAGTGCCGGCCAGCCGGACAGAGCCCGCCCGGGGCGGTGTGAGATTGCAGATTGCCCGGATGGTCGTCGTCTTGCCCATGCCGTTGCGACCCATCAGCGCCACGGCCTCGCCTTCGGCGACGGTCAGATCGACTCCGAACAGGGCCTGACTTGCGCCATAGGAGGCTTCGATCTTCGAGACGTCGAGCAGCATCAGGCGTGGTCTCCCAGATAGGCCGAGCGGACGGCCGGATCGCGGCGGATCTCGTCGACCGTTCCGGTGGCGATCACCTTGCCGTAGACGAGCACGGAGATGCGGTCGGCGAGTGCAAATACGGCGTCCATGTCATGCTCGACGAGCAGGATCGGCGCTTCCTGCCGCAGTCCGTCGAGGAAGCCCGTCAGCGATTTGGATCCTTCCGGTCCCATGCCCGCCATCGGTTCGTCGAGCAGGAAGGCCTTCGAGTTGAGTGCCAGTGCGATCGCGATGTCGAGCTTGCGGCGCTCCCCATGCGACAGTTCCGCCGAGGGAAGCCGGGCGCGATCCTGCAGGCCGACGCGCTCCAGCATCGCCATCGACGTGTCGACCAGCGAGGCGTCACCCATCACCGGCTTGAAGAAGCGGAAGCTCGATCCTTGTTGCGCCTGCACCGCCAGCATAACATTGCGCAGGGCGGAGAACTCCGGCGCCAGCGACGACACCTGGAAGGTTCGTCCCAGCCCCAGCCGCGAGCGCTCGGCAACGCCGAGGTGACCGATATCCTGGCCCGCAAAGCGGATGGTGCCGGAATCCTGCCGCAGCGTGCCGCAGATCTGGTGGATCAGCGTCGACTTGCCGGCGCCGTTCGGTCCGATCAGCGCGTGGATTTCGCCGGGCCTGAGATCGAGAGAGACGCCGTCGGTCGCCCGCAGCGCGCCGAAGGATTTCGAGAGGTCGGACAATTGCAGGACGGGCTCAGCCATGACGTGCCTTTCCGGCCAGAAGCCCGAGCAGCCCGCCGCGCGCAAAGAGTACGGTGCCAAGCAGGATCAGGCCGAGGAAGAACTGCCAGCGTTCCGTCAGCCCGCCCAGCACATATTCGAAGATGACGAAAAGGGCCGCCCCTGCCAAGGGTCCGAACAACCGCCCCGTGCCGCCCAGAATGATCAGCACGATCAGTTCACCGGACATGTGCCAGGACAGCATCGAGGGGCTGACGAAGCGGTTGAGATCCGCAAACAGGGCGCCCGCAAGTCCGGTCATCGCCGCAGACAGCGCAAAGGCGGTCAGGCGGATCCGGTAGGGCGCTATGCCGACGGTGGCGACGCGCACCTCGTTCTGCCGCGCCGCCTGAAGCGCCGAACCGAAGCGCGAGCTGCGGATCAGCACGAAGAGGCCAAGCGCCAGGATCAGGATACCGTAGCAGATCAGGAAGAAATTCACCGGCAGCATCGTATTGACGCCCGGGAACTGGTTGCGCACCAGGATCGACAGCCCGTCCTCACCGCCATAGGCCGGCCAGGAGATGGCGAAATAATAGACCATCTGCGCAAAGGCGAGCGTGATCATGATGAAGTAGACGCCGGACGTCCGCAGGCTGATCGCCCCGATCAGCAGCCCCACCAGGCCGGCGGCGACCATGGCCACCAGCCAGATCACCGGCATCTGGTTCGTGCCCGACAGCCCGAAGAAGAGCGGCTCGCCGGAGAAGCCGTGCGTGGCAAGGATGCCGGTCGCATAGCCGCCAATGCCGAAGAAGGCCGCATGCCCGAAGGAGACGAGGCCACCGAGGCCGAGCGCCAGGTTGAGACCCGTGGCAGCGAGCGCCAGAATGGCAACGCGGGTGGCCAGCGTCACATAGAAGGGTTCGCCATAGGCATTGGCGGCGAGCGGCACAGCCAGCAGCAGCACGGCCAGCAGGATATTGATGATGCTTTCACGGCTCAGCATGGCGGCCTCACGCGTGGGCTGCGGGAAAGAGCCCGCGCGGTTTGACGGCGAGAATCAGCGCCATCATCACATAGATGAGCATGGAGGCCGCGGCCGCACCGATCATGCCGGCCTGCGAGGGCGGGACGAAGAGGGAGAAGAGCTGCGGCAGCAGCAGGCGTCCCATGGTGTCGACGACGCCAACCAGGAGAGCGCCGAGAAGTGCGCCCTTGATGGAGCCGATGCCGCCGATGACGATCACCACGAAGGCAAGGATGAGAACCGGCTCGCCCATGCCGACCTGTACCGACTGCAGCGCGCCGACCATGGCGCCCGCAAGCCCCGCAAGGGCGGCACCCAGCGCAAAGACGACGGTATAAAGCGTGCGGATGTCGACGCCGAGCGCGCCGATCATCTCG
>JBKBXP010000150.1:0-8014 GCA_046314035.1 Pseudorhizobium sp. | reverse complement strand
CAGGACTTGTTCTCGTCGGTGAAACCCGACAGGCTGTCGGCGACGGTGTCGCGATTAGCGATCGTGGCGATGCTGCTCATGGGTCAGGTCCTTCTGCGGCGCCGCTCGCGCGTGCCGTCATTGCCGGATTCGCTCGCCATCTTGTTGCGGAGCGGACCGATCCGCTCGACGATCTCCTCGATCGTCGGGCGTGGCCGGGGTGTATAGTCATCCAGTGCCTGGCGCATCGCGGCAAGATGCTCGCAGGATGTGCCGCAGCAGCCGCCGATGATCCTGGCGCCGGCATCGCGGGCCAAGCGCGCATATTCCGCCATCAGCGGCGGGGTGCCGGAATAATAAATCTCGGCGCCGCGAAATTCGGGAATGCCGCAGTTGCCCTTGACGATGGTGATCGCCTCGGGCTCGGCAGCCGTCATGTCGAGCAGGCTCGACAGGATGTCGGAGGCGCCGACGCCGCAATTGGCACCGACGGCCACGGGGCCATCGCCCAGATCCCTGGCGATTCCGTGAATGTCCTTTGGATCGACGCCCATCATGGTCCTGCCGGCGGTGTCGAAGGAGCCGGTGTAGGTATAGGGCAGGCCGACCTTGGTCGCGGCCTCCGCAGCGGCGCGGATCTCGTCGGCGGAGGACATGGTCTCGATCCAGGCGACATCTGCTCCGCCGGCCTTGAGGCCTTCCATCTGCTCGACAAAGGCTGCGACGGCGTCCTCGTAGGTCATGGCGCCGAGTGGCACCAGAAGCTCGCCGGTGGGGCCGACGGAGCCGGCGACGATCACTTTTCGCGGTGCCCGGTCGGCCACGGCGCGGGCGATCTCGGCTGCACGCTTGTTTAGGTCGAAGACGCGGTCCTGCGCATGGTGCAGTTTCAGCCGGTGGCGCGTGCCGCCGAAAGAATTGCTGAGGATGATGTCGGCACCGGCATCGACGAAATCCTGGTGCAGCTTGTCGATCCGCTCCGGATGCGTCTCGTTCCACAATTCCGGCGCCTCGCCGGCTTCGAGGCCCATGGCAAAGAGATTGGTTCCGGTGGCGCCGTCAGCGAGCAGAACGCCCTTTTCGGCAAGCAAGTCACGGAGAGGGTTTGCGGCGGTCATCGGTGCCTCCTGGGAATTGGCTGGCTATAGGCCTCCGGCAAGGAAAAGACAATCTCGGCTACGCCGGCGTGGCTGGAGCGGCATCATGCTCCACCGGGTTCACCATGGCCGTCAGAATCGTGTTGAGGTCGAGAAGGCCGATCTCGATGCCGTCTTCGTCGACCACGGTGGCGCTCGTGCGCTGCGCCCTCGTCAGTCGCTGGGCGACCGATTCGAGCGTCTCGTCGGCGGCGACCCTGACGCCTTCCAAGGCCCCCACAGCGGGTTTCATCACCGTGCGCGCCTGGATGACCCTGCTGCGGTTCACTTCCTTGACGAAGGAAGCGATGTATTCGTCTGCGGGAGAGAGAACAATCTCCTGGCCGGTGCCCTGCTGGATCATCTCGCCATCGCGCAGGATGGCGATCTTGTCGCCCAGCCGCAGCGCCTCGTCGAGATCATGGGTGATGAAGACCACCGTCTTCTTCAGCTCGCTCTGGATATCGAGGAGCACGGTCTGCATGTCGACCCGGATCAGCGGGTCGAGTGCGGAATAGGCTTCGTCCATCAGCAGGATGTCGGCGTCATTGGCCAGCGCTCTTGCCAGTCCGACACGCTGCTGCATGCCACCCGAGAGCTGATTGGGATAGTGGTTTTCGAAGCCCGCCAGACCGACGCGTTCGATCCAGTGCTGGGCCCTCTCTCTGCTCCGGCTTCGCGGTACACCCTGGACGTCGAGACCATAGAGCGTATTCTCCACCACCGTCCGGTGCGGCAAAAGCGCGAACTTCTGGAACACCATGGCCGTCCGGTGCCGGCGAAAGTCGCGCAGGTCGCGTCCGTTCATGCGGCAGATATCGGTCCCGTCGTAGATCACCTCGCCGACGGTCGGTTCGATCAGCCGGTTGATGTGGCGGATCAATGTCGACTTGCCGGAGCCGGAGAGCCCCATGACGACGGTGATCTTGCCGGCCGGCATGGCAATGCTGATGTCTCGCAGGCCCAGGACATGGCCGTGCTTTTCGTTCAGTTCCGCCTTCGACATGCCGTTGCGGACCTGCTCGACATGATCGCGCGCCCGTGGGCCAAAGATCTTGTAGAGCCCGTTGATCTCTATTCCGTGGCTGGCCATACGCGTCCTGTCTTGTGCGTCATTTCCACAGCGGACCCTGCTGTCGCCAGTTTGGTACTCACCAGCGCAGCAGCATCCATCTTAGCCACTACAGGATCCACGCGGCCCGTGATGTGCGATTTGCGACGTCGATCGGGGCCGGGCGTACCTTCTAGCCGTCCGTTCTGATCTTCGCGGCGACGATCGGAGATAGCCATTGCGACCAGACATCCTGATGGCTCTCGATGAAGTATTCCGCCGTCTCGCTGTTGGATGCCTGGTTCTCTAGCTGCCAGGCCAGCACACGGCTGATCGTCGCATTCGACCATTGCCGCCGGTTCAGGTAGTCGACGGTGTCAGCGGCCTTTTCAGCGAAGCCTTCGGTGTACAGGGTGAAGGCCTGCGAGGTCGGATAGGCATTGCGTTCCGGGCTGGCGCAGTCGGGTACCGTCGTGCAGGCATCCCACTCGGGCTTGTTGTGCGTCACGCCGAACGAGAGCTTCACCATCTGGTATTTGCCGAGGATCGCCGTCGGCGCCCAATAGTAACCGAGCCAGCCGGTCTGTTCTGCAAAGGCTTGTTTGATGGAGGCTTCCAGCTCCCCGGCGGTCGGCGGTTCCACCAGCACGAAATCCTGATCGGCGGCTGCGAAGGCGCGAAAGAGGTTGGCCGTGGTGACCTGACAGCTCCAGTCGCTCGGGCAGCCGTAGAGAGCGCCCTTATCCGGCTGCTCCGGCGCCGGAAACAGATCCGGGCGGGCAAGCGCATCCTCGACGGTGCGGATGTCCGGGTTGGCGTCCACGAGGAACTTCGGCACCCACCAGCCCTCGACGGCGCCGTCGGCGAGGATTTCGGCTCCGAGCTCCAGGCGGTTCTCCGCGGTAGCTCTGGAAAGATCGCCGCGCACCGCGTTGATCCAGAACTCCGGAGCCATGTCGGGCGTCCCGGCAGTGTTCATCGAGGAAAACGTCGGAACGGTGTCGCCTGGGACCAGCGTTACCGAGCAGCCGAAGCCGCGTTCGAGAACGATCTTGTCGATATGCGCCGCAATGGCCGCCGATCCCCAGTTCATCTCGGCGATGGAGACTGCGCCACAGGCAGCCTCAGCTGCGCCTGGTCGAACGCAGAAACCTAGAAAAAGTGCGGCTGCGGCAAGAGGATAGCGCATGAGGGCATCCGTTTCTCGAAGCGGTTGAGCGAACTCGCGTCGGCACTCGCCGAGCATGTTCCTGCCGGACTGTCGGCGCATTTTGTGTCGGGAGAATGGTAGGGGATTGCACGACGACTTCAACTGCCTTTGACCCGAAGGAACCGCGAGAAAATGGATTGCGCGTAGGAAATCAGAAAATGCGAGATAAGGGGTGACGCCACTAACCTTCCGGTAAGGATGTGCGGCTAACTATCACCTCGCAGACGGTCGTCCGTTGGCAGCGTCGGGTCAGGTAGTGCGTACCCGTCGCTTACGTCTGCGGCGTCCCAGGTTCTCCTGCGTCAGTGCGTAGGCTCGGACTTGACTTGTGCAAGCGACGCCCCCATTTTTCGGTTGCGGCAACGCGAACTGATGAACCAAGGCGGACGCCTCATGCATCTACGAATCGTCCGTGCTTTCAGTGACAGCGTTGCCGCATTCTCTTCCGCTTTTCCAAAACAGACGTCCTGCGGCGGTGCCGCGTGAGCGTGTCGAACCGCATCACGCTTGTGCTCGGCGGCGCGCGATCGGGAAAATCGGCCTTCGCAGAGGCGTTGGCAGTTCAGTCCGGCCTTCAGCGCCATTATGTGGCGACGGGGCAGGCCTATGACGCCGAGATGGATGAACGGATCGCTCGCCATCGCAGCGACCGTGGCGACGGATGGATCACCCACGAAATTCCCCTCGATTTGATCGGTCGCCTGCCGCAACTGGCGGATGAAGCGCGCGTGGTGCTGGTCGACTGCCTGACGCTCTGGGTGACGAACCTGATGATGGCGGAGGATGATGTCGACGCGGCAAGCCGTTTGCTGATCGACTGTCTCGCCGCGTGGCGCGGACAGATCATCCTGGTTTCCAACGAAGTCGGCATGGGGATCGTCCCGGACAACAAGATGGCGCGGGAGTTTCGCGACCACGCTGGACGGCTGCACCAGCGAATCGCTGCCGTTGCCGATGAAGTCTTCCTTGTCGCTGCCGGCTTGCCCCTTAAAATGAAAGGGTAGCCTAGGCCGTCCTGGGATCGATTAGAAGCCCAGCCAGATCCGGACGGGATGGGCGGGGTCGGAGATCAGCTTCAGCGCCAGCGCGAGGCAGGACACCACCAGCAGAGGCTTGATGATCTTCGCACCGCCACGCATGGCCATGCGCGAGCCGACCTGCGCGCCTAGGATCTGTCCCGCGCCCATGATCAGGCCGACCTTCCAGAGAATCGATCCCGTTGCGGCGAAGACGAGGAAGGATCCGAAATTGGATCCGAGGTTGAGGAGCTTCGTGTGGGCGGTCGCCTTGAGCAGGCCGAAGCCGCCCAGCAGTACGAAGGCCAGCATGTAGAAGGAGCCGGCGCCCGGGCCGAAGACGCCGTCGTAGAGGCCGACGATCGGGACGATCGTCAGGCCGAAGAGGAACGGCGTCACCCTCTGGTGACTGTCGAGGTCGCTGAGGTTCGGCTTCAGTGCGAAGAACAATGCGATCCCGATCAGCAGGAATGGGATCGCGGCTGCCAGCGTTGCCGCAGGGACGAGAGAGGCCAGCAAGGCACCCAGGATGCCGCCGAGTGTCGCCATCAGCGCCATCGGAAGCTGCTTCCTGAGATCGACATGGCCTCGCCGCGCATAGGCAAGCGTGGCGGAAGCGACACCGAACTGGCCTTGCAGCTTGTTGGTGGCGATGGCTTCGAGCGGTGGGATGCCGGCGATCAGCATCACCGGAATGGTGATCAGGCCGCCACCTCCGGCGATGGCGTCGACGAAACCGGCAATGCAGGCGGCCGCAAAGAGCAGCACCAGAAGGAGAAACGCGAGATCGTGCAAGGGAGCAACCGGGAGGTGGGGAGATGCGGGAGGTCGAGAGCCGTTCTCTGCCACCGAACGGCGGCGCTTGCAACCCAGTGAAATAGCCGGGATGCAGACTTGCCCGGCAGACAAACGTCGGTAATGTGCCGCGCCAACGAACAGCTTTCTTTCCCGGCTTCAGAGCGTGAACATGCACAAGGTCATCTTCGACACAGATCCCGGCATCGACGATGCCATGGCACTTCTTTTCCTGCATCGGCATCCGCAGATCGACCTCATCGGGATCACCACCGTCTTCGGCAATGCGCCCATCGATCTCACCACGCGCAACGCGCTGTTCCTGAAGCAGGAATGGGAGATTGCCGCGCCTGTGGCGCAAGGCGCCGGTGTCACCTTCGATCCGTCGCGGCCGGAAGGGCACTGGCCGACCTTCATTCATGGCGAGAACGGTCTCGGCGATATCCCGATCCCCGAAGCGATTTCGGTCCAGGCGGATGAACGTCCGGCATGGCGGTTCATCATCGATACCGTGCGGGCGCAGCCGGGCGAGGTGACGCTGGTGGCTGTCGGCCGCATGACCAATCTGGCGCTGGCGTTGCAAGCCGATCCCGATTTTGCCGCGCTGGTGAAGGAGGTCATCGTCATGGGTGGCGCTTTCGAGCTCAACGGCAATGTCAGCCCGGCGGCCGAGGCCAATATCCACGGCGATCCGGAGGCCGCGGACCTTGTCTTCACGGCGCCCTGGCGGGTGACCGTCATCGGGCTGGATGTGACGCTGAAGACGGTGATGACGAGCGGCTTCCTGGCGGAGATGGCGGCTGCCGGCGGCGCGCCGGTGCAGCTTCTCTCGGACCTGTCGCAGTTCTACATCGACTTCTACCGGCATCGCGTCGGTGACGGCATGGTCGTCCATGACAGCTGCGCCTGCGTCTATCTGGTGGCGCCGGATCTGTTCACGACCCGCAGCGGGCCGATCCGCGTGGTGTGCGGTGGGATCGCCGACGGCCAGACGATCCAGAAGCCGGATGGACGCGTCTTCCCGCCGGGGCATTGGGACGGGCACCCGAGCCAGCTGATCTGTACGGATGTCGACCCGGTGCGCGTGCTGGATGTGATTCGTGCCGCTATCGTCGAGGGCAGGGCAGCCTGAGGCGGCGCGCCTTCAATCATTGCCGGCCGCCGCGGCCAGACGATCGAGATCCGGTACCGTCACATGGCGGTTGTTCTCGATATGAATGATGCCTTCCTTGCGCAGCTTGGTCATCTGCCGGCTGACGGTCTCGATCGTCAGTCCGAGGAAGTCGGCGATGTCGGCCCGGGATAGCGGCAGCTCGAAGACGCTCTTGTCCTCGGCCTCGGGATCGCTGTGGGTGGCGATCAACGCCAGGAAACTTGCCACCTTTTCCTGTGCCGTCTTGCGGCCGAGCGTCAGCATCCAGTCGCGCGCCTCGTCGAGTTCTCGCAGAGCCTGAGCGTGCAACTGGTGCTCCAGCTGAGGCGTTTCGGCAATCAACCGTTCGATGGCGCGGCTTGGAAACACGCAGATCTCGGTATCGGTTGCCGCTTCGGCCGCCAATCTGCTTTCACCCAGAAAGGGGCGCCCCATGAAATCAGGGGCGAACTGCAGACCGATGATCTGCTGCCGGCCGTCGGCCATGACCTTGGAAAGCTTGACCACGCCCTTGAGGATGTTGCTGTAGGAGGACACGGTTTCCCCCTGACCGATGAATTCGGTCCCGGCAGCGATCTTGCGGCGGGAGGAGTGTTTGCTGAGTTCGCCCAACTGTACCGGCGTCAGCGCCGAGCAGACGCCGCCATGGCGGGCTTCGCAGGCGCTGCAGACCGCGGGGACGTCCCCGTTTCTGGCATGTCTGTCGAGCGTATCCATGGTGGCTGTTTCCGTATGTGCGGCTGCGATGTGATGTTGATCATCGTCAATTTGGCGAAAGGCGAATTGATCTGCATCAAGGTTCAGGAAAACTCCCCTGATAGCGATTGGCGGACAGAAGGGGTCTGCCATGAACGAGAAACTGCTGCTGAAATACACCGGCGCTGCACCGCGCTACACCAGCTACCCGACGTCGCCGCATTTCGGCCCGCAGATCGACGGTGGAACCTATGCGCGATGGCTCGGCGAGATCAAGGATGACGCGACCCTTTCGCTCTATCTCCACATTCCCTATTGCGACCGCCTCTGCTGGTTCTGTGCCTGCCACACCAAGCAGACCCTGCGCTACGACCCGATCACCACCTACCTTGCAGCGCTGAAGAAGGAGATCGCGGCAATCGGCGACCTGGTGCCGAGGTCGACGCGGGTGACGGCCGTCCACTGGGGCGGCGGCTCGCCGACCATGTTGAAGCCCGAGGACATGATCGCGCTGATGGACTGCCTGCGGCAAGCCTTCTCGATTGCGCCGGATGCAGAGATCAGCGTCGAGATGGACCCCAATGATCTCGACGAGGCACGCTACGATGCGCTGGCGAGGCTCGGTCTCACCCGCGCCAGCCTCGGGGTTCAGGATTTCGATCCGACGGTGCAAAAGGCGATCAACCGGATCCAGACCTTCGAGCAGACACGCTCCGTTGTCGAGGCGGTGAGGGCGCGGGGCGTGCAGTCGGTCAACTGCGACGTGCTCTACGGCCTCCCGCACCAGACGCTTGCCTCGCTGGAGCGCACCGTGACCGACATCATCTCGCTCGATCCGGACCGTATCGCGCTTTTCGGCTACGCCCATGTACCGTGGATGAAGAAGCACCAGACGATGATCCCGGATGCCGCCTTGCCGGGCATTCTCGAGAGATATGCTCAGATGGAATGAGCTGCCTAGATGCTGCTGGCGGAAGT
>JBKBXP010000149.1:0-8018 GCA_046314035.1 Pseudorhizobium sp. | reverse complement strand
CAGCACCGCCATCAGCCGTTCGCCATTGATCTCGCCGTGGATCACCGTCTCTGAGCCCAGCGCTTCGACGAGCCGAAGCTTGACCTTCGGACTTGCCGGGTCGGCGCTGACGACCAGATGCTGAGGGCGGACGCCCACCGTCAGTTTCTGCCCCTTTTCCATCGACCCTTCCACCGGGTGCAGATGAACACGCACACCGCCTGCCACCGTGATGATGGCGGCCTCTCCGCTGCGCTCGGCGACCTCGCCCTGCAGGAAATTCATATGCGGCGCGCCGATGAAGCCCGCGACAAATCGGTTGGCGGGCGTGTTGTAGAGATCGAGCGGCGTGCCGACCTGCTCGATGCGACCGGCGCGCATCACCACGATCCGGTCTGCCAGCGTCATGGCCTCCACCTGATCGTGGGTCACATAGATCATCGTCGACGACAGGCGCGCATGGAGCGCGGCAAGCTCGGCGCGCGTCGAGACCCGCAGCTCTGCGTCGAGGTTGGAAAGAGGTTCGTCGAGCAGGAAGGCGACGGGACGGCGCACGATGGCCCGGCCGATCGCCACCCGCTGGCGCTGACCGCCGGAAAGCTGGCCGGGTCGCCGGTCCAGATAGGCATCGATCTCCAGCATGCGGGCCGCTTCCCCGACCCGTTCGGTAATCTCGGCCTTCGGCATCTTGGAGTTTTCCAGGCCGAAGGCGAGGTTCTGGCGCACCGTCATATGTGGGTAGAGCGCATAGGACTGGAAGACCATGGCAAGCCCCCGCTCCGCTGCCGTGACCTCGTTGACGCGCCGGCCGTCGATATCGATGCTGCCGCCGGTCACCTTCTCCAGGCCAGCGATCACCCGCAAGAGGGTCGACTTCCCGCAGCCAGATGGCCCGACGAAGACAACGAGTTCGCCGTCATCGATATGGAGATTGACGTCGTGGAGCACGTCGATGGCGCCGAAGGACTTCTTGATGTCGGTGAGCGTTATCTGGCCCATTTGCGGATCCTCATTTCAGTCCGGTACCGGCAATGCCGGTGGTGATGAAGCGCTGCAGGAAGATGAAGACGAGGACGACGGGGATCATGGTGACGACCGTCATGGCCAGGATGAAGTGCCACTGCACGTTCAGCTCCCCGGCGTAGATGCTCAAGCCCACCTGCAGGGTGTAGAGTTCGCGGCGCGAGAGCACGATCAGCGGCCACAGGAAGTCGTTCCACCGCCAGACCACCGAGAAGATCGCAAGCACCGCAAGCGCGGGCGCCGCCAGCGGCAGCACGATGCGCCAGTAGATCTGCCACTCGGAGGCCTTGTCCATGCGGGCGGCATCGATGAGCTCGTCCGGGATCGTCAGCATGTACTGGCGCAGGATGAAGACGCCCGTGGGCGTCGCGACAGTCGGCAGGATCACGCCCCAGAGGTTGTTGAACAGGCCGATCGCCGAGATGATCGAGTAGAGCGGCACCATGATCACCGACAGCGGCACCATGAGCGTCGCCAGGATGATCAGCATGGCCACCGACCGTCCCTTGAACTCGTACTTCGAGAGAGCGAAGGCGGCCATCGAGTTGACCACGAGAGTGATCAGCGTCGCCGTCACCGTCACGAACACCGAGTTCCAGAGATACTGGACGAAATCGAACTGCACGAAGGGTTCGGTGTAGTTCTCGGTGGCAAACGACATGGTGCGGACAGGAGTCCGATCGCCGATGTTGACGCGGATGATCTCGCCCGGCGCATTCGGGTCGACCATCTGGCTGACAATCCCGATGCGCCGCACCTCGGCCAGCACCTGCGTGCTTCCGTCCGGCAGGGTCGCCTCGTAGAGCGCCAGCGGCTGTTCATAACCCTCCACGTTCACCTGCTGCGTCACATAGGGCAGGATGGTGGGCGGAAACTCGGCAAGCGCCGCTGGCGACTTGAACGAGGAGAAGCCGAGCCAGACGGCCGGGCCGAACATGATCAGCAGCCCGCCGACGAGCCAGACCCAGGTGACGATGTCCGTCCAGTGCCAGCCCTTGCCGCCTCGGCGACGGAAGATGAACCGTGAAGCAGCGCCCATTATGTCTTCCCCTTGGGTTCGGTCTTGCGCCCGATCCCGAGCTGGAGCAGCGTCAGGACCACGAGGACGAGACCCATCAGGATCGACGCCGCGGCGGCCAGCCCCGGATTGCGCAACTGCGAGGCAAAGCCTGTCTCGTAGATGTATTGCGTCAGGAACATCGTGCTGGTGCCCGGTCCGCCGCCGGTCAGGACGTAGACCTCGTCGAAGACCTGCACCGCCTTGATGAGGGCGAGCACGACGACCACGAGCAGGTTCGGCGCCAACAATGGCAGCGTGATGCGCCAGAAGACGCGAGAGGCCTTCGTTCCGTCCATTTCCGCCGCCTCATAGAGATCCTTGGGGATCGCCTGCAGGCCGGCCAGCAGGATCAGGGCATAGAAGCCCATGTGGGCCCAGATCGAGACACCGACCGCAGCCACGAAGGCCCAGGTCCGGTCCGTCAGCCAGTTGTAGGGCTCGAAGCCCATTTCAAACAGCGCGAAATTCAGGAGCCCCTGCCGCTGCAGGATCCATTTCCAGATCAGGCCGACAACGACCGGCGACAGGAGGACGGGAAAGAAGAAGACGGCGCGCCAGAAGGAGCGGGCCCGGAGTTCACGGTTGAGGATCAGGGCCGTGCCGAGCGCGACCAGGATCATCAGCGTCACCTGCAGCACCACGAACCAGCCGGTATTGCCGACGGCGGTCCAGAAGGCATCCTCCTGGCAGGACATCGGGTCGAGGTAATTGGAGCATTCGAACAGGCGGTCGTACTGGTCGAGCCCGATGAAGGTGCGGTCGGCGAGGAAGAAGGCCGTGCCGCCGGTCATCGAGTAGACGAAGTTGATCGCCAGCGGCAGCAGCACGAAGATGCCGAAGATCAGCATGTTCGGCGCCAGGAAGAAGATCGCCATGCCGGAGATGCCGGTGGCCTTCTGCAGCGCCCGCAGGGGCACGTCGATGACGCCCATCACGAGTTTCACGGGCGCGAGCAGGATAGAGCCGAACGAGCGCGAAGGCGCAGGATTGCCGACAGCGGGCGGTGTCATACGGCTCCTCCAGTGGGTAAATAGGCACGGCGACAGGCGGGAAGCTCTCCCCCGCAGGGGAGAGCCAGTCTTGTCGGATCAGGCGTGATGGCCATCAGAGGCCGGCATCCTTGACCTTCTGGGCGATGTCCGCATCGATCCGGGCAAACGTGTCCTCGAGCGAAAGCTCGCCGGCCAGCGTCTGGCCCACACGTGTGACGATGGCCGCGTAGACCGTATCGGCCCAGCGCCATGCCGGCAGCTTCAGCGCCGAGTCCGAGGTCGCCTTCGAGGCCTCCACGAAGGTCCCGAGCGCCGCCTTGGCCTGCTCGTTGTCTGTCTGGAAGTTCAACCCGCCCTTCTCGACGACCCCCTTGTGGGCCGGCAGGAACAGCGTGCGCTCGGAAAACTCGCGAACGACCTCCTCCCGCGCCATCCAGTCCATGAAGGTGGCCACTTCTTCCGGGTTCTTGGTGTATTTCACCGCCACGAGGGCGGCGCCGCCCGGCATGCCGGTGCAGGCAGCAGGGCCGCAGGGGCTGCCGGTGGCGACCCAGTCGAAGTTGTTGCCGATCTTGGTGGTCAGGTTCGCGACCTGCCAGGAACCGGAGTAGTAGAAGGCAAGCTGGCCGTTGATGAAGTCCTCGGCAGCGGCACGATAGGTGTTGCCGGCGGCCGACACCCAGACGTCCTTGGCAAACACGCCTTCCTCGGTCCAGTTGACGAACTGCGTCAGGAAGTCCTTGGCACTCTGGTCGAGAGGTGCTGGCTTGCCGTCTTCGCCGATATAGTTTGCGCCATAGGATAACATCGGTGCCGTGATGCGGTGACCGGAGCGGTCGATCGCCATGGCAAACGGGATCTGCTGGCTGTCGGCAACCTGCTTGGAAGCCGCTGCCCATTCTTCCCAGGTCGCCTGGGAACCCGGCATCTCCACACCTGCCTGCTCGAACAGCGTCTTGTTGGCAAAACCGCCGGTGAGCGTGAGCTGCGTCATGAAGCCTGAGATCTGGTCCGAACCATCGGGCCGCATCCAGTCGGCCTTGTCGCCGAAATTCTCGTCCCAATAGGCGGGATCCTTGACGAGCGGACGAAGGTCCAGCCAGTGCTTGGCAAGATCCTTGATCGCCGTCACGCGCGCGACGTCGGGGCCATTTCCGGCTTCGAGTTGGACCGGCAGCTGCTCCTTGATGACGCTGTAGGCGACATTGTCGAGGATCACGTTGATGCCCGGGTTTTCGCTCATGAAGCGATCGACGAGATCCTTCATGACTTCGCCTTCGACGCCGTCCGAGTACCACATGACCCTGACATCGCCGGCGCTGGCGGCCGTGGACGTGAGAAGTGCAAGCGCAAGGCCCGCAATGATGGATTTGGTCTGCATGCTAGTTCCTCCCTTTGGTGGACAGGGCCTCCTCCCGTCCGGTTGTTGCGGATCAAAGCATAATTGCTTCACCCGTGACGGTATACTCACTTCGCTGAATCCGACGCCCCTCCGCCTCGACCGAGCCGTCCGGATGGAAGCTCACGGCACCGTATTCGGGGTCGTCGATAACGAGCACGCCGTCGGCCTCCTGCCGGACGGCGAGCGTCGCGAAGCGATCTTCGATCGATGACAGGTCGTCTGCCTCGCTGACGCGAACGATCCAGCGGCTCGTCATTCCGTGTTGACGCAGCTCGTTGCCGGCGGATGGTCCCTCCTCCACCGCCACGAGATCGCCGCTACCCTTGAGGAAGACCGCACCGCGACCGCTTCTGGCGAGCGCCGTATCGCCGGATACGCGCACCTCGTCGAAGTCACCCTGCGGAAACCAGGCATGGGTGAAATCCGGTTGCTCCGGCTTCAGCGTGAATTCGGCGAGCGCGAGGCCGCGATATTGCTGCACCCGCGGCACGGTTCCACATCCGCCCCAATAGGAAGGGCGCCCGTAGCCGAACTGGATGCTCTCGCCCGGATGGTTGATCCAGACCGCCGCCTCCGGCTTTTCGCCCAGCCGCAGGTGGAGCACCGTTTCCTGGTAGCCCCATTCGTCCCACCGGTAGTGAACGGTGGAGCCCATGGCGAAGTGTTCGCCCTTGTAGTGATAGAGCGCGGCAAAGCTGCCCTCGCCCTGCGCAAACCGCCACTCCTGATGCTTGGCCGTCCGATGATCTGCGATCGCTTCGAGAGACTGCGGGATCTCGAGACCATGGTCGCGCAGGCAGACGGCGAGCTGCGGCAGGGCATGCACGCGGCGACCGTACCAGCCCTTGCCCCAGAGCAGGCGCGCTACCCCGGAAAGCTCCAGCGAGCGCCCGGCGCAAAGCGTATGCTCGTAGGACCGGCCCTGGGCCGCCGTGACCATGCCGTGATGGGCCGACCGGGCGATGATTTCGCAAAGGCGCACGATCCCGGCCTTCGCCCGCTCGGCGATGTCCTGATCAGGCGAAAGAGCCGCAAGTGCCGTCAGGCCCTTCAGGTCGATCGGGAAATACGGAGCCGAATTGAACTCCGCCATCTCCCACTTCTCGAAATGGTCGAGCCAGTCCCGCACGCGCGCGGCACCCACTCTGCTCTGCTCGGCGCCCGTACGCCCCGAGCGCACGAAACTCGCATCGGGCAGCAGGTGGCCGGCCAGATAGGCGGAGGTATGGAAGAGCAGCGCGTGGTTTTCGGAGAAATACCACTGCACGTCATTGCCCGGCTCATCCATCCAATAGCGATAGTGGAGGATGGCGGCGTCGATCCGGGCCCGCGTCGCCGAACCGATGTCATCGCCCCAGACGGTGCGCGACCAGATCAGCGGCACCAGAGAGAAATCCGCGCAGTCGTGGCAGTCCTCGATCGACGGCAGGATCTCCTCGATCATGGCGTCCGTATCCGCGCCGCCGCGACCGCTCGCCAGGCGCGCGAAGGCGCGGACGGTGTCGCGCTCGGAATGCTCCGAGACCTCGTCCAGCGTTTCCACGATGCGGTCGGAGAGCGTGGCCGCAGCCTTACCCTGCCGCTCCGTGTGGCAGATCTCCACGCCGAGCGAGCGGGAGGCGATGAACCCGCCGGCGCTCAGGGTGACCCGAAAATGCCGGAAGTCGGCGGGTGCACGGTCGGACGGGCCGATGGCAAGCGTCTTGGCGCCCGCCGGCAGCGTGAAGTCGTCATCGAAACGCTCCCTCGACATGAAGTCGCCTTCGATGGCGACATTCGCGTGAACCTCCACCGGCAGCGGCTTTGGAAGGTGCAAGGTGATGTCGCCGCCGAAGTAATGCGGGCGATCGAAATGCATGCCGTCGAGCGCCGTCTCCAGGCTTTCCGCCACGGAGCCTGCAACGGGCACGGGCAGCGACAGCCGGGCCTTCGGGCCGGACAGATAGTCGAGCTGGAAGAAGTAGCGAGCGTCGCGCTCCGCCAGATCGTCGAAGAAGATGGTGACCTCGTTCAGCCCCGCCACCAGCGGCAGATCGAACTCCTGCTTCACCTCCAGATTGCGGCTGTAGGGCGCCATCCAGCCGATCTCGCCGCCGTTCGCCCAGATCACCGCGCCGCCGCAGGTTCCCAGACGGATCCTGGCAGTACCGGCGGCCTCTGCGTCGATATAGGTGCGGACCCAGGTCGAAAGGCGCGTCGGGCGGAACCAGAAGCCGGAGAGATCCAGCCGTGGAGAGCCGAACGGCAGCCACCAGCGCTGGGGCTCGAACTCCCCGCGGACTTCAGGCCGCTTGCCGCGAAAGGTTTCCGCAAAGATCGTCCGGCACGGATATTCGTGCGGAATGAAGTTCTTGACCTTCGTCAGGAAGAAGAAGGGGTCCATCTCGCCCTTCATCGGCGCATCCGGCACGTCGAAGCGCTCTTCGGCAACGGCTCCGATCTGCCAGTAGCGGATCGGGTCGCCGGCGTTCAGCGTCTTCTGCATCCAATGGGTCTGTGCGTTCATCGCAATCTGCTCATCTCAGTTCGGAAAGCGCCACCGGGGCGACGTCGTTGTATTCTTGGTTTTCGCCCGTCATGCCCCAGACGAAGGCGTAGGGACCGGTGCCGGCTCCCATGTGGATCGACCAGGCCGGAGACAGGACGCCATCGCCGTCCGCAACGACGAGGTGCCGGGTTTCCTCCGGCCGACCCATCAGATGGATGACCCGATCCTCGGGCGAGAGATCGAAATAGCAGTAGGCTTCCATCCGGCGCTCGTGGAGATGCGGCGGCATGGTGTTCCAGATGCTACCTTCGGCAAGATCCGTGATGCCCATGAGGAGCAGGCAGGACGGGGCGACCTGTGGATGGATATACATGCGCAGCCGGCGCTTGTTCGACCGCCGCGCCTCGCCAAGATCGAGCGGCTTCGATTCCGCCTGCGTGATGAGGCGGTGCGGGAAGTCTGCGCCGGCCGGAACCGAGTTCATGTAGAAACGAGCCGGCGTCTCCGAGGACGCGCTCGATGCGGAAATCTCCTGCGCGCCGCGGCCGACGTACAGCACGTCGCGGTTCTCGAGCGTGAAGCTCTGCCCGTCGACGGTGATCGTGCCGGTGCCGCCGAGGTTGGCGATCCCCATCTCGCGCGCGGACAGAAGGAAGGGCGTGCCGATCTCCTCCCCGCCGCCGAAGGTCAGCGTCTTGGTGGACGGCATCGCACCGCCAAGTATCAGGCGATCCACATGCGTATAGACGAGGCGGACCTCGTCGGGCTGGAACATGCCTTCGACCAGGAACTCCGCCCGCAGCCGTTCGGTGTCATAGCCTTTGATGTCCTGGGGACCGGCCCCGTAAAGAACCTTCATCGTCATGCGGCTTGTTCTCCTGCGTCTGCGTGGCGAAGGGCCTCCGAGAGGCAGAGGATTGAAAGGGCCTGGCCATAGCCGGTCGGCTGGATCGGAATGTCCCTGTAGAACTGCAGGTCATGGCCCATGCGCGTGCCGTAGGAGACGTTCAGCACCGTGCCGGTCTCGTCGATATTGCGCATCACCGCCTGTGCCGCCTTGAGGCCGGCGGCCTG
>JBKBXP010000148.1:0-8061 GCA_046314035.1 Pseudorhizobium sp. | reverse complement strand
TTCATTATAGGGGCAAAGCGCTTCAGCGCGGCAAGCCGCTTGAATGGCAAGGCCACACTATCAAACACATCGCTTTTCTTGGCAGCGAGGGCCTGAGAACCGGTTGGGCGCTTTTTCGGCGCTGTCAAAGCAGCTGTCTTGACCTCGAGGCCGCGATCGGCGGACGACGGCACCGGCAGGCGTTCGACCTTCAAAGCAAAGTCGAAGCTCGGCGGCGTCGAGAGCACAGCAACGGCGTCAGGAAAGGCAATCACCGGTATGAAAAAGCCTGCCGAAGTTTCAAGCTTCGGCTGTAGCGCCAGACCGGGCTTGAAGACGGGTGCCGAGACTGCGCCTGCATGGGCGCCGATCAGGAGGGCAGCCGTCAGTGGAGCTATACGAAGGACATTGGCGAGACGCGTCATCGGATCTTTCCTGTTCAATGGAAAGATACCGTCTTCAGATGAATCCCAAGTTCAGATATCTGGCTAAAGTATTGAAAAACAACAATATAAAACTTTCTTAAAATTTTAGACTTGCGCAATACTACTTGTAGAGGAAGCTTCCCTCCTGTACCGCTTTCTCAGTAGATTTCTGCCGAGCCACTGGTGGTTCCAGCTCGCGTCTACCTGGCGGGAGGGTTCTCTGGCCGGCTGTCGAACCGTGTCAATTTGGGTCGTTCAACCATGACTTTGAGCTCTTACCGCCGCGCCTTGACCGCTGTCGCGCTTTGCCTTGCAGTCGCCGGCTGCCAGTCCGAGGGTTCCGAATGGAACAAGCGCTTCGACGACAATGCGCTGAAGCCGCCGTCATCCGCGGTGGAAGAGCGATTTGGGAAAGGGCCGGTCGAGATCACCCTGCTCGTGCCACGGGGTTCGACCGGGGTATATGACGATGCAACGCGAGATGTGAGAGACGGCGCCGCACTTGCCGCCGCGGAACTCGGTGACGCCTTCGTCAATGTCCGTGTCGTCGACACCAGCGGCGGGCCGCAGTCCGCCCGAGAGGCAGCGGAGGCGGCAGTTGCAAGGAACTCCGGCCTGCTCCTGAGCTACAACGTTCCGGACGTAACCAGTGCCCTGGCCTCGATCGCAGCCGCCGATCGTCCGCCCATCATCAACCTGTCCCAGGCCGTGTCAGGGGAGGAGGTTTTCAACTTCGCAACGGACGAGATCCATGCCGCTGTGAAGGCGGCTCAAGGAGCGAGCCCGTCCGCGAAGAAATCCATCGTGGTCGTAGCACCTGTCAGCTTCTCGGCCGAGCAGGAACGAAGTCTTGCAGCTTCGATCCAGCAGACCGGTGGCCTTGCCCAGACATTCATTCGCCTGGAAGACGCGGGAAGCAAGGCTGGCAGTTTGACTGCCGCGCAGGCTGACCTCGTGAAGGGGGCTCGCGCCGTGTTGCTCTTGGGAAGCACGGCTGCGGTCAGCGATGTCCTGACCAGCGTCAAGAAGATCAACCCCGATGCTCAGATCCTCGGTACCGAAAACTGGTCACGGGCGGCATTCGCCAATCCTGCATCCACCGGCGCCATCATCGCGAGCTCGGAACCGGAGGGTTCCGCACTGGTTGCAGACCGTTATTTGCGGCACAAGGGACGTGCGCTGACCTCGAATGCCGCGCTGGCGTACGATAGCGTGGCGATCGGCAGCGGCTTTGTGCGCGCCGGCGGCCCGGAGGCGTTGACGGCATCGGCCCTGAAAAGTCCAACCGGCTTTCGCGGTGTAAGCGGTGTGTTTCGCTTTGGCGCTTCAGGATCGATCGAAAGACAACTCGGCCTGTACAGGGTCGAGGCCGGCAAGCTAGTGCCGCTCGAAGCGGCAAATGCTTCATTCTAGGAAACGCAGCGCAGGGATGGGACTGCCCGCGTATTGTCCGGGAGATGTAAGCCAAGCTCACCTGATGCGGCCAGCAGTGGGCGCACGCCCCACAAGAGGTTCGAGATGGCGAGCGAATCAATAATCCTTCATCAAATGGCACCCTATCTGCTTGAATTGTATGTTGTTCCCGAGGCGACCGTTGCAGGCGTAAGGCCGCTGGGTCACTTCGGTGCAGGGATGCCACGCCGTGAGACATGGTTAAACACTCCCTTAATCAATCCCTCGAAAACATGAGAGATTACCGAGCATAACTCAGTTTCCGACGCCGCTCTGGCGGTCCGCAGTCGTTACACTTGCGACATTAGTTCGCTGAGGAAACGACATGATGACGTTCATAGCGGCGAAGCATGCATGCCTAGCCATATTTTTAGTTGCGGCTTCAACAGTTGCTGAGCCACCACATCAACCACCCGAAGGGCTGCCAATGATGGCTCGCGAGGTAACGGCGCTGGCAGGCTCGCACCCGCAGAGGGTGCGTGATGCTCTCAGGGCCGGGTTGAGAGCGTGCCTTCCGGAAGACGCACGGGCAAGGCTTTCAAGCGAGGCTGTCCAGAAGCTCCTCGTCGATCTTCATCTTGTGTATTTCGAGCTCGCAAGCCGCGGGCTCCCGGAGCCCGAACGTCGCCGGCAAGTCGATAGTGCCGTCGAGACCAGCAAGGGCGGGCTCTCGGATGAGGAGCGGCAGGCCCTTCAGGTTCTGAGGCTGGAGAGCCTTGAGCAGGGAGTGAGCCTGTCTTGCATCGCCGCGACAGCGATCGGGATGCTGGAAACTCGATCTCGCCCATGACGGACCCGGACAACAATCTTGCGACAGAACGCTCCACAGTCCAGTTTCGCCCGCAGATCATGCCCCACCCGCGTCCTGGCGCCTCACCATCTTCCCCTGCGCTGCAGATATGATAAACGCCCGCCATGACCGACCTTCCCGACCCGGACCCGATCTACCATCCGCCGCTGGATCCCTATCTGACCTGTCTCCACCGGGACGCGGATCTCTTGGTGTTCGATAAGCCGAGTGGGCTCCTGTCGGTGCCGGGGCGGCATCCGGCACTGACCGACAGTCTTTTGACGCGCGTGCAGCAGGAATACCCGCAGTCCCTGATCGTCCATCGGCTGGACAAGGACACCTCCGGGGTGGTGCTGATGTCGCGCAACCGCAAGGCGCATGCCTATGTCGCGGCGCAGTTCGAGGCGCGCACCACGAAGAAATCCTATGTCGCCGAGGTCTGGGGCCGGGTCGCGGAGACGGAAGGCTTGATCGACCTGCCGCTGGCGATAGACCCAGACAGAAAGCCTCGCCACCGGGTCGATTTGGACCACGGCAAGCCGGCGCAGACGCGCTTTCAGGTCATCGGCTATGGCGATAACAGCACCCGCCTGCGCCTGTTTCCCCTCACCGGGCGCACCCATCAGTTGCGTGTCCACATGAAGGCGCTCGGTCACGTCATCCTCGGTGACGAATTCTACGCCGAAGCGGAGGCGCTTTCGGCCGCGCCCCGCTTGCTTCTCCACGCGGAGGAATTAGGCTTTCGCCATCCTAACGGTTCAGACGTCACCTTCACGGCCCCAACGCCCTTCTGAGATCGGACAGCGTGCAGAAACTCGAGAAAACGCCCCTGATCGTCGATTTCGTCGGTGGTGCCGTGGGTCACCGCTTTCGGGCCGGCGAGGGACGACGGCAGGACCTGCCGAGGGCGGCGGGCTTTGTCGGCGGCGTGACCCCGGAGATCGTCGATGCGACCGCCGGCCTTGGCCGCGATGCCTTCTTTCTCGCCTCGCTCGGCGCCCGCGTCACCCTCATCGAGCGCTCGGCCGTCATGCATGATCTGCTCGCCGAAGGGCTGGAGCGGGCGAGGGCGGAAGGTGGGCGCTACGCCGAAACGGTCGCCCGCATGACGCTGATCCAGGGCGAGTCCCGCGTGCTGCTGCCGCAGCTGAAGCCGCAGGTCGTGCTGATCGACCCCATGCATCCGCCGCGCGACAAGACGGCGCTGGTCAAGAAGGAAATGCGGCTGATCCGCGAGATCGTCGGCACCGATTCCGATTCCGTCGAACTCATGCAGGTCGCCCTGGACGCGGCGCAGTACCGCGTCGTCCTGAAATGGCCGCTGCGAGCCGAACCGATGTCCGGCGTGCGCAAGCCCTGCCACCAGATCCTCGGAAAGAGCACCCGCTACGACGTCTTCGTCAAGGCGAAGATCCCGGAGACGGGGGCCTAGTTGCCAGTTTACAGGCCGAGCTCGGAAAGACCCGGGTGATCGTCGGGGCGGCGTCCGAGCGGCCAGTGGAACTTGCGGTCCTCGCTCGCGATCGGCAGGTCGTTGATCGAGGCGAAGCGCCGCTGCATCAGGCCCTCGGTGTCGAATTCCCAGTTCTCGTTGCCGTAGGAGCGAAACCAGTTGCCGCTGTCGTCGTGCCACTCGTAGGCAAAGCGCACCGCGATGCGGTTGTCGGCAAAGGTCCACAGCTCCTTGATCAGCCGGTAGTCCAGCTCTCTCGCCCATTTGCGGGTCAGGAAGGCGACGATCTCGGCGCGCCCCACCGGAAAATCCGTGCGGTTCCGCCAGCGGCTGTCGGGCGTATAGACGAGCGACACCCGCTGCGGGTCGCGGCTGTTCCAGCCGTCTTCGGCCATGCGTACCTTGGCGGTTGCCGTTTCCAGCGTGAAGGGCGGCACGAGTTTCACCATGGTCATCTCTCCTCCCTGAGAAAGATCACCCCGGTCCGGCGCCTTGGCCGCACCGGGGTGCTGCCTGCTATTCTTCCTTGAAACCATACTCCGGCACATTGCCGGTCGCGCCGTAATATTTGTAGGGCAGGAATTTGCCCGACATCACCATCTTGACGCGGTCGCCGCGCGGGTTGGGCAGGCGCTCCATGGTCATGTCGAAATCGATCGCCGACATGATGCCGTCGCCGTATTCCTCTTCGATCAGCGCCTTCCAGGCCGGGCCGTTCACCATCACCAGCTCGTAGAAGCGATAGATCAGCGGATCGGTCGGCGGCATCGGCATGCCGCGCATCGGCGTTTCGTTGAGCATACTGATCTCCGGCCGCGACAGGCCGAAGAGCTCGCCGGCATTTTCCGCCTGCGGCTTGGCAAGCTTCATCTGGCCAAGGATGGCGCCGACGATCAGGACCTCGGAGGAGCCGCCGATCGTCTCGCAGATGTATTTCCAGGTCCAACCCTTCTCGCGCTTGATGTCGAGCAGTTTTTCCGTGAGGTCTTCGCGCTTCATGGGGGTCTCCTATAGTTTGCTTGAGGCTTGGTTTCAGCTGAGGACGGCTGCCGCAGCGGGACTGGAAAAAGGGGCGTCGACCGAGGCTCTGGGGCTCACCACCGGAACCTGGCGCGGGTCGTGGTCCGGCACCGTGTCGCGGAACGTGCGGCTGCGGGTGACCAGAAAGTCGACGATGTGGTTGCGCATCGGGTAGTAGTCCGGGTGCCGGTGCAGATCGACGCGCGTACGATCCTTCGGCAGCGGATTGGCCACCACCTCGGCAAGCACCGCGCCCGGACCATTGGTCATCAGGAAGATCTTGTCGGCGAGATAGATCGCCTCGTCGACATCATGGGTGATGAGCAGCGAGGTCTGCCCGGTTTCCAGGCAGATACGCCGAACCTCGTCCTGCAGGGTGCCGCGCGTCAGGGCGTCGAGCGCGGAAAAGGGCTCGTCCATCAGCAGGATCTTCGGGGTGATCGACAGCGCCCGGGCAATGCCGACGCGCTGCTTCATGCCGCCCGAAAGCTCCGACGGTCGCTTGTGCTCGGAGCCCGAGAGACCGACGAGATCGATGAAGCTTCCGGCATGCGCCGCAACCTGGCTTCGCGTCCACTTCGGCCATTTGGAGGAGACGGCGAAGGCCACATTGCCGAGAACCGTGCGCCAGGGCAGAAGCGCATGGCTCTGGAAGATGACGGCGCGGTCGAGGCTGGTGCCGGAGATCGCCTGGCCGTCGACGATGACCTCGCCTTCGCTCGGGGCATCGAGACCGGCGAGAATGTTGAGGATCGTCGTCTTGCCGCAGCCCGAGTGGCCGATGACGCAGCCGAATTCGCCGCGCTCGAGCGTCATCCACAGGTCCTTGAAGATCGTTGTCGGCGGCGAGCCCGGCTTGCCGGGATATTGGCGCGCGATGGCCTCGATGGAAATGAACTTGCTCATGGCTACTCCGGGAATGTCACGAGGCGCGTCAGGCGGGCGAGGATCTGGTCGAACAGCATGCCGACCACACCGATCACCAGGATGGCGATGATCACATTGGTGATCGAAAGATTGTTCCACTCGTTCCAGACGAAGTAGCCGACGCCGGTGCCGCCCACGAGCATCTCGGCGGCGACGATGACGAGCCAGGCGATCCCGATCGAGATCCGCATGCCGGTCAGGATCGTCGGCGCGGCCGCCGGCAGGATCACCGCATAGGCGCGGCGGATCGGCCCAACCTCCAGCGTGCGGGCGACATTGATCCACTCGCGGCGCACGGCCGAGACGCCGAAGGCGGTGTTGATCAGCATCGGCCAGAGCGCGCAGATGAAGATGACGAAGATCGCCGAGATGTTGGAATCCTTGATCGTGTAGAGCGCAAGCGGCATCCAGGCGAGCGGCGAGATGGGCTTCAGGATCTGCACGAATGGATCGACCGCGCGGCTGACGAGCGGCGACATGCCGATCAGGAAGCCGAGCGGAATGGCAACGAGAACCGCCAGGCAATAGCCGAGCAGCACGCGGGCGATGGAAAAGCCGAGCTGGATGCCGAGACCCTTGTCGTTGGGTCCGTTGTCGTAGAAGGGATCGCTGAGGTGCTCCCAGAGCTTTACGCCGACGTCGAGCGGCCCCGGCATGGCCGAGACGCCGGTGGTCGCCGTGGCGCCCATCAGCCGCGCATATTCCGGGTCCATGTCCGCCACCGGCCCCGTCGACTGCGTGGCAAGGTGCCACGCAGCGAGGAAGAGGGCGAGGATGAGAGCCGACAGCAGTGCTGCCCGCACGGGAAGGGGTGCCGTCACCTCAGTTCACTTTCTTGATGGCGAAGCTGTCGAGATAGGCTTCGGGCTCGGCCGGATCGAAGGTCTTGCCCATCACCACGAAGGTCTTGTTCGTGTCCTTCGGCGGCGTCATGCCAAGCTCTTCCATCATCCTCGAGGTATCGGTGGCGAGGAACACCTGGGAGGCGATCTCGTCGTAGTTGATGTCGCCCTGCACCTGACCCCAGCGCTTCATCTGGGTCATGATCCAGACGGCGAACGACTGGTACGGGAAGGGGTCGAAATCGACGCGGTTCGGCTGCTGCACGATGTTGCCGAGGCCGTCGGCGAAGGTGCCGGTGAGGATCTGCTCCAGCACCACTTCCGGCTGGTTCAGATAGTTGGCCGGTGCGATGGCGGCGGCGATCTCCTTGCGGTTGTCCGCCTCATGGGCATAGGCGGTGGCGTCGATGATCGATTTGAGGAGTGCGCTGTAGGTATTGGGCATCGTGTCGATGAATTCCTTCGATGCCGCAAAGGCGCAGCATGGATGGCCATCCCAGATGTCCTTGGTCAGGATGTGGATGAAGCCGACGCCGTCGTAGACGGCGCGCTGGTTCATCGGGTCGGGGCCGAGGAAGCCGTCGAGGTTTTCGGCTCTAAGGTTGGCGACCATCTCCGGTGGCGGCACGGCGCGGATCTGGACGTCGGCATCCGGATCGATGCCGTGTTCGGCCAGATAGTAGCGCAGCAGGTAGTTGTGCATCGAATAGTCGAAGGGAACGCCGAACTTGAAACCCTTCCAGTCCTTCGGGTCGCGGCGATCCTTGTGCTTCATCGCCAGCGTGATCGCCTGTCCGTTGATGTTTTCGACGGCCGGCATCGCATAGGGCTGCGGATTGGAGCCGATGCCCATGCTGATGGCGAGCGGCATCGGCGACAGCATGTGCGCCGCGTCGTATTCCTTGTTCATGGTCTTGTCGCGGATGACGGCCCAGCCGGCCGTCTTGATGACCTCGACGTTCAGCCCGTGCTTCTCGTAGAAGCCCATCGGCGAGGCCATGATGATCGGCGTCGCGCAGGTGATCGGAATGAAGCCGACCTTCAGGTCCGGCTTCTCGATCGGACCGGTATCGGCGAAGGCTTCCGTGGCGGTGGCCAGCGGAAAGAACTGCGCGACGGCGGCTGCCGCCGTGCCGGCCCCGACCGCCTTCAGGAAGGCACGACGCGAGGCAT
>JBKBXP010000147.1:3587-8139 GCA_046314035.1 Pseudorhizobium sp. | reverse complement strand
TCGTCTTCACCTTCATCGTCGTCGCCGTCTTCGTCGGACCGTTCATCCACACCGTGGCGCCGAATGCCCTCAACATCCGCGAAAAGAACCAGTGGCCGTCGTTGGCCCATCCGTTCGGCACCGACAACCTCGGCAAGGACATGCTGGCGCAGGTTCTGGCCGGTGGCCGCATTTCCCTGGCAGTCGGCATCACCGCCATGCTGCTGGCGCTCTTTCTCGGAACGCTGGTTGGGGTTCTCTCCGGTTACTTCCGCCGGCTCGACGGGCCGCTGATGCGCGTCACGGACCTCTTCCTGGCGCTGCCGCTGCTGCCGCTTCTGCTGGTGATCATCATGCTGTTCCGAGACACCCTTCGGGCAGCCTTCGGACCGGAAACGGGGATCTTCATCCTGATCGTCTTCGTCATCGGCATCACCAGCTGGATGCACACGGCACGCATCGTGCGCGGCGACGTGTTGGCGGTCAAAAGCCAGGAGTTCATCCTCGCCGCCAAAAGCAGCGGCATGCGGGAATACCGGATCATCATCCGGCATATCCTGCCCAACGTGATGAGCTCGATCATGGTGTCCGCGACGCTCGGCATCGCCTCGGCCATCATTACCGAGTCGGCCCTGAGTTTCCTCGGTCTCGGATTTCCGTCGGACTTCCCCACCTGGGGCCGCCTCCTTTTCGACGGCTCCAACTTCCTGCAGCTGACGCCCTCCCGCGTCCTCTGGCCGGGCCTGGCAATCTCCCTGACGGTGCTCAGTGTCAACTACATGGGCGATGCTATCCGCGACGCGCTCGATCCGCGCATGCTGAAGCGCTAGGAACCGATGGTGGTGCCGTCGGCAGGGCGGCCCCACTGCTTTTTTTTCCACGGACTGATTTTTTCTGGAACGAAAGAAGAGGTGCCTCGTTATGTCAACGTCTGGAAGCACCCCCGTCCCCCGCCCTACAAAGCTTCCAGACGTACCTCTTCAGTCCCCCCTCGAAGAGATGAGTTGGCTCGGTTTCGCAAGAAACCGGGCCAATTCAGTTTTCTGCCTTGCAAAGAATTCTGGGAGATGATGTCCTGCGGCTACTCGCCGGCAGCTTCCAGGGGAAACGCCAGATGATAGGCGATCCTGTCGTGCGAAATCACATACTGCGCCTTGCCGTTGACCGAGGCCGGCACCACGCGTTCGAGCACCGTGCTCCCGAAGTGGGCCTTCAACTGGTCGGCATCGTCGGCAGGTCGGGCAACGCCCTGTAACGGCTCATGCCACACCATTTCGACCGTGTCCTGCCCATCCGAATGCTTGCGGACACAGGAGACTTCGATCGGCAGGCCGTTGCGTAGCAACGAACCATGGCTGACAGCGTTGACGATCAGCTCGTGCAGGGCAAGCCCTAGGTGCAGCGAGGCATTCGGGCTGAGCAGGAGATTATCACCGCTCACCTTCACGAGTTCGCGGTTCTCGGGCAGGTATTTTTCGGTCTGTTGCTGGACGAGCTCGAAGAAATAGGCGCCGCGCCAGCTCGAATCGGTGATCAGATCCTGGGACTGCGACAGCGAATAGAGGCGCCCGCGGAACTTGTGCAGGAAGAGATCGAGGGACCCGGAGTAACGCGCCGTCTGCAGGGCAATGCTCTGGATGATGGCCAGCAGGTTCTTGGACCGGTGGCTGACCTCCCGGAGCAGCGCGCGCAGCAGACGCTCCCGGTGCCGCTCTTCGGAACGGTCGACGATGGTCGTGACCAGATGGACACCGCCCTGGGCGAACTCGAGCGCCTGGACGCGAAACTCGAAGAACTGCTCCGCCCCGACCATGACCTCGAGCTGAGCCTTGCGCCCGGTCTCCGTCATATCGGCCTTCAGGGCGGCGAGACGTGAGGCAACCTCGACACCGAAGATCACCTCGTCGGAGGGAACTTCGACATGCTCCTTGGCCCAGACGTCCGGCAGGTTTGCAACGAAAAGATAGTGACGCTGAGCGTCCTGAATGATGACGCTGGCTCCAAGATCGACCAGCGCCGGCATAAGGAATTCCCGCAACTTGTCATCGCTCTGACCAGCGTGTTGCCATGTCAGCGGATGCACCAATGTGTTCACTCCGTTCCGTTTGCTTTAAAAACCGGCCACCGCTCGGTCTCGTTTTGAGCCTCAGGCTTCTTATAGAGAGAAGCGGCCGGTCCAACAACCGGCCACCTGCGTCTCCGAAGAAATCAGAGAGACTGAACAGGGAGCACGCACAAACCTGCGCACTCCGGCTTCCAGAAAAGTTTCGGACGCAGGCCTTGGAGCGGCGGGGGAACGAACATGATCGTCTCCGGATGCGGGGATCACCACGGGAACGTGGCCTCCCCCCGCTGCACCTCAGCACTGCAAATCAGGCAGCGGCCTTGACGGTATCGTTGAAGAACAGGGCCTGGCTGATCAGAGCCTTGACCATGTCCGGGTTGAAAGGCTTGGTCACCAGGAAGGCAGGCTCAGGCCGCTCGCCCGTCAGCAGGCGCTCGGGGAACGCGGTGATGAAGATCACCGGCACGGTCGAGGCCTTCAGGATTTCGTTCACGGCATCGATGCCCGAGCTGCCGTCGGCAAGCTGAATATCCGCCAGCACCATCTTCGGGCTGGTCGTCTGGAACAGCTGGACGGCCTCCTTGTGAGTGCGCGCGATACCAGTCACCCGGTGACCGAGTTCCTGAACCATCTGCTCGATGTCGAGCGCGATCAGCGGCTCATCCTCGATGATCATGATCTCGGTTGCCACCTGGCGGGAAATCTCCTTGGAGGCCTCATCCAGCAGCTGCGTGGCCTTTTCTACGCTGACGCCGAGCACTTCTGCCGTCTCTTCGATCGTGAAACCTTCGACCGAGATCAGCAGGAAGGCATGCCGGGCCATGGACGGAAGGGACGACAGATTGGCTGCGGCGCGCTGTTCCCAGGCAAAGGGGGAATCGATCGGGCGGATCTCGATGGCTGTGGAACCAAAGATTGCAACAAACAGTTTGTAAAGCGAAACACGGTCCTTGGATGTCTCGGGAAATATCGAAACATCTGCGATCAAAGCTTCCAGGACCGCGGCGACATAGGCATCGCCGGACGTCTGTGATCCGGTAACGGCCCGGGCGTATCGACGAAGGTATGGAAGGTGAGACGCAACGCGTGTGGTCAGTGACATTCAGTATTCTCCCCTGATGCCCGTCGGGCAAATTAACTGGTAGGAAACGTGGTGCCTTAAAAAAAGTTCCGCAAGGGGTGGAACTTTTTTTCTGCCGGCGCATTCTGGCATGATGACACCGCAACAGGCTGCCCGCGTGATGAGTGACGAAACCCGAAAAAAGCAGGACATGACCATCTCACATCATGAAATAAAACCCGGATCGATGCCACCCAACGCCTCGATTTCCAGAAAGCTCCGCGAATTTTACGACGCGGTGCAAGAAGAAGGGATTCCTGACCGGTTCATGGACCTTCTCGAAAAACTCGACGAAGCCGAGCGCAGCAGCAATTCGGTGAAGGTAAAATGACGAAGACCGAGAGCGACGATCGCGCTTTCAAACGCGACCTTCTCGCATCCCTGCCGAACCTTCGGGCGTTCGCCGTGTCGCTCACAGGTCGCCACGACAAGGCCGATGACCTTGTGCAGGACACGATCATGAAGGCCTGGGCCAACCAGACGAGCTTTACTGCCGGCACCAACATGCGGGCCTGGTTGTTCACCATCCTGCGCAACGAATTCTACAGCCAGATGCGCAAGCGCGGTCGCGAAGTGCAGGATACCGACGGCTTGTTCAGCGAGCGCTTCTCGGTTCACCCCGAGCAGTACGGACGCCTGGACCTTCAGGATTTTCGCAAGGCGCTCGACAAGCTCCCTGACGATCAGCGTGAAGCCATCATTCTGGTCGGAGCCGCAGGCTTCGCCTACGAGGAAGCCGCGACCATTTGCGGTTGTGCGGTCGGCACGATCAAGAGCCGCGTCAGCCGCGCGCGTACCCGTCTTCAGGAACTTCTTGGGGTTACGGGAGAAGGCGACTTCGGCCCCGATGCCGGCCATGCCGCGATCACCTCGCGGGCTTTCGGAAGCTAGATATCCAGCTCTGGAAGCTTCATCGCTATCGTGGCGGCCGCAAGCAGCTCTTCATCGACGAAAGGTTTCGCCACGTTGGCGAAACCCCGAAACTCCGGCAAGGCATCCATCGAGTCATTGGTCAGGGTCGTGAAGATCACCGCCGTCCCCATCTGGTGCTGGCGTTCGATGATTGCAGACCCGCCATGCTCCACCACCCCAGCATCGATGACCACGAGGTCGAACCGCGAGGCTTCGAGCGTCGCCGCATAATCATGCGGCATCGCGATCTGGACTGCGCATGGAACGGCTTCCAAGAGGATACGCTCCGCTTCCATGGCGATCAGATATTCCCGGTCAATGACAAGAACCTGCAGACGGATGGGAATCGCTTCTTCCTTTTCGCTAAAAACCTTTAGTACCGGGCCATAGGAACTGGTCATTTAAAAAAGACACAGTAACCGTAGAGCGCTTGCGCTAGACGCATGCGCCTGTTGTTTTGTGAGTCCCATGGCCAC
>JBKBXP010000147.1:0-3488 GCA_046314035.1 Pseudorhizobium sp. | reverse complement strand
CATTTAAAAAAGACACAGTAACCGTAGAGCGCTTGCGCTAGACGCATGCGCCTGTTGTTTTGTGAGTCCCATGGCCACCCTGAAACCGATTACGCCACCACGTATCCCCTGTGAGCTCTGTCCGCTGCGACGGCGGACGACCTTTCGTGACTTCAGCGCGGAGGAGCTCGCCTTCGTATCGAGCTTCAAGATCGCGGAAACGACTGCCGAACCGGGGTTGTCGATCATCGTCGAGGGAGAACAGAACCCGTCACTCTACACCGTGCTGAGCGGCTGGGGCTTCCGCTATAAGATCCTGGAGGACGGCCGGCGCCAGATCCTCAACTACGTCCTCCCGGGCGACATGATCGGCTTGCAGGGCAACGTCATGGCCGAGATGCAGCACTCGGTCGAGGCGCTGACGCGCATGACGCTCTGTACCTTTGAGCGCGCCAAGTTCCCGACCCTGTTTCGCAATCACCCGTCGCTCGCCTTCGACATCACATGGATCGCCTCACGGGAGGAGTCGATGCTCGACGAACACCTCCTCAGCATCGGCCGGCGAAGCGCACGCGAGCGTGCAGCCTATCTGCTGGCATTCCTGGATACGCGGGGAAGGGCTGCAATGGGAGAGAGTACCATTGCCTATCAACTGCCGCTCACGCAGCAGCATGTGGCCGACACGCTGGGACTTTCTCTCGTCCACACCAACAAGACCTTGCGCAAGCTGACGGACGGCGGACTGATCCGCTGGCTTGATCGAGGATGCCAAGTCATCGACCCGGAAGGACTGTATCGAGTCGCCGGATGGCGGCCGCCCGCCGAGGGCGCGCGGCCGTTCATCTGATCAATTACAGTCGGGTGTCCATGCCCGGGCCCGGAGGCGGGCCCTGCCGGGGACGCTGCTGGAGAACCGCGGCGATGCCGTCCATGTTGCGCATCGCAAGAAAACCTAGCCCGCCGGCGACCGCCAGAACGGCAAGCGGACGAGACTTCAGAACGATCGGCAGGAACGACACGGCAGCTGTTGCCAGCAAGGCCTTGCTGCCGCTGCTGGCGGCCGTTTCCCGCCGCCGCTTCTCCTCGGCACGGGCGCCGAGACGCGCCGCCAGGAGAAGCACCAGCGCCAGGAACACCGCACCGCCAGCCACTGCGAGCAGAGCACCCGCCGCGCCGAGTTCTTCAGCGAGCACCACTGCCCCGGCGGCGACCAATGCGAAGTAGGCCGTCAGGCTGAACAGCAGCACCAGAGCATAGATCACCAGGTTGCGACGCAGGCGGTTGATGAACAGCCCCACGTCCACCGAGGCGAACGAAGCCATAAGCGGCGCCAGTCTGGTCAGCATCAGCATCAGCGACGCGCCAGCATCGCGATCAGGAAGCCGACGCCGGCGGCCATGGCAACCGACTGCAGCGGGTTGGTGCGGATCTTGCGCTCCAGGTCCTTTTCCATCGACAGCGCATGTTCGCGAGCGGCTTCTACCATCTGCATGGAGGCTTCCGTTGCGTCGTTCGTGGCCTTGCGGACGCGAATACGGTAGTCGTCGGCCTTTTCCGAACCGACAGCAGCAACACTGCGGGCCAGAGCCGCGATGTCTTCACGCAGCTGCTGGATCTGGATCTCGACGTCTTTGGTGGAAGAGGTACCTACGGTGTTGGTAGGATCGTTTGGGGCGTTAACCGGTGCCATATCGTTCTCCTGTTTCGATCGCGACCAAGGCTATTGATCGGAGCTGTGCAAATCTTGAGCTAGGTCAAAGGAAATTAAATAGGTAGAGCAGAGCAATTGCGGGGATAGGTATACCCACAAACCAGAGCAGGATACCGCGCATACTGTTCTCTCTCCGACCGGGACATGATCACGTCGCGAGGCGCGGCCCGCCCCACGCTGCAAGCAGTGAACGCCGCCGCCGCGATTTTGTTCCAACGCGCCGTGCGCAGGTTTTATCTCGATCTCATGCGTTCCCAAGCTCCGGCCAAGCCGTCACGCCGCCGCTCCACTGCTCGAAGGCGCGCGAGAGCTTCAGAACCAATAGGTCGCCGAAGCGCGGCCCGACGATCTGCAGCCCGATGGGCATGCCGGAGGCGGAAAAGCCGCAATTGATCGACGCTGCCGGCTGTTCCGACATGTTCCAGGGCACCGTGAAGGCGATATGTTCGAAGGGTTGCGAGGGTTCGTTTGTCGGCGATGCCCATTCCGCCGGATAGGAGACGATCGGATTGGTCGGCGACAGGACCGCATCGACCTGCGAAAACAGATTGCTGCACGCGCGGCGCATCTCGATCGTTCGGTCGAACCCTCGCACTGCCTCGACGCCGGAGACGGTGCTGCCACCCTCAGCCCACTGGAAGATGTAGGGAAGGATCATTGCCTTGCGCGCGTCGGGCATCTTTTCGATCTGGCCCCAGAAGCGCGCGCGCCAGAACACGTCGAGCCCGTCGAGCATTTCCCGCGTTAGCACCGGCTCTACCGGCACCACCAGGGCGCCTGCTTCCTCGAAGCGCCTGGCAGCGGACAGAACGGCCTGTTGAACATCCGCATCCACGGCAAGCCCGGTTCCGGCGTCCATCATCAGGCCGATCTTCATGCCCTTCACGTCGAGATCGAAGTCCAGCCAGTCGAAATCATTCGGCTCCAGCGCCGTCCCGTCCCGCCAGTCCGGACGCGAGAGCGTCGGCATGGAAACGGCGGCATCTTCGACGGTGCGCGTCATCGGGCCGGCACAGCGCCCCAGGTAGTAGGGATCGACAGGGATGCGCCCATGGCTCGGCTTGAAGCCGAAGATGCCGGTCCAGCCAGCCGGCAGGCGCACCGAGCCGCCGATGTCCGTACCGATGTGAAGCGGCCCGAAGCAGGCCGCGGCAGCAGCCGACGCACCGGCACTGGAACCGCCGGGGTTCTGGCTGAGGTCCCATGGATTGCGGGTGAGCGGATGGAAGCTTGACAGGCCGGAGGACAGCATCCCGTAATCGGGACACGTGGTCTTGGCAAAGATGATCGCCCCGTCCTCCCGCAGCCGGGCGGCAACCGGTGCGTCCTGCGCGGCCGGCACCAGATCGACGGCCCTCGTCCCCATCGGCACCGGGTCGCCTTGTGTGGCGATCAGTTCCTTGACGGTCACCGGGATCCCGTCGAGCGGACCCAGTGGCTCTCCCCTCGCCCACCGTCGCGTCGACGCCTCGGCCTGCTCCCGCGCGGCCTCCGGATTGTAGAGGTAGAGAGCCTGCACCTTGGGCTCGACGGCCGCGATACGGGCCTCCACGGCTTTCCAGTATTCCACCGGCGAAAGCTTTCGCTCCCGGTAGAGATCGACAATTGCGCGGATGCTCAGTTTCAGGAGATCGTCCATGGGAAAATGTCTTTTCTTGAATCAGGATCTGTTGCGAGGGTCGAGCATGTCGCGAAGGCCGTCGCCCAGCATGTTGAGGCCGAGCACCGCAAGCGCGATCGACAGTCCCGGCAGGAGCGCCAGCCATGGCGCCTGGCCAAAGAACGTCTGGCTGTCGGC
>JBKBXP010000146.1:0-8153 GCA_046314035.1 Pseudorhizobium sp. | reverse complement strand
CAATGGTCGAGTTGAGGCGGCCATCGCCATACCCGCGGCTCTTCCCGACAACGAGGAGGTAAGGCTGGCGATCGAGACGACGGACCAGCGCCTTCGCCTGGCCTCTGATCTTGTCAAGCTGCCTTGATCGCAGCAGCCATCATCTGTTGATACAACGTATCCACATGGCATTTGCAGCCGAAGCCAGTGTAACCGGAGAACATCGTGAGCCTGCCAGCCCCAAAACCCGTCGTGGTCATCACCGGCGCATCAGCAGGCGTCGGCCGTGCTGTTGCCCAGACTTTCGCTCGCCAGGGTTGGCGCGTGGCGCTGGTGGCGCGAGGTAATGCGCGGCTGGAAGCGACGGCGGTGGAGGTGCGCAGGCTGGGCGGCGAGGCGCTGGTTCTTCCTGCCGACGTCGCGGATGCCAAGGCGGTCGATGAGGTTGCCGACAGGGTGCAGGCGGCCTGGGGTAGAATCGACATCTGGATCAACAATGCGATGGTGACGGTCTTCGGGCCGGTCGGCTCGGTCGAGCCTGCGGAGTTCAGGCAGGTGACGGATGTCACCTATCACGGGCAGGTCTACGGCACGCAGAGCGCATTGCGCCACATGCGCCGCCAGGGTTTCGGCACGATTGTCTGCATTGGCTCGGCCCTGACCTATCGATCTATTCCGCTGCAGTCTGCCTATTGTGGAGCCAAGGCTGCGGTGCGCGGCTTCGTGGATGCCATCCGAGCGGAACTTATCCATGACGGATCTCCCATCCGGCTCTCGATGATCCATCTGCCGGCGGTCAACACGCCGCAATTCGACTGGGCCCGGTGCAAGACCGAGCGCCAGCCGCGGCCGGTCGCGCCGGTGTTTGTGCCGGAAGCCGTCGCGGAGCAGATCTACAAGGGCGCAATGACCGCGCCTCGGGAACTCTGGGTTGGCCGCCCGACGGTGAAGACGATCATCGGCGGCCTCCTCCTGCCGGGGCTGACGGACAGGATGGCGGCATCCCAGGCCTACGAAGGCCAGATGGACGCTCTCGCCAACCACTCGGGTCGGCTGGACAATCTCTTCGAACCGGTCGATCTGGATGTCGGGGCGCAGGGACGGTTCGACCGGGAATCGTCCCCCTCCGTTGGCTCCATCTCGGGAACGGCAGCCCGCGTGCTGATTGCAGGAGCGGGCGTTGCGGCGCTCACCGTTCTGGCGATGGCCAGAAGGCAGTTGCGGCGCTAGCCATCAAGACCCGCAGGTCTGGGGATCTCGGCAGATAGTTGCACAATCTTAATCGGTTCCGCCAGTTTCTGGGTATCCTGTTTTGATAATTGGCGATTGTCGGGACGAATTTTCCATGGACATCGTAGTTCTGCTGCGTTAGGTAGACGTCACTGTCGCTGCTGACCGCCTCCATGACAATTGTCGGAGGTGGTTCAGTTCCGTGGCCGATACTCAGTCTCGTCGCTCTCGGAAATTCTCCCGAGGGTGCCTCTGTTGTTGTGGCTATTGCCACGATGCCTCAGAGGACTGGTCAGCAGCGCGACGCAATACTGCGTCAATCATCAATGTCGATGGAGGGTTGCCTTGCCGTGGCGCAAGGCAGAAGGAAAAATGGAAGCCAATACTTCTGTCCCGGTGTCCGAAGAGGATCGCCGACTCAAGATCAGCCTGAAGAATGTTTTCAAGGTCTTCGGCGAACGGCCCGACAAGGCGCTTGCCATGGTGAAATCCGGCAAGAGCAAGACCGACATCCACGCCGAGACCGGCTGTGCGATCGGCGTCAACGATGCGAGCTTCGATATCAAGGATGGCGAGATCTTCGTCATCATGGGGCTCTCCGGCTCGGGCAAATCAACCCTCCTTCGCCTTCTCAACCGCCTGATTGAGCCCACTGCCGGTTCCATCGAAATCGACGGACGCGACATCACCAAGATGTCCCGCAAGGAACTCATCGACGTTCGCCGCCGCGACATCAGCATGGTGTTCCAGTCATTTGCTCTGCTGCCGAACCGCACCGTGCTCAACAATGCTGCCTTCGGGCTGGAGGTTGCAGGCGTCGGCGAGGCGGAGCGGACGGACAAGGCGCTGGTCGCGCTCCGGGCCGTGGGGCTCGAAGGCTACGCCGATAGCCGTCCCAACCAGCTTTCGGGCGGCATGAAGCAGCGCGTCGGGCTTGCCCGGGCGCTGGCCAGCGAGCCGACGATCCTGCTGATGGACGAAGCGTTTTCGGCACTCGACCCGCTGATCCGCACCGAGATGCAGGACGAACTGGTGCGCCTGCAGGCGGAGCATAGCCGCACGATCGTCTTCGTCAGTCACGATCTCGACGAGGCGATGCGGATCGGTGACCGGATCTGCATCATGCAGAACGGCAGCGTCATCCAGGTGGGAACGCCGGACGAGATCGTGACGCAGCCCGCCAATGACTATGTCCGGTCCTTCTTCCGCAATGTCGATGTCACCCAGGTCTTTAAGGCAGGCGACATCGCCCGCCAGACGCAGGTGACGATCATCGACCGGCAGGGCGTCTCGGTCGCGGCGGCGCTCGAGCGCATGCAGAACTTCGACCGGGAATACGCAATCGTTCTCGGCCGCGACAAGAAGTACCACGGCATGGTCAGCCAATCCTCGCTGGTCGAAAAGGTCAGGACCGGTTCCACCGATCCCTACCGAAACGCCTTCCTGGCAGACATCGAGCCGATTGCAGCGAGCGAACCTCTGGCCACCGTTCTCGGGCGGGTCGCGGGCAGCGCCTGGCCACTTCCCGTCGTCGACGAACAGGGCCGCTACGTGGGATCGATTAGCAAGTCGGTTCTTCTCGAGACGCTTGATCGCGCCAGCTGACACATCAGGGATTGGAAGCAATCATGAACTTCGACATTGGTGACGGCGTCGATACGATCGTCAATTACATTCTCGACAACTTCGCTCCCGCGCTTGAAGGTATCGCGGCTACCATCGGTTTCGTCACCGACGGTATCCAGGATACCCTGGCAGCAATGCCCATGCTGGTCGGACTGGCGATTTTCGTCCTCCTGTCGCTCTGGCGGGTCGGAACGGGTTTTGCCGTTTTCACGGGTGTCGCGCTCTGGCTGGTGGATACCATGGGCCTCTGGCCAGCGATGATGGAAACGCTGTCCCTGGTGATTGCGTCCACCGTGATTGCCATGCTGATCGGTCTGCCGCTTGGCATCGCCATGGCCGCCAAGGATTCCGTCGCCTCGGTCGTGCGTCCCGTGCTCGACCTGATGCAGACGATGCCGGCCTTCGTCTATCTCATTCCGGCGGCGATGTTCTTCGGCCTCGGCGCCGTGCCGGGGACGATTGCGACGGTCATCTTTTCCATGCCGCCAGTCGTGCGTCTCACCAATCTCGGCATCCGCCAGGTCGACGTCGAATTCGTCGAGGCGGGCCAGGCCTTCGGCTGCACGTCGTCGCAGCTGCTCTTCAAGGTCCAACTGCCGAACGCCCTGCCATCGATCATGGCCGGCATCAACCAGACGATCATGCTGTCGCTGTCCATGGTGGTGATCGCCTCCATGATCGGCGCCGGTGGTCTCGGCAATACCGTGTTGACGGGCATCCAGCGCCTGGATGTCGGCACCGGTTTCGAAGGCGGCCTCGCGGTCGTCATTCTCGCGGTCGTTCTCGACCGCATCACTCAGAGTTTTGGGAAGGAGCGGCCAGCCTTCTGGCGCACCTTCTTCCCGAAGGCAGCGCGGCAACAGACCGAGCAGGCACCAGCCTGATCGTCGCGATGCGTCAAAGCGGGCAAATGCCCGATGCGAACCTTCCAAAAAGGAGCAGATATGATCAAGAAGATTCTTTCCATGGGCATCGCCGCAGCGATGGCGAGCAGTGTTGCAACCTCGGCACTGGCACAGGATGCAGAACCCGTGAAAATCGGTTGGGCCGCATGGTCCGACGCGGAATTCGTAACCAAGCTTGCTGCCAAGCTGATCGAGGATGAACTCGGCCAGGAAGTCGAACTGGTGCAGACCGATGTTGCGCCTCTCTACCAGGGTGTCAGCCGTGGCGACCTGGACGCCATGATGATGGCATGGCTACCGCAGACCCATGCGGACTATTTCGCCAGGGTCGAAGACGACGTCGAAACGCTCGGCACCGTCTATGAAGGCGCCAAGCTCGGCTGGGTCGTTCCCGCCTACATCCCCGAAGACATGATCAGCTCGATCGAGGACCTGTCGAAGGACGAAGTCAAGGAGAAGCTGGACAGCACCATCCAGGGCATCGATCCGGGAGCCGGCCTGACGCGGCTCTCGCAGCAGGCCGTCAAGGACTATGGCCTCGACGACTACAACCTGCAGATTTCCAGCGAAGCCGGCATGCTGACGACCGTCGATCGCGCCATGCGCTCGGAAGGCTGGTTCGTGGCCACGTCCTGGAGCCCGCACTGGATGTTCGGCAAATACGACATCCGCTACATCGAAGACCCGAAGAAGTCCCTCGGTGAGGCAGAGCATGTCGACATCCTGGCCCGCAAGGGCTTCAAGGAAGACAACCCGGAAGTGGCAGCCTTCCTGTCGCGCATGAAGCTGCCGGTCGCCGATCTCGAGGCGGGCATGTTTGCGGCGCAGGAGACGTCCTATGACGCCGCCATCGAGAAGTACATCGCCGATCATCCGGACCAGGTGAAGGTCTGGGTCGGCAGCGAGTAATCGCAGATGAACTGGCCGGCCGGGTTTGCGCCCGGCTGGCTCTCTTCCGGAAGTTGGTGGAGATTTCCATAATGCATAATCCCGAAATGATCGACGACGACACGCTGGGCGGGAGGATCTCACTCGCGCGCGACGCGGCTGCGATGTCCGTGGAGCAAACGGCGGCCGTGCTGGGCGTCGAAGCGGCAACCTGGGCCAACTGGGAAAACGACCGGGCCGAGCCACGCGCCAACCGCTTGGACATGCTCGCAGGTGTGTTGCAGGTCAGCGTCGGCTGGCTACTGGCCGGCCAGGGTCGTGGACCTGGCTATAGCGCCTAAGCTTCACCGCAAATGCGGCAAATGCCTTGTCATCGCGGATGACGGGGCTACCTTATTTACGGACCGTGCCAAATCGAAAGGATCTTCCCCATGAAGAGGCTGTTTCAAAGGGCGACTTTCGCCGTTGCCTTTGCGCTGGCGGGCTTCTCCGCGGCCGCGCAAACACCCCCCAATGTGCTGATCGTCGGGCAAATCGCCGAGCCGCAGTCTCTTGATCCGCACGCGGTGACGGCCACCAATGACTTCCGCATCCTCGTGAACCTTTACGATGGCCTGGTCCGGTACAAGGACGGGACGCTCGAAGTGGAGCCGGCGCTTGCGGAAAGCTGGACGATCTCCGACGACGGGAAGACCTACACCTTCGCGCTTCGGCAGGGCATCAAATTTCATGATGGCTCGGCCTTCGATGCCACTGCGGTCAAGTTCAATTTCGACCGGATGCTGAAGGAGGATCACCCCTTCCATGACACCGGGCCGTTTCCGCTGTCCTTCAACTTCGCCTCGATCGATGCGGTCGAGGTGATTGACGAGCACACGGTGGGATTCACGCTGAAGGAGCCCTTCGCGCCCTTCCTGTCCAATCTCGCCTATCCCACCGGCCTCATCGTCTCACCTGCGGCGGTCGAGCAGCATGGCGCGGAATACGGGCGGAATCCTTCCGGCACGGGACCCTTCCGGTTTGCCGAATGGCAGTCCAACCAGTTGGTCGCCGCGGAGCGGAACGAGGACTACTGGGACGGCGCGCCGGCGCTCGAGGCCGTCGTCTTCCGTCCGATCACCGATTCCAACACGCGCGTCGCGGAGATGTTGTCGGGTGGTATCGACGTCATGGTCGAAGTGCCGCCGGACAACCTCTCGTCGTTCAAGTCGGACGCCAACTTCACCGTTGCCGAGCAGGCCGGTCCGCACGTCTGGTTCTCGATCCTCAACACGAAAGAAGGACCGTTCGCCGATAAACGGGTTCGCCAGGCGGCAAATTATGCGGTCAACAAGGAGACGCTGGTCAACGATGTGTTGCAGGGCACCGCGACCGTTGCTGCTGGCCCCATCCCGCCGGCGTTCAACTGGGTCGAAAGCGCCGTGGAGCCCTATCCTTACGATCCGGAACGGGCCAAGGCGCTGTTGGCAGAGGCCGGTGTCGAGAACCCGGAGCTGACCTTCTACGTGACCGAGGGCGGTTCGGGCATGCTCAATCCGGTCGTCATGGGAGCGGCCATCCAGGCAGACTTGCAGGCCGTCGGCTTCGACGTCACCATCGAGAGCTACGAGTGGAACACCTTCCTCGGCCGCGTCAACGCTGGCCTGGAGGGGCAGGCCGATATGGCCGAGATGGCCTGGATGACCAATGATCCGGACACCGTGCCCTATCTGACGCTGCGCACCGATGCGCAGCCGGAGAACGGCGGCTTCAACTCCGGCTACTACTCGAATCCGGAAATCGACGAGCTTCTCGATCAGGCACGCACCTCCACGGACCAGGCGGAACGCGGTAGGCTTTACGGTCAAGTGCAGCAGATCGTCCACGACGATGCGCCGTGGCTCTTCGTCGCCAACTGGAAGCAGAACGCCGTGACAACTGCGGCCGTTCAGGGCTTCAAGCTTCAGCCGTCCTTCCTGCTGCATCTCAAAGACGTCAGCAAGTAATCCCCGCTGCCGGTCCGGCCGCTGCGGCGGCGGACCGGTGCGCGTCTGCGGAGGCAGTTCATGCCGTCCTACATCCTCAAGCGGCTCCTTTCGATGATCCCCGTCCTTTTCGGACTGTCGGTCATCGTGTTCCTGGTGATGGCGATGATCCCGGGCGATCCGGCGATCGCCATTCTGGGCGCCTATGCGACGCCGGAGAATGTCGCGCGGATCAACAGCGACCTCGGCCTCGACAAGCCGCTCGTGCAGCAATACTTCATCTGGATCGCCAATGTCCTGCAGGGCGATTTCGGCCGCTCCTTTGCGCTCAATCGCCCGGTTCTGGACGAGGTGCTGGAGCGCTTCCAGGCGACACTGGTACTCGCCGGCGTCTCGCTCGTGCTGTGCTCGGTGATCGGTCTCGTCGCCGGCGTGGTCTCCGCGGTCCGGCAGTTCGGCTGGGTCGACAAGGTCATCACCTTCACCGTCCTCGCCGGCATCTCCATGCCGTCCTTCTGGCTCGGCCTGATCCTGATCCTGCTCTTTGCCGTGAAGTGGCGGCTGCTGCCTGCAAGCGGCATGTATGCGGTCTATGGCGGCGGCGACCTGAAGGATCTTCTGCTTCACCTCATCCTGCCGGCCTCCACCCTTGCCGTGGTCGCAGCCGGCGTCATCGCCCGGCTGACGCGGGCGGCCATGCTCGAGGTGCTGCGCCAGGACTTCATCCGCACGGCCAGAGCAAAAGGAGTGCCGGAACGCAGCGTCATCTACCGGCATGCCTTTCGGGCCGCGCTCGTCAGCGTCATTCCGGTGATCGGCATCCAGGCCGGTTTCGTGCTGGGCGGTGCCGTCTATATCGAGACGGTCTTCCAGTGGCCGGGCGTCGGCGCCATGCTGGTCAAGGCGATCTCCACGCGCGACATTCTCCTGGTGCAGGGTGGGGTGCTGGTCGTTGCGGGCAGTTACGTGCTGTTTAACCTCATCGCCGACGTGGTCCAGACGATGCTCGATCCGAGGATCCGTACATGAGCGAGGTACTGGCCACCCGATCGCAGCCGGCGGCAGGTTCCGGCCGCGTCTCCTCCTGGACGCTGCTCTTCAACAACCGGCTGGCGACCGTCGGGCTCTGCATGCTGTCGGCGCTGGTGTTGCTGACGCTCCTGGCGCCGGTATTGCCGCTGCCCAATCCGGATGCCACGGCGCCCGCGGATCGTCTGCAGCCCCTGTTCTCGCCAGGCCATATCCTCGGGACGGATCAGCTGGGACGTGACATCCTCAGCCGGCTGATCTGGGGCAGCCGCGTCTCCATGGTCGTCGGCTTCTCCGCCACGCTGGTCGCGGCGGTGATCGGATCCACCATCGGTATCGTGTCCGGCTATGCGGGGGGACGCACGGACAACCTGATGATGCGCGGCATCGATATGCTGATGGCCTTTCCCTACATCCTGCTGGCGCTGGCCATCGTCGCCGTTCTGGGGCCGGGGCTGATGAACGCGCTCTACGCCATCGCAGTGGTCAACATTCCCTTCTTTGCGCGCAACGTGCGCGGCGTGACGCTGGG
>JBKBXP010000145.1:0-8167 GCA_046314035.1 Pseudorhizobium sp. | reverse complement strand
GGGCGAGACGGCGGAAGCCATCGTCTCCCGGATGGAAAATGCGCTGCAGAGCGAGGATCTTGCCGCCGCCGCCGCCGAATGGGAGACCCTGCCACAGGAGGCCAAGGCTGTTTCCCAGGATTTCAAGCAGGCCCTTGATGCCCGGATCGCCATCGATGCCTTGCTCGGTGACACGCTCACGCGTGCCGTCACCGAGACCAGAAGCTCCAACTGAAAGACGTCAGAATGATCAGATTGTTTGCGTTCATCCTCGTCGTCCTTGCTCTCGGTTGGGGCTTTGCCTGGCTCGCCGACCGCCCGGGCTTCATTGCCATCACCTGGCAGGACTACTTGGTCGAAACCAGCCTCATGGTGGCTGCGACAGCCGTTGCGGCCGTCATCATTGCGATCATGGTCCTGTGGTGGCTATTCCAGGTGATCTGGACCTCGCCGCATTCCATCCGCCGGCATTTCCGCGCCCGTAAGCGCGACCGCGGCTACCAGGCGCTTTCGACGGGCCTGATTGCGGCTGGCGCCGGCAATGCGCTTCTGGCGCGCAAGATGAGCCTTCGGGCGCAATCCCTGCTGCGCGCCGACCAGGAGCCGCTTCTGCATCTTCTCGAAGCCCAGGCCGCCCTGATCGAGGGACGCCACGACGATGCGCGCACGAAGTTCCAGCGCATGGCCGAGGATCCGGAAACCCGCGAGCTTGGCCTGCGTGGCCTCTATGTTGAAGCCCGTCGTCTCGGCGCTGACGAAGCAGCTCGTCAATATGCGGAACGCGCCGCCGAACATGCCCCCTACCTTCCCTGGGCTGCACAGGCGACGCTGGAATATCGCTGCCGCGCTGGCCGCTGGGACGACGCCATTCGCCTCCTGGATCAGCAGAAGATCGCCAACGTGATCGAGAAGAAACAGGCGGAGCGCTGGAAGGCGGTTCTGCTGACGGCCAAGGCCGGCGAGCGACTGGAGGGCGATCCGAAGGGGGCACGCGACGACGCGCTCGCTGCCCTGAAGCTTTCCAAGGATCTTGTCCCCGCCGCGGTCATCGCTGCCAAGGCCTATCTGCGCGAGGACAATACCCGCCGCGCCGCGTCCGTCCTCGACAGCGTCTGGAAGCTGTCGCCGCATCCGGACATCGCCCGAGCCTATGTGCGCGCCCGCAGCGGCGACAGCGCGGTCGATCGCCTGAAACGGGCTGAAAAGCTGGAGACGATACGGCCCCACAACGTCGAATCGCTGATCGCCGTCGCGGAAGCGGCACTCGACGCGCGCGAACTCGACAAGGCGCGTGCGAAAGCCGAGGCCGCCGCGCGCATGGAGCCCCGGGAAAGCATCTATCTTCTGCTGGCAGATATCGAGGAAGCAGACACCGGCGACCAGGGCCGTATCCGCCACTGGATGTCGCAGGCGCTGCGCGCGCCGCGCGATCCCGCCTGGGTCGCGGACGGCATCGTTTCCGACCACTGGCTCGCCGTCTCCCCCGTCACCGGCCGCATCGATGCCTTCGAATGGAAGATCCCGTTCGGGCAGCTGGAAGGCCCGATCGAGGAAGGCAGCCTCGGCGACAGGGCGATCGCCGAGCTACCGCCGGTGAACCCTTCTCCCGCACAGGTCTCCTCTTCAGAAGCGACACCCGGGAGCGAACCGACCTCGCGGGACGTGATAGACGCGGCGACCGGCCCTTCAGACGTCACGGCAGCGGAGCCCACCATCCCGGAGATGAAGACAACGGAAGTCAAGATTCCGGAGAACAAGAGTGCCGAGAAACCAAAGGCGCTGAATGACCAGCCCCAACAGGCGAAGGCACCCACCGGGGTCGCGGCCGACCGTGCACCCGAAAAGTCCAAGCCTGTAGTGGGAGATGCCGCAAGGAACGCGGACGAGAGTGATGACGAACCCTTCTTCCACCGCCCTCCGGACGATCCGGGCGTGAAGGATCCGAACGCGTCGCAAGAACCTCCCAATCGCCTTCGCCTCTTTTGACGGGACCTGCAGCAATGTTCGAACGGGTGCAAACCTTCATCCAGAACCTCGCCTCCCGTCAGCCCGAAGCGGAGTTTGCCCCCGGCGATCCGCAGGTTGCCTTCGCCGCGCTCTGCTTCCAGGTGATGGAGGCGGACGGCAACGTCTCGCCGGACGAGCAGAACATGCTCCGTGCGCTGTTGCGCGAACGCTATCAGCTCGATGGCGACCAGCTTGCCTCGCTGATCGACGCCGGACGCGAGGCGGGCCACGAAGCGGTTGACTATTATCGCTTCACCTCGGATCTTAAGCGGCATCTGGACGAGGAAGAACGCGTCGAACTGCTCGGCATCCTTTGGGATCTGGTTCATGCCGACGGCGAAAGAAGCGAGATGGAGGATCACGTGATCTGGCGCGTCGCCGATCTTCTCGGCGTTTCGGCACGCGACCGCGTCCTTCAGCGCCAGCAGGCGGCGGCACGTCAACCGGGAGGAGACGCGGCAGGAGACGCGGGAGGCGACTAGAAGGAAAACCGATGCTGATGACACCATCCTTCGGGACGACCAAGCTCCCGGTCTTGATCGTGCTCCACCAGGAAACCTCTTCTCCCGGCCGCGTCGGGCAGATGCTTGTGGAAATGGGTTACCCGCTCGATATCCGCCGGCCTGTGGTGGGCGATTCGCTGCCCACAACCTTGGCCCGCCACGCGGGGGTCGTGATCTTCGGCGGCCCGATGAGCGCCAATGACCCGGACCCTTACGTCAAGACAGAGACAGACTGGATCGCCGTTCCGCTGAAGGAGAACAAGCCCTTCCTCGGCATTTGCCTCGGTGCCCAGATGATGGTGCGGCACCTCGGCGGCACGGTCGGGCCTGCGAAGGATGAGCTTACGGAGATCGGCTGGTATCCGCTCCGCCCGACCGAACACGGCCGGCTGCTGATGCCGCATTGGCCGAAGATGGTCTATCACTTCCATCGTGAAGGCTTCAGCCTGCCGCATGGTGCGCAGCGTCTCGCCGAGGGCGACATCTATCCCAACCAGGCGATCCGCTACGGCGACAATGCCTGGGGCGTGCAGTTCCACGCCGAACTGACCCGAGCGATGATGCAGCGCTGGGTGGTTCGCGGCGAACACCGCTTCATCATGCCGAATGCGCAGAAGGGCAGCGAGCACCTGGAAGGTCGGATGATCTTCGACGCTCCCCTTCGCCAGTGGCTGTCTAACTTTCTGGCGCTCGTTTTTGAGCGGCAGGAGAAGAGCCAGTTGGACACGGCGGGCATGGCGCAGCGCCGAACCGGCTGAACGACGGCTACCGGTCTGGCGCTTCTAGCGTATCGATCTTGCGCAACTGCGGGAAACCCCAGGCCCAGACGACGGCCACGGCAAGCGTCCCGGCGCCGCCGATCACGACAGCCGGCACGGCGCCGATGACGGACGCCATCGTGCCGGCCCGGAACTCGCCGAGCTCGTTCGAAGCGCCGACGAACATCATGTTGACCGCATTGACACGACCACGCACCTCATCGGGGGTCCAGAGCGCGATCAGCGTTTCGCGCACGAACACCGAAATCATGTCGGAGGCACCCATCAGCATCAGGGCCGCGATGGACAGCCATGCGGTTTCAGACAGGCCGAACACGACGGTGCCGACCCCGAAGAGTGCCACGCCCACGAACATGAAGATCCCCGCGTGGTGGCGGATCGGGTAGAAGGCGAGGCAAAGCGCGACGGCCACGGCGCCGATCCCCGGCGCCGCCCGCAGAAGCCCGAGGCCCCACGGCCCCAACACCAGGATGTCGCGCGCAAAGATCGGCATCAGCGCCACGGCGCCGCCGAGCAGCACCGCGAAAAGGTCGAGCGAGATTGCACCCAGCACGATCTTCTGCTGGCCGATGAAGCGGAAGCCCGCGAGGATCTCGTTCCAGCTCACCGTACGCGATCCGGTATGTTGCGGCGGTTTCGCTATCATCAGGGTCAGCAAGCCGGCAAGCACCAGGAAGACCAGCGCCACCGAATAGGCGGCAACGGCGCTGAAGCCATAGAGAAGCCCACCGGCCACCGGACCGACGATGGACGCGGTCTGCCAGGAGGAGGAGTTCCAGGCGATCGCATTGGCAAGGTCGCGCTCCGGAACGAGGTTCGGAGCGAGCGACTGCACCGCAGGTCCCATGAAGGCGCGCTCGATGCCAAAGACCGTCAGGATGGCAAACACCAGCCAGGGCAGGAACATGTCCGTGATGGTCAGCATCAGCAGGGCCGTGGCGCAGACGGCACCGACCCCGAGGCAGATCGCCACGATCACCCGCCGGTTGTAACGGTCGGCAACGGAGCCTGTCACGAGAATGAGCAGCAGCGACGGCAGGAACTGGAAGAGACCGATCAGGCCAAGATAGAGCGCGCTGCCGGTTTCATCGTACATCTGCCAGCCAACCGAGACGCTGATGATCTGGATCGCGAAGGCGGCGAGGAAACGGGCTGTAAAGAACCGGGCATAGGAGACATGGCGAAAGGCTGCAAACCGGTCACCGGCAGTGGAGGTGGACATCAGCGGAAGACTTTCAACACGCCGGCGCGGGATCCCGGAAAACACATTAAACATGATTCGGATCGCGCACGGGCACTGCACTTGTCCGTTAGTTCTCCAATGGCTACATGTCTGTCAACAACAAATGGAGACCTGAATGCTCGCGCTGTTTCAGACGATTGACCTGGCCCTGAACCTCTACACCTGGGTGCTGATCGCCAGCGCCATCTTCTCGTGGCTCTACGCCTTCAACGTGATCAATTCGAGCAATCAGTTCGTCGGTGCAATCGGCAGTTTTCTCTACAACGTCACCGAGCCCGTGCTGCGGCCGATCCGGCGGGTCATGCCCAATCTGGGAGGCATCGACCTCTCGCCGGTCATCGTCCTGCTGATCATCTTCTTCCTGCGCTCGCTTCTGTGGACCAGCATCTACCCGCTCGTTGCGTGAACTGCCCTTCAGCCGGCATCCCGATCATGTCCGCCTCACCGTTCGGCTGACGCCCGGTGCCTCTCGGGATGCGCTGGAAGGCTTCGAGATCCTGGCAGATGGCGAATGCGTCCTGAAGGCGCGCGTCACGGCCGTTCCCGAAGCCGGCAAGGCCAACAAGGCGCTGGTGGTGCTTCTCGCCAAGTCCCTGCGTTATCCGAAAAGCGCCATCTCGATCGTCAGCGGTGAAACCGCGCGCAGAAAAATCCTCCGGGTCGAGGGCGACCCGGAGGATATCGGTGCAAAAATTCTGGCGCTTGGCAGCAGTTGATTACTTGCTGGCCTTGTAGCGCTCTATGGCCTCGACGATCAGTGTCTTGGCGACGTCGACGTCCTGCCAGCCACCGATCTTGACCCACTTGCCGGGCTCCAGATCCTTGTAGTGCTCGAAGAAGTGCTCGATCTGCTTCAGCGTGATCTCGGGCATGTCGGTGTAGTTCTTGATCTTGTCGTAACGCTGGGTCAGCTTCGGAACCGGCACGGCCAGGATCTTCTCGTCCTTGCCGCCGTCGTCTTCCATCACCATCACGCCGATCGGGCGCACGTTAATGACGCAGCCAGGCACCAGCGGCCGCGTATTGCAGATCAGCACGTCGATCGGGTCGCCGTCTTCCGAAAGGGTGTGCGGCACGAAGCCGTAGTTCCCGGGGTAGGTCATCGGCGTATAGAGGAAACGGTCGACGATCAGCGCGCCGGCCTCCTTGTCCATCTCATACTTGATCGGGTGACCGCCGACGGCGACCTCGACGATCACGTTGATGTCTTCAGGAGGGTTCTTCCCTATGGAAATCGCATCGATACGCATTCTGGTTCCCGGAGTGAGGTTGGATGATGGGCTTCGATACTGGGAAAAATGCCGCGAGGCAACTCGCCTTTCGTCGCCGGTGAGGCAAGCCTTCCATGAAACGCTGGTTTACGCCAAGCGAGGCCAGACGAAGCCGATCTTGCGCAGCGACGTTCCGCCGAAGTCTTCCAGCCCCTCGACCATGTCCAGCCCACCGTGCCGACGGAAGAAGCGCGAGGCATGTTCGCTGTCCTCGAGGCACCATACGACCAGGCCCTCGCAGCCCAGCGACTTCAGGAGCCTACGGCTCTCGCCGAACAGGCGGCGGCCAAGTCCGATCCCCTGGAATTCGGGACGCAGGTAGATCTCGTAGATTTCACCGTCGTAGGGCAGCGCCTTGGCCCGGTTGAGCCCGATCGTGGCATAGCCGGCAATGCTGCCCGCGACGTCGACAACGAGAAGCGTGGCCGGACCGCGGCTGGCCTTGCGCCACCAGGCTTCCCCACGGCGTTCGATCATATGCGTCAGCGGCTTGTGCGGGATGAGCCCGGCGTAGGCCTGGTTCCACGACAACCGGTGGACCTCGGACACGGCACGTGCATCCTGCGGCTCTGCGCGCCGCACATCGATAGACAACGTTTTCATAACGCCACTCTGAACCCATTCATCGGGTATAACGAGAACATGATACTTCAGCAGAAGCCCTGTCCCCAGACTAGAAGCAGGCCTCCTTCATTTACGTTAACGCATTTTTAACCGACGTCACAAGTCTGGCTCAGTTAAAGACACAAAAGAAAAACCCGGCACATGGCCGGGTTTTTTTGGTCTTGCTGCTCGTTCAGCCGGCAACCTTGCCCTTACCGAATCGCTTGCGATCGTTCGCATCAAGGTACGTCTTGCGCAGCCGGATCGACTTTGGCGTGACTTCCATGAGCTCGTCGTCCTGGATCCAGGACAGCGCCCGGTCAAGCGTCATGCGGATCGGCGGCGTCAGCCTCACGGCTTCATCCTTGCCTGCAGAACGGATGTTGGTGAGCTGCTTGCCCTTCAGGACGTTCACTTCCAGATCGTTCTCGCGCGAATGGATGCCCACGATCATGCCCGCATAGACCTTTTCGCCCGGCTCGATGATCATCGGGCCGCGATCTTCCAGGTTGAACATGGCATAGGCGACCGCTTCGCCCGACTGGTTGGACAACAGAACGCCGTTGTTGCGGCCGCTGATTTCGCCCTTGAACGGCTGGTAGTCGTGGAACAGCCGGTTCATGATCGCCGTGCCGCGGGTATCGGTCAGAAGTTCGGACTGGTAGCCGATCAGGCCGCGGGTCGGCGCGTAAAACACCAGACGAACGCGATTGCCGCCGGACGGACGCAGTTCCGTCATCTCGGCCTTGCGCTCGGACATCTTCTGCACGACGACGCCGGAATGCTCCTCGTCGACGTCGATCACGACTTCTTCGATCGGTTCCATCAGCGTGCCGTCTTCGGACTTGTGCATCACGACGCGCGGACGCGACACGGCAAGCTCAAAGCCTTCGCGGCGCATGGTCTCGATCAGGACGGCCAGCTGCAATTCACCACGGCCGGAGACGTAGAAGGAATCCTTGCCTTCCGATTCTTCGATCTTCAGCGCGACATTGCCTTCGGCTTCCTTGAACAGACGGTCGCGGATGACGCGGCTCGTGACCTTGTCGCCTTCGGTGCCGGCCAGCGGGCTGTCGTTGACGAGGAAGGACATGGTGACGGTCGGCGGATCGATCGGCTGTGCAGACAGCGGTTCGCTGACCGAAGGGTCGCAGAAGGTGTCGGCCACGGTGCCCTTGGACAGGCCCGCGATCGCCACGATGTCACCCGCATGGGCTTCGTCGATTGCTGTGCGCTCGATGCCGCGGAATGCGAGGATCTTGGAGATACGGCCGGTTTCGACCACCCTGCCGTCCTGACCCAGAACCTTGACGGACTGGTTCGGCTTGATAGAGCCGGAGTGGATGCGACCGGTGATGACGCGGCCGAGGAAGGGGTTGGCTTCCAGCAGCGTGCCGATCATGCGGAAGGCGCCGTCTGCGTCGCCGACGCTCGGCTCGGGCACATGCTGCATGACCAGGTCGAGAAGCGGAGCAAGACCCTGGTCCTTCGGACCTTCCGGGGCGACGTTCATCCAGCCATCACGACCCGAGCCATAGAGGATCGGGAAGTCGAGCTGCTCGTCGGTGGCGTCGAGGCTTGCGAAGAGATCGAAGACTTCGTTGATGACTTCCTCGTGGCGGCCGTCGGGACGGTCGATCTTGTTGATCGCCACGATCGGGCGAAGGCCGACCTTGAGCGCCTTGGAGACCACGAACTTCGTCTGCGGCATCGGGCCCTCGGAGCTATCGACGAGAACGATCGCACCGTCCACCATCGACAGGATACGCTCGACTTCGCCGC
>JBKBXP010000144.1:0-8197 GCA_046314035.1 Pseudorhizobium sp. | reverse complement strand
TCTCCCGCGCTGGTCCAGAGATTTCCCTCCACATCGACCCGGAAGCCGTCGGGCACGCCGTTGTCGATCGTGCAGAACACCCGGCCGTTGACGAGCCGGCGGCCGTCGGCAACGTCGAACACCCGGATATGCCGCGGCGCGTCGATGTCGTGGCTCGCGGCGGAGTCGGCCACGTAGAGCTTGCTCTCGTCGGGCGAGAAGGCCAGGCCGTTGGGCTGGCCAAAATCCGTCGCGACAGGTTCCAGTTCTCCTGTGCGGGGATCAAGACGATAGACATTGCGCGTCGCCTGCTCCGGCTCGGCCTTGTAACCCTCGTAGTCGGAGAGAATGCCGTAAGTGGGGTCGGTGAACCAGACGCTGTCGTCCGACCGCACCACCACGTCGTTCGGCGAGTTGAGCCGCTTGCCCTGGTACCGGTCGGCGATCACCGTCAGCGACCCGTCAAGCTCGGTGCGCACCACCCGGCGCCCGCCATGCTCGCAGGAGATCAGCCGCCCCTGGCGATCGCGGGTATTGCCATTGGCAAAGTTGGAGGCGGACCGGAAGACGGACACGCCGCCACCGTCCACCCAACGCAGCATCCGCTGGTTCGGAATGTCGCTGAAGATCAGGCATTGCATGTCGGCGAACCAGACCGGTCCTTCCGCCCATCGGCACCCCGCGTAGAGCTCCTCGAGCCCGGAACTGGCAACCGTCAGCCTGCGAAAGCGCTCGTCGTGGATTTCGTAGATAGAAGCTGACTGCGGCATGGCGGGCGTCCGGAAACTGTTGTGGCGGGAGAAGACGTCAGGTGCTGTCATCGCAGGGCCCTCCGGCCGCCGGCGGCGAGAATGACGGCGATGATGATGACGCCCGTGAGGATGAGGCGGACACCGGCTCCAAAGCCATAGGTGTTGAGCATCGAGACGACGAGGAACATGAAGAGCGAGGCGCCCCAGATCCCGGGAACGTTGGAATTTCCGCCGGCGACGGCCGTACCGCCGATGACCACAACGGCAATCGACATCAGCAGATACTCGGCCCCCATGTTAAGCGCCGCACCGCCGGAGAAGCTGGCGAGCAGAAAGCCGGCGACAGCGGCCAGGACGGCGCAGAGGACATAGGTGATGAAGCGCGTGCCGTCGACCGGTATGCCGGCCATGCGCGCCGCAAAACTGCTCTGGCCGATCGCCGAGATCCACCGGCCGTAGGTCGTCTTCTCCAGAAGGAACCAGGCCGCCAATGAGAGAACCAGCGCCACCAGCGCGACATTCGGAATGCCGAAGCTATAGGAAGTCGTGAAATCCGACAGCATTTCCGGCGGCTTGATCCGCAGACCGCGGTTCGTCCAGATCGCGCAGGACTGAACGATGAAGCTCATCGACAGGGTCGCGATGATGGGCGGGATGCGCAGAAGCTTGATCAGCGCATAATTGCCGACGCCGATGGCGATGCCGACGAGGATGGCAACCAGCAGACCGAGAGCGATCATGCTGTCCTGGACATCCATCACCTTCAGCGCCACCGTTCCCGACAAGGTCATCGTGGCAGGCACGGAGAGATCGATGTTGCCGGGCCCGAGCGTTATCACGAACATCTGGCCGATGCCGACCATCACCGAGAAGGCCGCGAAGGTGAGTGTGGCCTGGGACAGGCCCACGGAACTCGATCCACCGGTAAAGAGCACCGTGATGATCCAGACGAGGATCGCTGCGGCAAAGGACCAGATCCAGGGTTTGGCGGTCAGTGCAGTCATCGGTTCTTCTCCCGCTTTTCGAGGCGGTTCAGGAAAAGGCGCAGCGCCAGAACCACGATCAGGATGGCGCCCTGTGCCCCGATCTGCCAATCCGGCGAGATCCGCATGAAGGACAGGAACGAGCCGGCCAGCGTCAGCGTCAGCGCGCCGATCACGGCTCCGATCGGCGAGACGCGACCGCCGACGAATTCACCACCCCCGAGGATCACCCCGGCAATCGAAAGAAGCGTGTAGCGCAGCGCGATATTGGCGTCCGCCGCCGTCGTCAGGCCGACGAGGGCAATCCCGGCAAGCACCGCGAAGAAACCGGCCAGCGCATAGGCGGCAGCGCGGATGCCGACCACCGACCAGCCGGCCCGCTCCACGGAACGGTCATTGCCCCCCACGCCACGGATCAGCACCCCGAAGGAGGATCGCATGACCACGTAATGCGTGACGGCGGCGATGATGACGCTGGCGACGATCGCCATCGGCACCATCGGCGGCTTCACCGTCATCAGCCAGCGAACCCATTCCGGCGCCGCCCCACCCGGGGATGGCAAAAGCAGGACGGCAAGCCCGCCCCAGACGAAGCTCATCCCCAGAGTCACCACGATCGACGGCAATTGCCGCAGATGGATGACGACGCCGATGCCCGCGTAGACGGCAATGGCGGCGAGAAAGATCAGGATGCCGATCACCGGCGACGTCTGCAGGAAGGTTGCCGTGACGCAGGCGCAGAAGCTGACGAAGGCGCCCATCGAAAGGTCGAGATCGTTGACCGCCATGATCAGCATCTGGGCAATCGTTGCAAGCGCGATGGGGACGGCGAGATTGAAGAGCAGGTTGAGGCCGGTATAGCTCATCGCCCGCGGCTGCATGTAGAAGACGGCCGCCAGAAGGACGGCCAGCGATGCGGCGGGTATGATCAGGCGGACGGCGCTGGAGGAAAGCCTCATGCTGCTTCTCCTCCGGCAAAGGACGCAGAAAGCACGCCGGCCTCCGTGATCTCGTCTCCCACCAGTTCGGCCGCGATGGCTCCGTCGCGGAAGACATAGACGCGGTCGCACAGCTGAATTTCGTCCATTTCGGTCGAATACCAGAGAAATGTTCTCCCCGATGCGGCCTCGGCGCGCAGGATCTCGTAGACCTCCTGCTTTGTCCCGACGTCGACGCCGCGCATCGGATCGTCCATCAGAACGATCTTGGCAGTCGTTGCGAGCGCCCGTGCAAACAGCACCTTCTGCTGATTGCCGCCGGACAGGGAAAGGATCGGGTTCTGCATGTCGGGCGTGCGGATTTCGATGCGTTTCTTCCAGTTCTCGCTCACCTGCTTCTCCCGGTCGGTATCGATGACGTTGCGGGTCGACAGTCCCTTGAGCGAAGAGATGCTGAGGTTCTTGAGGATGCTCCAGAGCGAGAACGTGCCGTTCAAGCCGCGGTCGCCGGCCACGAAGGCCATCTTCGGCTCGCCGCCCGGCCACCAGTTGCTGTTGGCGGCAAGATAGAGATCGAGAAGCGCCTCGGTCTGACCGTGGCCGCCGAGCCCGGCAAGACCGATGATCTCGCCGGCGAAGGCTTCCAGCTTGATAGTCGCGTCCTTCAACGGCGGCACGGAAAGCACCGGCGCGCCGGTCTTCGACTTTGCCGAGCGCTGCCAGCCCTGCTCGCGCACCACGCTGCCCATGGTTTCCACCAGCCGGCGCGTGTCGAAATCGGACGCCGGCCGGTCGGCCACCACCTTGCCGTCCTTCATCACGACGATGCGGTCCGAGGTGGAGAGAATTTCGCCGAGAATGTGAGAGATCAAGAGCACCGAGCCGCCCATCTCCACGAAGCGATGGACATAAGCCATCAACTGCGCTGCCAGCCCCGCGTCGAGCGATGATGTCGGCTCGTCCAGGATGACGAGCTTCGGACGCGTGTCCACAGCCGCAAAACTGATCGCGATCTCGACCATCTGCCGCTCGGCAATGGTGAGGTCCTCGACCACACTTTCGCAGTCGATGCCATGGCCGGGAAAGATTTCAGAGAGCTGCTCCGTGACGAGGGCCAGGCCACGCCTGCGCCAGCCCGCGCCCTTGAGGTCGCTCAGCATGACGCGGGCGTTCTCGGCAATCGTCAGGTTCGGGCAGAGCGACAGCTCCTGGAAGACGCAGCGCACGCCGCTGGCGCGGGCCGCGGTGATACCGTGGTCGGCGGAAGCAGCGCCGTAAGTGATGGTGCCCTCCTGCGGGGTAAGGCCACCATTGATGACGTTGACGATCGTCGACTTGCCGGCACCATTGTGGCCGACGAGGCCGACGCATTCGCCGGAATGGATGACGAGAGTGGCACCGTCCAGCGCCTTGACGGCTCCGAAGGCCACCTTGACGTCGCGCGCGGCCACCACGTCCTGTTTCGGCATTCTATCGTTCATGGGCAAGCATCAACTGGACAAGAGGATTCCACCGGATGTGACGCCAGGCGCCGCATCCGACTGGGAGGTGGAGCAATGACTGCTCCGTTACATAGCCGCGTCGATGACCTTCTGGGCATCTTCCAGCGAGTATTCGACGTTGGCAACGCCGCCCGCTTCCGTGGTCTCGAGGTTTGCCTCGAGGTTGTCCTGGTCTATGCGCAGGAACGGAACGACGAGCTCCTTCTTCACGTCCTTGCCGTCGAGGATCTGCTGCGCGACCCAGAAGGCGAGTGTCGAGACGCCCGGCGCGATGGAGACCGACATGGTCTCGTAGCCGTTGGCATCCTTCTGCTCTTTCCACCAGCGCAGCTCGTCCTCGCGGTTGCCCATGATGATCGTTGGGACGGGTCGATTGGCTGCGGCAAACGCCTGTGCGGCACCGTAGCCGTCACCACCCTGGGTGACGACCGCCTTGATCTCCGGCAGGCTCGGCAGGATGCCGGCAACGGCACGCTGCGCGACATCCTGCGCCCAGTCGCCGTTGACGGCGCCGGCGATCTTGAACTGCGTGTGCTTCTCGACACCGGCTTGAATGCCGGCATGGATCTCGTCATCGACCGAAACGCCGGCCAGACCGCGGATCTCGAGCAGGTTACCGCCGTCGGGCATCTTTTCGGCGAGGTATTCGATTTGGCTCTCGCCCATGCCCTTGAAGTCGACGGCGATCCGCCAGGCGCAGGGCTCGGTGACGATGCCGTCGAAGGAGACGACGACGATGCCGGCGTCGCAGGCTTCCTTGACGGCGCCGTTCAAGGCCGTCGGCGATGCCGCATTGATGACGATGGCGTCATAGCCCTGCAGGATCAGGTTCTGGATCTGGGCCGCCTGTTCTGTCGCCTGGTTTTCGGCGGTCGTGAACGGATCGGCAGCGGCGACAATGCCCTGGCTGACCGCCTCCGTGGTGATCTTGTCCCAGCTCGTCAGCATGGCCTGGCGCCAGGAATTGCCGGCATAATTGTTGGATAGAGCGATCCGCTTGTCTGCCGTCTCGGCCGATGCGGAAACGGGTGCCGTTACGCATGCGATAGCGATCGATGCCAGTAGCATCTTCTTGATGGTCATGATTTTCCTCCCTTTGGGCCTCTCGGGCTCATTCGTCAGCTCCCGCTCCTCAACGGTCTCGGACGAACGTCATCACTGGCGCCATTGCGTCAGTCCGCGAAGAATGAAGCAGAAGCGCAAACTTGCAAAGGTGAATCCATGCAAGCATCTTGCGGAGACGCGCGCGAAATATGCGGGATCCCGCAAGACAATTGCGCCAATGAAGCGCTTAATCGCGCCGGGTGGCTGACTACCCGAATTCCGACGGCTGGGAGGACGTCGCTGATGCTCAATTCGACACGAAGCTCGCTCTTCGATCACTATCTCGGCATCTCTCGACTGTTGGCCGGCCAGCTGGATTTCAACGCCATCATCCAGGCCGTCGCCATCGAGATCGGGCACATCATTCCCCACGACCACCTTGATGTCTGCATCAAGATGGTCGACGGAAAATATCATATTGCCTACGAAAGCGGCCTCGAGACCGACTGGAGCAAGCAGCCCCCTGCCCTGCTGACCGGAAGTCCGATTCGCAGCCTGCTCTCCGGCGAGGTCGATCACCTGCTGTCCGGCGATGCCTGCAACGATCCCCGTTTCCACTTTGCCGGCGCCTTCTCGCGCCCGATCATCGAGCTGTCGCTGCGCAGCCGCCTGCACGTGCCCCTGCGCGTCCAGGGCGATTTCATCGGCGCGCTCAGCTGCTCCAGCCATCAGGCCGATCACTACACGATGGACGACGTGGAGAACGCCCGCTCGATCGCCGATTTGCTGGCGCCCTATTTCTTTGCGCTGCGCGCCGCCGAGCAGGCAAAGCGTTCGGCCGTTGTAGAGACGGAAGCCCGCGCCCGTGAGGAAGGACTGAGGCTCGGTGCGTTGAAACTTACGGAAGCCCTCGAAGCGGAACGGCAGCGGATCGGCATGGATCTGCACGACCAGACGCTGGCGGACCTGACGCGGCTGGCCCGGCGCATGGAGCGGATGACGCACCTGCCGGATGTGCCGGGAGAAGCGCTGGAGCCGATGTTCCGCAGCCTGCAGCACTGCATGCACGACCTGCGGCAGATCATCGAGGAGGCCAAGCCCTCCGTCCTGCAGCTCTTCGGCGTCGCCCAGGCGATTGAAAATCACCTCGACCGATCCGTCCGGGAAAGCGGCCTGCCCATAGACTGGCAGATGATCGACGAGAGCGAAGGCAAGCTTGACGGTCTGGAAGAGACGGTAGCGATTGCCCTGTTCCGGATCGTCCAGGAGGCCATCAACAATGCCGTCCGGCACGGCCAGCCCGCCAACATCATCGTCGTCCTCCAGAGCGCCCCGAGAGGCCTTTCCGTCGCCGTGACCGACGACGGTGTCGGCATCGGCAACCCGCAGGAGCAGGCTGGCCACGGCATCGACAACATGCGCACCAGGGCCCGTCTCATCGGGGCGCGGTTCGAAATCGGCCGCAGCGGCGGGCACGGCACCCGCATCCGGCTGTTCCTCGGTGAAGACGCCGCACGCACAGCATGAGCAAGGGAGCCACCATGGAAGTCCTCATCATCGAAGACGATCCTCTCCACCGGTCCTACCTGCACGACGCGGTTCGAGCCGCCCTGCCCGAATGCGATACGGTGCTGGAGGCCGAAAACGGCAGGATCGGCGAAGGCATGGCGCGCCAGCACCGGGCCGCCCACATCGTCATGGATCTCCAGATGTCGGAGCGCAACGGCATCGAAGCCGCTCGAACCATCTGGAAGGAACGACCTGACACCCGCATCCTGTTCTGGTCGAACTACGCCGACGAAGCCTATGTGCGAGGCGTGTCACGGATCGTTCCGGAGGGAGCCGCCTACGGGTATGTCCTGAAGTCCGCTTCCGACGATCGGTTGAAGCTTGCCCTGCGCGGCATCTTCATGGAATCGCAATGCGTCGTCGACCGCGAGGTTCGCGGCATGCAGCAGAAGAGCCTCGGCAACACCCACGGCTTCACCGATGTCGAATACGAGATCCTCATCGACATCGCGCTGGGGCTGACCGACCGGATGATTGCAAGGCGGCAGAACCTCTCGCTGCGCAGCGTCCAGAACCGGTTGCAGCAGCTCTACGAGAAGCTTGACGTCTACCAGCGGCTGGGCGAAGACGGCGACGAGGGCCGCTATAACCTACGATGCCGGGCGGTCTCAGTGGCGTTTTTGCGAAAGCTGATCAACTACAGTGCGCTCGAGCGCGCGGAGGCCGAACTCAATGAATGGCTTGGCTTGAAGTGATCGGACAGCCGGCTGCACGGCAGGCGACATCTCTCACGTCTGTGCATCCTCGTCGCAAGGATTGTACTGACTGTTGAGGTATTTGGTCAGATCCGTCGGAAACGAATCCTCCGGTATCTTGATCGTCTGAGAGATCGCGTCGGCTACGGTGACGGTGGCAATATCTCGACCTGCATCGTCGCAGACTTCGATGCCTTGAAGGTCAAGTGGCTCACCGGCGGCAATGTGCTCAGCGACGATGTCCCTGATCCCCTGTCGGGCTACCACCTTGGCGGCATCAAGGTCAGGAAGCTCACTGCCCTCTCGGTTTTGGATCAAGCCGGATGCGGTGCGAACGTGAAGGTAGAAAAGCGGCATGGATCATCCCTCCTGAACCCCTACAACGGCGAACGCTCTCAGAAGTTCTCCCAGCAACATCAACACGGTCTGCGGCAGATGAGGCCAAAGAGGTGGCTCCGACTGCTTGAACGGTGCCGGCCTCCCGTCGAGGCGCCCCGCCGTGCCTTCCCACCGAAACCCTGAGCCGTCTGGCGGAGCCAATTCCGACGCGAGCGCTATTGGCGGCCTTCGCAGCGACATGCGGGTCTATGCCTGGAACCGCCAGTGGATCGCCCCCCCCAACGCAGCGGCCTCACGGCCCGTCCGGGTCCGCCACGCCATGGTACTTGACCCGCCCTACTTATGCCGACGCCGTTTTCTGGACACGTGTCCGCCTGCGCTCTCGCGACTGACGCG
>JBKBXP010000143.1:0-8201 GCA_046314035.1 Pseudorhizobium sp. | reverse complement strand
CACCATGGCGTCGCGCATGGCGGCCAGATCGACGACTGCGGGGACACCGGTGAAGTCCTGCATCAGGACGCGCGCGGGGCGATAGGCGATTTCGCTTTCGACGCTGCCGCGGTTGTTGAGCCATTCGGCAACCGTCAGGATCTGCGCCTTGTCGACCGTGCGGCCGTCTTCATGGCGAAGCAGGTTCTCGAGCAGGACCTTCATGGAAAAGGGGAGCTTGGAGACGCCGGGGAGACCGTTGGCTTCCGCTTTGGGAAGACTGTAATAGACGTAATCCTTGCCATCGACGGTAAGGACGGAGCGACAATTAAAACTGTCGAGAGATTTGGTCACGGAACAACCCCGCTGATTATAGAGCCAACACGCGCGTGCGGACGCCTATGCACTACTGCACATCAGGATGCGGGTGCGACCATTTCCGCTGTCCGCACGAGAAGACGACGTCCTCACGTTCGGCGCAAGATGATTAATCACGCCGGTCGCTGGCGTGGTTGCGTAGCTTATAGATAATTTCTAAGAAGGGTTCCAGACTGCTAAAGTGCTAATTGCGCAAAATTTTCAGGTCCGGTGATCAAAATCATAACAGAGGCATCGAGTATCCGGCTGAGAGCCGAGGGGCTGGCCGCGCGGCGAGGCGAGGATCTGCTGTTTTCGGATGTTTCCTTCGAGCTCGGGTCAGGAGACGCCCTCGTGCTGACGGGCCGCAATGGGTCGGGCAAGTCGACGCTGCTGCGCGTCGTGGCCGGCCTGCTGCCGGCCGACGCAGGCCGCGTCCTGTGGGCCGGCGAAGGCGAAACGATCCGCGCCTGCGAAGCAGGTCACTACCTTGGCCATCGCAATGCGATGAAGGCGGAGCTGACCGTGCAGGAGAACCTGTCGTTCTGGAAGAGCTTCCTGGGAAACCTCCACGGCGGAGCGGGCGTCTCCGTTGCCGAGGCGGCCGACCGGGTCGGTCTGGGTGGCATCGCCCATCTTCCCTTCGGCTATCTGTCTGCAGGCCAGCAGCGAAGGATGGCCTTCGCCAAGCTGCTCGTCGCCTATCGCCCGGTCTGGATCCTCGACGAGCCGACCGCCGCGCTCGACGCCCGCGCCGAACAGACCTTCACCGATCTGATCAAGCAGCATCTGGCTGCGGGCGGCATGCTGCTGGCGGCGACCCACCAGCCGCTCGGGCTGGAAAACGCCATGGAGCTTCGCATGACTGGCTTTGCCGATCTGCCGGAGGCATTCGTGCAATGATGGCCCTCCTGCTTCGCGACCTGAAGCTTTCCGTGCGCGCCGGCGGAGGTGCTCTGATCGGCATCCTGTTCTTCATGACGGTGGTCGCCGTCATTCCCTTCGGCGTCGGTCCCGACCTCAATCTTCTCTCCCGAATCGGACCCGCCATCGTCTGGATCGGCGCTCTGCTGTCGGCCCTTCTCGGCCTTGATCGCCTATTTCAGACAGAACGGGAGGATGGCTCGCTCGACCTCATCCTGATGCAGGAACATCCGCTGGTGCTGACGGTGCTGGTCAAATGCCTGGCGCATTGGCTTGCCAATGGCCTGCCGCTCGTCATCGCCTCGCCGCTTCTGGGCCTCTTCATGAACATGAGCGAACAGGCGATCGGCGCCGTGGCCCTGACGTTGCTGGTCGGCACGCCCGCCTTGACCTTCATCGGCGCCGTCGGCGCGGCCGTGGCTGTCGCCCTGCCGCGCGGCGGACTGCTCGTGTCGATCCTTGTGCTGCCGCTCGCGGTGCCGGTGCTGATCTTCGGCGTCAGCGCGTCCTATGCCGCCGTCGAGGATCCTGCCCCGTTTATGCCGCCTTTCTTGATATTGTCGGCGATCACGATGTTTTTCGCAGTCCTTGGCCCGGTCGGAGCGGCGCTGGCGTTGCGCAACGCCGGTGATTGACTAGAATCAAGCCTGAAGCCGCCGTCTTCGCCTAGAAAGCCGCCATGACCGAAAGCCTCGCCATCACCAAGTTCAGCGATCTCGCCAATCCGACGCGTTTCCTGGCGCTCGTCGCCCGGATTTTGCCGTGGCTGGCCTGTCTGACCGCCGGCCTCTTCGCGGTCGGCCTCTACCTCAGCTTCACGACGGAAGGGGACTACCAGCAGGGCGAGACCGTGCGCATCATGTATGTTCACGTGCCGGCCGCTTGGCTGTCGATGATGTGCTACACCGTGATGGCGCTTTCGGCGATTGGCACGCTGGTCTGGCGCCATCCGCTGGCCGACGTCAGCCACAAGGCCGCCGCGCCGCTCGGGGCCGCCTTCACGCTGATCGCGCTCGCCACCGGCTCCCTCTGGGGCAAGCCCATGTGGGGCACCTGGTGGGTCTGGGATGCACGGCTGACTTCCGTCTTCATCCTGTTCCTGATGTATCTCGGCCTGATCGCCCTCAACCGCGCCCTGGACGATCCCTCGCGCGCCGCCCGCCTCAGCGCCGTGCTGATCCTGGTCGGCTTCGTCAATATCCCGATCATCAAGTTCTCGGTGGACTGGTGGAACACGCTGCACCAACCGGCAAGTGTCGTCCGCCTCGACGGGCCGACGATCGATCCCGAGTTCCTGACCCCGCTGCTGGTCATGGCGCTCGCCTTCACCCTCCTGTTCTTCACGCTGCACCTGATGGCGATGCGCAACGAGATCTGGCGACGCCGCGTCGGCGCCCAGCGCCGCATGGCAGCCCGCATGGCAGGACGGGAAGCGTGACATGAGCCACACATTCTACATAGCTCTTTCCTACGGCATCGTAGCCTTGATCATCGGCATCCTGATCCTGTGGGTCTACCTGGACGGCAGGGCGCGCCAAAGGGAACTTGCAGAGCTCGAGCGCGTGGGCGTGCGCCGCCGTTCGTCAGCCACAACGGATGAAGCTCGATGACCAGCGACACGAACAGCACGCCGCGCCGGCGCGGCATCGGCCGCTACCTGCTCGCCCTCCTGCCGCTCCTGGTCTTTGCCGGCTTCGCGCTGGTGGCCGGCAAGATGCTCTACGACCAGGACATCAACGGCCGCGACATTTCGACGATCCCCTCCGCGCTGATCGGGGAGACGGCGCCCACCCTTGCCCTGCCTGCTCTGGAGGGGTCGCAAACGCCGGCACTCACAGACGCGGCGATCGCCGGCAAGCTGACGCTCGTCAACGTCTTTGCCTCCTGGTGCGTCCCCTGTCGGCAGGAGCATCCGATCCTTACCGATCTCGCCAACGACGAACGGCTGACGATCGTCGGCATCAACTACAAGGATCGCAACGACAACGCCCTTCGTTTCCTCGGCGAACTGGGCAACCCCTACGACGCGATCGGCGTCGATCCGAACGGCAAGGCGGCGATCGACTGGGGTGTCTACGGCATTCCGGAAAGCTATCTCGTCGGCGCCGACGGCACGATCCTCTACAAGAAGGTCGGCCCTTTTGACGAGCGGAGCCTGACCCAGGAACTGCTGCCGGCGATCGAGAAAGCGACAGCCGGCGGCTAAGGCCTTACCCGAGAGCGCCCTGCCATGCGCGCACCGCATCGATCGGCCAGATCAGCATCAGCACGTTGAGCGTCAGGTTGTCGCGGATGATCCAGCCCGTCGCGAGTTCGAAACCAACGGCAATTGCAATGGTCAGCCAGATCGGCAGTCGCGCGGCGGCAAAGAAACCGATCGCCATGAACACCGTGTCCATGGCGGAGTTCACGATGCTGTCGCCGGTATAGCCGAGCGCCATCGTCGTGGTGCGGTAGCGGTCGATCACCATCGGTGTGTTTTCGAGGATCTCCCAGGCCGCCTCGACCAGCACCGCAAACGAGAGCCTGGCTGCGATCGGCGCGCGGCGAAACAACAGCCAGGCGAGGCCGTAGAACAGAAATCCGTGGATGATGTGCGAGGGCGTGTACCAGTCCGACAGATGCTGCGAGTTGCCGCTGGAATTGACCCCGCCCTCCCACAGCTTGACGTAGCCGCATTCGCAGATCGGCAGCCGGCCCATGGCGTAGAGGACGGTAATCTGCAGCAGGAAGAGCGCCAGCGCGACGGCGATCCAGAGACGCGGCGAGCCCCAACCGGCGCACCGGCCTTCCTCGCTGATGGTCAAGGCTTGGTTTCCGCCGTCACGTCCGAAACCGTATGCCGCATGATCAGCGGCATCTGCGCGAAGGTGAAGATGAGCGTGATCGGCATCGTGCCCCAAACCTTGAAGTTGACCCAGACATCGTCGGAGAAATTGCGCCAGACGACCTCGTTCAGGACCGCGAGGAACAGGAAAAACAGGCCCCACCGGAAGGACAGCTTCTTCCAGCCGAGTTCGTCGAGATTGAAGGCGGCGTTGAAGACGTAGCCGAGCAGTGCCTTGCCGAAGAACAACCCGCCCAGGAGGGCGGCGCCGAACAGCGCATTGACGATCGTCGGCTTCATCTTGATGAAGGTTTCGTCCTGCAGCCAGATCGACAGCGAGCCGAACACCATGACCACGATGCCCGACACGAAGGGCATGACAGGCAGATGCTTGAAGACAATTTTCGACACGATAAGCGAAATCACCGTCGCGACCATGAAGAGCGCCGTCGCAATCAGCAGCGGCCCGCCGACGGCGCTCAAGGCCGGAAATGTCTCGGCCAGCCACTCCGCACGGATGTTGCTGAAGAAGAAGACCAGCAGCGGCCCGATCTCGAGCGCGAACTTCAGCATCGGATGATGCTTTTCTTCAACGGTGGGCTTGGTGTCGCTTTCGAGCGTCATGGGTTCTCAACTTCTCTCGCCTGGAGTGGCGGGTGGCAAACCGTGTTTCTGTGGCATCAATGCGTCAGCCCGGCAATGGCTTTGGCAAAATCGTCCGCCTCGAAGGGCTCCAGATCCTCGACACCTTCGCCGACGCCGATGAAATAGACCGGCAGTCTGTGCTTGGCGGCGATGCCGACGAGGATGCCGCCGCGTGCCGTGCCGTCGAGCTTGGTCATGATCAGGCCGTTGACGCCGGCCACATTGCGGAAGATCTCGACCTGGTTCAGCGCATTCTGCCCGGTGGTGGCGTCGAGCGTCTGCAGCACCGTATGCGGCGCCTCCGGATCGAGCTTGCCGAGCACGCGGACGATCTTTTCGAGCTCCGCCATCAGCTCGGTCTTGTTCTGCAGCCGGCCGGCGGTGTCGATGATCAGCACGTCGGATTTCTTCGCCCGTGCCTGCTCGAAGGCGTCGTAGGCAAGCCCTGCCGCATCGGCGCCGAGCTTCGTGCCGATGAACTCCGAACCGGTGCGATCCGCCCAGATCTTCAGCTGCTCGATGGCGGCGGCGCGGAACGTGTCGCCTGCAGCGAGCATGACCTTGAGGCCGGAGCCCGACAGCTTGGCCGCGAGCTTGCCGATCGTCGTCGTCTTGCCGGTGCCGTTGACGCCGACCACGAGGATGACGTGCGGCTTGTGATTGAGGTCGAGTGCCAGCGGCTTGGCGACCGGCGCAAGCACCTTGCTGATCTCCGCAGCCATGATGCGCGACACGTCCTCGCCCGTCACATCCTTGCCGTAGCGTTCCGACGACAGCGCGCCGGTGATGCGCATGGCGGTCTCGACGCCGAGATCCGACTGGATCAGGAGATCCTCCAGATCTTCCAGAGTCTGGTCGTCGAGCTTGCGCTTGGTGAAAAGCGCCGTGATCTGGCCGGTCAGTTGGGAGGATGTTCGGGCAAGGCCGCTCGTCAGGCGCTGGTACCAGGTCAGCCGGGGCGCCTCGACCTCCGGCTCCGGGACTGCCTCGATGCGCGTGGAAAAACCCCTCGGCAGGACGGGTTCCACGGGCGCCTCGGCAACGGGAGACTCCTCGGTTCCGGCCTCGCTCTCGGCCTCCAGCAGCGACAGCGGCACCATGCCGATATCGGCAATGTCCTCGATGCCGGGGAGCATGACAGGCGCGTCTTCTTCGTCGGCGACTGACACCGGCTCGGGCGCCATGATCTCGACGTCGTCATCGCTCGCCGGCCCGCCGGCGGTCTGCATTTCCACGGCGGCCACCGGATCGACCGGCGAAACCGGCAGGTCCTCGTGGCGTGCATGCGGCTCGCTCTCCGCGGCGATAGCCGCATCCTGGGCCGAATGCACGTCCTCCGGCGTCGGCGCCTCTACGGGGGCGGCCTTGCCGAAGGTGAAGACCTTTTTGATGAAGCCGAGCGCCATGTTTTTTCCTTAAGCAACCTGCGCGATCGCAGGCCGCATTACGAGATGCTTGCCATTATGGCCGGTGATCGTCACACGCTTCAGCCTGCCTCGGGCAACCCCGGTGCCGCCACCAGCGAGAGTTCTCCGTGTGGGCATAACCGTTGTTTTCCACCAGGATCATCTGTTGCGCACCAGTCCTTCGGTCAAGGTGCCGGCGCAAGACTGGCTCGCACTGGCTCAGTTGCATGCAGGCCGCGGGCGTTGCGGATGGGCGAGCGCTCAATGGGCCTGTGCCTCCGTCGCATCGTCGCGCACGAACTGGCCGGTGCGCGGATCGAGCTTGCCCGACCATTCCCATTCCGCAGGTCCCGTCATCACGACGTGGTCGTCCGCACGCCAGTCGATCACCAGCGGCTGCCGGACCGGGCTGGAGGCGACATCGATGGTGACGGTGCGGCCCGTACGGCCGGTGCGGGCAGCCAACACGGCAGCGGCGCAGGCGGCCGAGCCGCAGGCCAGCGTCAGACCGGCGCCACGTTCCCAGGTGCGGGTGCGCAGCGACGCATCCGAGGTCACCTGCGCCAGCGTGATATTGGCCTTCTCCGGAAACATAGGATGGTTTTCCAGAAGCGGGCCGAAGCGCTCCAGATCGAAGCTCACCGGATCGCGGTCAACCCAGAAGACGGCATGCGGATTTCCCATCGACATCACCGATGGCGAATGCAGGATGGGCGAATCGATCGGCCCGATCTGCAACTCGATCCGGCTGGTGTCGAAGAACTCCTCCGCCAGCGGGATGCGGTCCCAGGCAAAGACCGGCTTGCCCATGTCGACCGAGATCGTGCCGTCCTCATGCTCCAACGCGTTCAGAATGCCGGCAACGGTCTGGAAGGTGAAGGTCTTGCGGCCCGTCTCGGCGGCCAGCGCCTGGACAACGCAGCGCGTGCCGTTGCCGCAGGCCTGCGCCTTCGAGCCGTCGGAATTCAGGATATCGATCCAGGCATCGGTGCCTTGCGCCTTCGGGTCGTGGATCGCCATGATCTGGTCGAACTCGGTCGCAGGATCGGCATTCAGTGCGATCGCCGCTTGAGGCGTTACCGTGTCCACGCGGCCGCGCATGTCGACGACGAGGATCTTGTTACCAAGCCCGTTCATCTTCGCAAATTCGACCTGATCTGCCATCGCCTTCGATCCCGTTGGGTACCAGCCCATTCGCCGCCGTATATGGCGGAAACCACGGATAATTACCAGAGTGCGGACACGCAGAGCCCCCGCTGCCGGAAGCCGGTGCGGTTGGAGATGCGGTCCAAGGAGGGCCCACGCACATGCGAAACCTCTCAAAGTATATAAGTGCGGCTCCGCATGTGCGTGGCCTTCGGCGTTCTTTCGGGACTTCCGGTCCCTACAGGCAGTCGTCTCGTCTCGCTACGTCCGAAACAATTTCGCACTTGCACGGCTAAACCGAACCGGGCCTGGCGACCCGGGGGAGACTTGATAGGGAGCGGCATCTTGCGACGCCACCGCCATGACTTCCGCCTCCCTGCCTCTCACCGCACGTTACGGCATCGAGACAGGGCGCCGGCTCCCGCCTGCCCGCGAACGTCTCGCGAAACACTCCGGCGACGGAAGCGGGATGATTATGGGCACGGGGTTTGGGGGTGGGGATGCGGGTGGGGGTAAGTGGTTGATATTTGGTGGGTGGGGGTGCGGTTTTGGGGAGTGGGGGGGGGCCGAAGGGGGGGACTCATGCTGGGGTGGAGGGGCGAGGTGTGGCCCTCGAAGGATCCGGGCTTGCGTCCCGACATCGCCCTTCGAGGGTCGCTGCGCTCCCACCTCAGGGTGAGGGCTAGCGTTGTGGCCGCCTCAGGTCACTGCTCCTCCAGAGTCCGGAAATACTCGGCGTATCAGAAGTTGTTCGTGGTCGTTGCAAATAAGGAGAAGCTTCACACCAAAAATGGAAGATTTGCCCGGTCGAGCAATGGCCTTATCAGGCGCGCCTTCAACTCATAGATGGATTGCTGTGGATTTCCACTTACCACACCGAGGTCCCTGAGCTCGTCCAAACCTATCGCTGGCTCAAT
>JBKBXP010000142.1:0-8339 GCA_046314035.1 Pseudorhizobium sp. | reverse complement strand
GAGATCCAGAAGCTGGCCGATCGCTTCCTGCAGAACCCGGAGCGCATCGAAGTGTCGCTGCCGTCCTCGACGGCGACCACCGTGACGCAGCGCCTCGTCGCCGCGCACAACAAGGACTACGAGAAGCGTTCGACGCTTCGCGATGTCATCAAGGCGCAGGACGACCTGAAGAACGCCATCATCTTCTGCAACCGCAAGAAGGATGTCGCCGACCTGTTCCGTTCGCTCGAGCGCCACGGCTTCTCGGTCGGCGCCCTGCACGGCGACATGGACCAGCGTTCACGCACAACCATGCTGCAGAGCTTCCGCGACGGCGAGATCCAGCTCCTGGTGGCGTCTGACGTGGCCGCGCGCGGTCTCGACCTGCCGGACGTCGGCCATGTGTTCAATTTCGACGTGCCGATCCATGCGGAGGACTATGTCCACCGTATCGGCCGCACCGGCCGTGCCGGCCGTTCCGGCAAGGCCTTCACGCTGGTGACACGTTCGGACACTAAATACCTGGATGCCATCGAGAAGCTGATCGACAAGAAGATCGAATGGCTCGACGGCGACATCGCAGCCTTGCCGGCTCCGATGGAAAGCCAGGAGAGCGGCGATCGTGCTCGCAAGGGTCGTGGCGGCAGCCGCGACAAGGAACGCAGCAGCGGAAGCAGCCGAGGCAGACGCAGCGAAGCGGCCCCGAAGGCACCAGTCGAAGTCGAGATCGAGACACAGGAAGAAGTTGTCGTGGAAGCAATTGCGGAAAATATCGTTCCTGAACGCGAGCGCCGGTCTGATCGCCGGCCTCCGGCTCCCGCACGCAGCGTCCGCCAGCCGAGCCCAAACCCGAACCCAGCAAATGACGACCGTCGCGAAAGGCGCAGCCGCCACCGCGACCAGGATGACGGCGGCCCGACCCCGGTCGGCTTCGGCGATGATATCCCTGCCTTCATGCTGATCGTCGCCAGCGCCGGCAAGGTCTGATCCTGTCGTGACTGCCAAGCCAGGCGTTGATTTTCCTGGTGTGGGGGCCGGCCTCATGGTGCGGCGTGACGATGGTATGGTGCTGCTCTACCGGCGCTTGAACGCGCCGGAAGCCGGCCACTGGAATATCGTCGGCGGCAAGGTCGACCTCATGGAAACGGCTTCCGATGCGGCAAGGCGCGAGGCCGAAGAAGAAACCGGCCTGACAATCGGTCGCGTCGAATTCCTCTGCTCGGCCGAAGGCATCATTGCCGCCGACCGCCAGCACTGGATTTCCCTGCTCTATGTCACCGATGACACGACCGGCGAGCCGCAGCTCACCGAACCAGACAAGCTCTCGGAGATCGGCTGGTTTTCACCCGAAGCGCCGCCGGCACCGCTGTCGACGTTCGCGCGGACCGCCTTCGCGGCACTGAAGAACGCCTAAGGCCTTCACTTCTGCGCGCGGACGGCGGCCTGATAGGCAAGCCGCAGCCATTTCGCCATTTCGTCTGGATCATCGAGCGCCTCGTCGGGAATGCTCCAATAGGGCATGGCGACCGGCTTGCCCTTCTTGCTCTCGTAGGCCCACTGGCGTGCGCCGGCGGAGCTGAATTGCGGCGCAGTGTCTGCATCTGCCTTCAGCAGGATCTCCCCGGAGACCTCCAGGCCCAGGATCAGGCCATTGTGGTAGATGCCCTTCGCCCCGAACATGCGGCGGATCGAGACCGGTCCGAGCGGCTCGAACATCTCCTCGATGGCGGCATTGTCCATCCTCTACTCCTTCAGGATCCCACCGGCGGCCGTCACGGCTTCCGGGGTATCTACATCCAGATGCGCTGCCGGGCCGATGTCGATCTCGATGATCGGCAGTCCCGAACTCTCGATGATCGCCCGTGCGCCGACATCGCCCTCCAGCTTGCGCACCGCATCGAAGGTCGCCCGGGGAAGAATAATCGGATTGCCCCGCTTGCCCTGGTAGGTCGCCCGCACGATCGCATGGCCGCCGGCGTCCCGGAAGGCTTCCACAAGCTGGTCGATGTGCGCCGTCGTGACACCCGGCATGTCCGCCAGCATCACCAGCACGCCATCGGCGTCGCCAAGCTCGGGCGCGGAGAAGCCGCAGACTAGCGAACTGCCGAGCCCCGTCGGATAGTCGGGATTGAAGCAAGCCTTCAGGCCTAGGCCGCTGATGCTCGCCTCGATCTCGTCGCGGCGGTGGCCGACAACGATGACTGCCGGCTCGGCCTGTGACGCCTGCAGGACCTCTGCGCTTTGACGCACAAGCGGCACACCGTCAAACTCCGCCAGCAGCTTGTGCGGACCTCCCTCGCCCATCCTTCGCGCCTGACCGGCGGCCAGAAGCAGGCCCCCGACGCGCAGCGCGTTTAGCGGGCGGTCGGCGGCCTCGCGCGGAAGCGGTCGGCTGGCGATTTCCATCAACAGGCCTCCCACGCCCATGCCGGTGATGTCGTGACGCGTCGGTCGTTCGCCGGCGAGGATGCGGTTCAGGATCCAGTCGAAACCGTTTTCCTTCGGCGAGCGGGCGCAGCCCGGCGCTCCGATGACCGGCACATCGTCGATCCGTCCCAGAACCAGCAGGTTGCCGGGGTCGACGGGCATGCCGACATGCTCGACGATACCACCGGCAGCGCGGATGGCCGCCGGGATGACATCCTGCGGGTCGGCAACAGCCGAAGCGCCGAAGACGATCATGAGCTCCGGTCGCTCGGGACGGGCCAGACCCTCGACAAGTGCCTCGGTCAGCCGCTCCTGATCGTGGGGAATGCGCAGCTCGTCGATCAGCCGACTTGCCGACGGATCCAGCCGGCGTTGCAGAAGCTTCGCCGTCCGGTCCATGACGGAGGGCTTCAGTGCCGGGAGCTCGGTTGCAATCAGCAGCACCTTGCGCGGCCTGTAGGGCCTGACGGAAAACACACTCCGGGCTTCCAGCAGGTCGACTGCGGCTTCGACCGTTGCGCCGGACACTGCCAAGGGTATGATCTTGACCGTGGCCACCATGTCGCCGGCCTGAACCGGTGTGTGATCGGCCAGCGTCGCGAGGGTGATGGCCGGATCAATTCGGTTCAGCGCATCGATGACCTCGCGGTCGACCACGAAGAGACCGTTTGCGGTGGCATGGAGATTGACCCGTCCTGTGGCGGCCTCCGAAAGGCGGATGGCGTCAAGGGAGAAGGCTGCTGCAATGGCCGCCGCCGCATCGTCCTCCAGCAGGTCGCCGTCCTCAAGCCGAACGACCGCGACCCGATCGGTCCCGGCAGCGACCAGCGCCTCGACATGCGCTGCGCTCAGCACCGTTCCCTTGGCCATTCGCCCGCTCGGCAGGCGGATGCTGTGGACGAGCACGCACCCCACCGCCTCTCCGATCTCAACGCTGCGAAACTGCATTGTCACTCCGTGGTGACGACGTCGCGCCGGCGATAAGCCTGCACGATCTGCGCCAGGATTGCCACCGCGATCTCCGGCGGGGTCGCTGCCCCGATATCGAGACCGATCGGTGCCGCGATCCGGGCGATGGCAGCGTCACTCAGGCCCTGTTCCTGCAGCCTTGCGACCCGCTTGGCGTGCGTCTTGCGGCTGCCGAGGGCGCCGACGTAGAAGCAGCCCTTGCAGAGCGCGTCGCCGATCGGAAAGTCGTCGATCTTCGGATCGTGGGTGACGGCCACAAGGGCGCTGTAGGCGTCGAGCGGCCGAGCGGTCAAGACATCTTCGGGCCAGTCGGCGGTGAGCTCGACATCGGAAAATCGCTCGGGCGTGGCAAAGGCCGTCCGTGGATCGATGATCGCGAGATCGTATCCGGCCACGGGCGCCAGCCGCGCCAGTGCCTGGCTGATGTGGACTGCGCCGATCACCACAATCCGCGGCGGCGGCAGGTAGACGTTGAGGAAGAGGTTGCGACCGGCGACATCGACGGTACCGGCCTTGCCGGACCGGAAGGCCGTGGCGACATGTTCGCCCAGGCTACCGGCCACGACCTCACCCTCCAGGATGACGCGCGATCTCCCCGCATCCATGTCCGTCGCGAGTATGGCGGCATGCCGGCTCCTGCGGGCGGCGTTCAGGGCCTGCAGCGATTCGCTATCCATCAGCCGAGCCTTTCGACATACACGCGGATCGTGCCGCCGCAGGACAGTCCGACCCGCCAGGCGGTCTCGTCGGCGACGCCGAATTCCAGCATCTTAGGCTCGCCGCTGCCGATGACCTCCTGCGCCTCGGCGATCACCGATCCCTCGACGCATCCACCGGAGACGGAGCCTTCGAAGTTGCCGCTTTCATCGATGACGAGGTGGCTGCCGGCGGCCCTCGGCGCCGATCCCCAGGTGTCGATCACGGTGGCAATGGCCACCGACCGGCCCTGCGACCGCCATTCCTCGGCGACCTGCAAGGGGTCAAGCGGATCGAGATCGCGCATGGGCAGAACTCCTGGAGAGAAAGCGGCGTGGATCGCCCTCGGAAGAGATATGGTCATTCAGGGCGGATGCAAGGTCGGCGACCGATTGAAGATTGTGGACGGGCCGCAGCTCGTGCACATGCGGCAGCATCGCCTGGACGCCGCGCGCACGCGGCTCGAAGCCGTCGAACCTCAGGAGCGGGTTGAGCCAGATCAGCCGCCGGCAGGACCGATGCAGGCGCGCAACCTCCTTTTCCAGTTCCTCGACACCCTCCCGCTCAAGCCCGTCCGTGATCAGCAACACGATGGCGCCCTGCCCCAGGACACGCCTTGCCCACAGCCGGTTGAACTCCGAGAGCGCTGCGCCGATCCGGGTTCCACCCGACCAGTCTGCCACCGCCTCGGAGCAGGCGGACAGCGCCTCGTCCGGATCGCGGCGGCGCATCTGGCGCGTTACGTTCGTCAGCCGGGTACCGAAGACAAATGTCTGCACCCGGGTCCGCTTCTCCGTCAGGGCATGCAGGAAGTGCAGAAAGATTCGGGTGTACTGATGCATGGAGCCGGAAATGTCGGCCAGCACGACGAGCGGCGGCGGCGCGTGGCGGCGCTGCCGGAAGCGCGGCAGCATCAGGTCGCCGCCGCTTCGCATGGCAAAGCGCATGGTGGCGCGCGGATCGATGCGACCGGGCTTCGCCGAGGGCTTCCAGCGCCGCGTCGACGCCTCGTCCAACGGCATCACGAGGCGGGCAATCTCCCGCCGCGCCATGGCGAGTTCCGGGGCACTCATCTGCGCGAAATCCATGCGCTTGAATAGTTCGCGCTCGGAGGCCGTCAGCCTCGCATCGACCTCGATCTCCGGCGCAGCCTGTGACGTCGTCTGCGGCGCCTTTTCGACCGTCAGTGCATCGGCAACACGGTTATGCCCAGGTCGCGGCTTCTCCCGCTCCCGGTTGTCGGCGGCCTTGGGCGACATCAGGGCGATCATCTTGCCAACAAGGTCGCGGGATCGCCAGAAAAGGTCGAAGGCCTCGTCGAAGACCGCCTGGTCCTCATGGCGCTGTGAAAACACGGCTGAGAGTGCCGCGTGAAATTCTTCGCGCGAGCCGATGCCTATGGCGTTGACTGCCGCGATGGCATCGACGTTCGCGCCGGTCCCTGTCCTGATGCCGGCGCGGCGGAGCACTCGGGAAAAATGGACGAGGTTGTCGGCAAGCCTGCCGTCACCATGTCCCTCTGCGGGAAAAACGTAGCCGTCGCCGGAACCGGTCTCCTGCATCGCCCTATCCTGCTGCCTGAAGGTCCGCCTTCACCTCGGACAGGACCCGCTCGCCCTCACCGCCCAGCACGCGGGCAATGTCGTCCTGGTATTTCAGCAGTGTACCGAGCGTATCGGCAATCGTTTCCGGATCGAGCGCGATCCGGTCGAGCTCGGTCAGCGCCGTCGCCCAGTCGATCGTTTCGGCGACGCCGGGGCTCTTGAAGAGATCGAGCGTGCGCAGCTTCTGCACGTAGGCCACCACCTGCTGCGACAGCGCTGCGTTGCAGCCGGGCACCTTGCGGCGGATGATCTCCAGCTCCTGCGCCGCATTGGGATAATCCACCCAGTGGTACAGGCAGCGGCGCTTCAGCGCATCGTGGATCTCGCGGGTGCGATTGGTGGTGATGATGACGATCGGCGGCTCGTCGGCCTTGATCGTGCCGAGTTCCGGAATGGTCACCTGAAAATCCGACAGAACTTCCAGCAAAAAGGCCTCGAAGGCCTCGTCGGTGCGGTCCAGTTCGTCGATGAGAAAGACGGGAGCCGCCATGCCTGGCTGCCCCAGTGCCTGCAACACCGGACGACGGATCAGGTGGCGTTCGGAGAAGATATCGGTTTCCAGCCGTTGCCGGTCGTGGACGCCGGTGGCCTCCGCAAGGCGGATCTCCAGCATCTGCGCCGCATAGTTCCATTCGTAGACGGCCGAGGAGACATCCAGCCCCTCGTAGCACTGCAGCCGGATCAGCGGACGGCCGAGCGCCCTCGACAGCGTCTTGGCGATTTCGGTCTTGCCGACCCCCGCTTCACCCTCGAGAAACAGAGGCCGTCGCATGCGCAGCGACAGAAAGATCACCGTCGCCAGCCGCCGGTCGGCGAGGTAATCCTGTTGCTCGAGAAGCTCCACCGTCTCGTCGATGGAACCCGGGATCGGTCTTGCGATATCGTCTGTCATGCCGCCTCCTGACAGCAATCTAGAGCGTCCGGAACCCGCGGTCCAGATAGATGAGAGGCGGGCTTGGCGGGCCGAGGCGCATGTCGACCACCTCACCGAACAGAATGAGGTGGCTCGCCACGGGCTTTACGTCGGTGACGCGGCAGTCGAAGGCGACCATCGCATCGGAAAGGATCGGCGCGCCGGTCACCAGCGTCTGCCAGTCGGCGCCGGCAAAGCGGTCCTCCCCCGTCAGACCGCCCATTCCGGCAAAGCCTGCGGCCAGCGACTGGTGATGAGACGCCAGCGCGTTGAGGGCGAACACGCCGCTTTTCAGGAAGATCTCGTTGTTCGGGTTGCTGCGGTTGAGGCAGACGAGCAGGCTGGGCGGATCGTCGGACACGGAACAGGCCGCGGTGACCGTCACACCGCGCTTGACCCCGTCGTGTTCCGTCGTCACCACCTGCACGTGACCTGCGTATCGCGCCATTCCGTTGCGATAGGCAACGGGGTCGACCTGCTGCTGTTGCGTCAAATGCATCTCCGTGGGGGGCGGGCGTTGCTATCGGCTGGATATGGAGGCCGAACTTGGCAAGTCTACGCCCCGCGGGCGGTTTTGGATTGTCGTTGCTCTTATAGCCGATTCTCTTTGACGCCCGCGAGCAGCAGTCTAAATGTGGTCGCAAAGGAGAAACACCGGAAACATGTCACGCACCTGGTCCCTCGCGACGGCTGTCGCGCTTCCCCTGCTTTTCCCGCCGCTTGCCGCATCCGCAGCCACCATCGGCGTGGTGGCGCCGACGTCAGGCCCCTACGCTCTCCTCGGTGCCCAGGCGATCGCCGGGGCACGGGCGGCTGCTGACGCGACGGGCGACACCCTGGTGGAGATCAACGAGGATTGTGAAGCCGGTGCCCCGACCGCCGTTGCCCAGCGGCTGATCGAGGCCGGCGCTGCCGCCGCGATCGGCTTTCTCTGCGTCGAAACACTGAGTGGGGCCTTGCCGCAACTTGCCACGGCCGGCATCCCAGCCGTCACCCTCTCGGTACGCTCCACCATCCTGATGGAGGATGCGCTGCGCGAAAACTGGCCGCTCTTTCGGCTGTCGCCGGCCGATGGCGATGAAGCCGAACGGATCAGCGAGGTCATCCTCGAGCGCTGGAGCGCGGAGCCAATCGCTCTGATCGACGACGGGACGATCTACGGTCGGGAGCTGACCAGCAGCGTTCGACGCCAGATCGAGAGCGGCGGCCTCACACCCGTCTTCGTCGATACCTATCGTCCCAGCCAGGAGCAGCAGGTCGCGCTCGTGCGTCGCTTGGCACAGGCCGGCGCGACACGGATCTTCGTTGGGGGCGACCGCAACGACATCGCTATCATTGCCCGGGACGCTGCCGAAGAGAATATTCCGCTTCAGATCCTCGGCGGCGATACGATGCGCGCCGCAAACCGTCCGGTTGCCTTGCGCGACGGCGTCATGGCGGTGGCCCTGCCGGATTATTCCGCCCAGCCTTCCGCCACGGATGCCGCGGCGACGCTCCGAAGCGCCAGCGTTGAACCGGAGGGATACGCCCTGCCCGCCTATGCGGCGGTGCAGATCGTCGGTCAGGCCGTCGCAGCTGGCAGCACACAGCCACTAACGGAGGTCCTGCTGGCAACACAGTTCCAGAGCGCCATCGGCCCGGTGGACTTCGACGAGCGTCACGAACTCGCCCACAATCCGCTCAGCCTGCAGGAATGGCGCGGCAATCGTTTCGTGACGATCGACGTGGCAACCGAATGATTGTTCCCGCCC
>JBKBXP010000141.1:8093-8350 GCA_046314035.1 Pseudorhizobium sp. | reverse complement strand
AAGAGCTTCATCAAATGGTGCGTCGATCAGGGGCACACGGTCTTCGTGATCTCCTGGGTCAATCCCGATCAGCGCCATGCCGCCAAGAACTGGGAAGCCTATATCGAGGAAGGCGTGGAATTTGCGCTGGAGACGGTGGAGAAGGCGACCGGCGAGACGAAGGTGAACGCCATCGGCTACTGCGTCGGCGGCACGTTGCTGGCCGCCGCCCTGGCGCTCCACGCCCAAAGGAAGGACAGCCGCATCGCTGCGGCAAC
>JBKBXP010000141.1:0-8083 GCA_046314035.1 Pseudorhizobium sp. | reverse complement strand
TTCTTCACCACCCAGGTGGATTTCAGCCAGGCCGGCGACCTGAAGGTCTTCGTTGACGAAGAACAGCTCGAGGCGATCGAAAGGCAGATGCAGAAGAGCGGCTACCTCGACGGCTCCAAGATGGCTAATGCCTTCAACATGCTGCGCGCCTCGGAACTGATCTGGCCCTATGTCGTAAACAACTACCTGATAGGCAAGGAGCCGCCGCCCTTCGACCTGCTCTACTGGAACGCCGATTCGACCCGCATGGCGGCCGCCAACCACGCCTTCTATCTGCGCAACTGCTACCTCGACAACGCACTCAGCAAGGGCGAGATGAAGCTTGGCGGCCAGGTCATTTCGCTCAGGGACGTGAAGATCCCCGTCTACAACCTCGCCACGCGCGAAGACCACATCGCCCCGCCAAAGTCGGTCTTTCTGGGATCCTCGTTGTTCGGCGGCCGTGTGGAGTTCGTGCTGAGCGGCTCGGGGCACATCGCCGGCGTCGTCAATCCTCCGGACAAGCAGAAATACCAGTACTGGACGAACGGCAGGCCGCAGGGTGATTTCGATGGGTGGATGAAGAAGGCGCGCGAGACCAAGGGCTCTTGGTGGCCGCACTGGCACGCCTGGGTGGAGAAACGGGCCAAGGAGCGCGTGTCGGCCCGCCGGCCCGGTGGAGATGCCTTGAATGCGATCGCCGACGCACCCGGGACCTATGTGCTCGAACGGGTTTAGCCGCGGCTGATGGTTTTTGATCCGCCGCTCGTGCCCGCAACGCTCGTCCAGCGCTACAAGCGCTTCCTGTTCGACGCCGTTCTCGATGACGGCACGCCGATCACCGGCTCCTGCCCCAACACCGGCTCGATGCGCGGGTTGACGACACCCGGCTCCCGCGTCTGGCTCTCGCTGCACGACAGCCCGACCCGCAAATACCGTCACATGCTGGAGATGGTCGAGGTGGACGGCACGCTGGTGGGCATCAACACCGGCCTTCCCAACCGGCTCGCCGAGGAGGCGATCACCGCCGGTCGCGTGCCGGCGCTGGGCGGTTACGGGATCCTCCGCCGCGAGCAGCGCTACGGAAAGAACTCCCGGATCGACTTCCTGCTGTCTGAACCGGGACGGCCGGATGCCTATGTCGAAGTCAAGAACGTCCACTTCATGCGCGAGCCAGGGCTGGCGGAGTTTCCCGATACCGTTACCAAACGGGGCGCCAAGCATCTCGACGAACTGTCGCAGATGGTGGCGCAAGGGCATCGCGGCGTCATGCTCTACGTCGTCCAGAGGCCGGACTGCAGATCCTTCCGGCTCTGCCCGGACCTTGATCCGGCCTATGGCGCGGCCTTCCGGCGTGCGTCCGACTGCGGCGTCGAGGCCTATGCCCTGCGCTGCCGGGTCACGTCCGCAGAAATTATCGCATGCGACCTGATCGCAATGGACGAACTGCATCCGGGTGCTTTAAGAACGGGGATATTGTGAGAAAGACCGCATGGTAAACTACATCGACGCGGTGCAAGCCCCGCTCAAGAACACGGGCGCCATCCGCCTATACAGCGCAGACGATTTTGCCGGCATGCGCAAGGCCTGCCTGCTGACGGCACGCTGCCTGGACGAACTGGCCGCGATCATCAAGCCCGGCGTGACGACCGGCGAGATCGACCGCTTCGTCTTCCAGTTCGGGATGGATCACGGCGCCCTGCCGGCGACGCTGAACTACCGCGGCTACAAATATTCCGTCTGCACCTCCATCAACCACGTCGTCTGTCACGGCATGCCGGACGACAAGCCGCTGAAGGAGGGCGACATCGTCAACATTGATGTCACCTATGTCCTCGACGGCTGGCACGGCGATTCCAGCCGCATGTATCCCGTCGGCCAGATCAAGCGGGCGGCCGAGCGCCTGCTGGAGGTGACCTACGAATGCCTGATGCGCGGCATTCAGGCTGTCCGACCCGGCGCCCGCACCGGTGCCATCGGCCAGGCGATCCAGACTTATGCCGAAGCCGAGCGTTGCTCCGTCGTCCGGGACTTCTGTGGCCACGGCGTCGGCCGGCTGTTCCACGATACGCCCAACATCCTGCACTACGGCAAGGCCGACGAAGGCCCGGAGATGCGCGAAGGCATGATCTTCACCATCGAGCCGATGATCAACATCGGCAAGCCGCACGTCAAAGTCCTCTCCGACGGCTGGACCGCCGTCACCCGCGACCGGTCCCTCTCGGCCCAGTACGAGCATGCCGTCGGGGTCACCGCGACCGGCTGCGAGGTCTTCACCCTCTCGCCCGCGGGGCTCGATCGGCCCGGCCTGCCACCGCTGAAGGGATAGCCATGGCCAATCGCTCGGTCCCTCCCAATGACGGCAATCTGCCAGCCATGGACGAGGGCACCGACGAACGCGGCTTTTTCGGCGAGCAGCCGCCAAAGACGGCGTCGCTGAAGCGCAGCGGGATCCTTGCAAAGGAAGAGGATAAGCAGGCGCATTATCACGGCCATCGCGACCGCCTGCGCAGCCGCTACCGCGACCACGGCGATGCCGCTCTTGCCGACTACGAGCTTCTGGAACTGCTGCTCTTCAGGCTGATCCCGCGCAAGGACACCAAGCCAATCGCCAAGGCCCTGATCGACAGGTTCGGAACCCTCGCAGGTGTCTTCGGAGCGCCGGCCACTCTGCTGCAGGAAGTCAGCGGTGTCGGCGAGGCGGTCGCGCTCGACCTGAAGCTCATCGCCACCGTTGCCCATCGCATGCTGAAGAGCGAACTGCGCGGCAAGCAGGTACTGTCGTCCTGGTCCTCGGTCATCGACTACTGCCATGCGGCCATGGCCTACGAATCCCGCGAGCAGTTCCGCATTCTTTTTCTGGACAAGCGCAACGCCCTCATCGCCGACGAGGTCCAGGGCCTCGGCACCGTCGACCATACGCCGGTCTATCCCAGGGAGGTGGTACGCCGGGCCCTGGAACTGTCGGCGACGGCCATTATCCTTGTCCACAACCATCCGAGCGGCGATCCGACCCCGTCGAGGGCAGACATCGACATGACCCGGACGATCGTCGAGACGGCAAAGCCGCTGGGGATCACCGTCCACGACCACATCATCATCGGCAAGGACGGCCACGCAAGCCTGAAGGGCCTGCGTCTGATTTGAAACCGTCCTCGATCTGGCCCGTTTGTTGCACGTTCTCGTGAAACGGAAGCCCAGGCACCGGTGTTTATCAGGTTGCCTCAATCAAACCGTAAGACAAGGCTGATAGATCATGCATCTGGCAGCAGGACACGCCGCCGAAATGAGCAAGCGGAGCAATCCATGAACCACTACGACCTCATCGTCGTCGGCAGCGGCCCGGCAGGGCGCCGCGCTGCCATCCAGGCCGCCAAGCTGGACAAGACCGCCCTGGTGATCGAACGCGGGCGACGCGTCGGCGGCGTCTCGGTTCACACCGGCACCATCCCTTCGAAGACCCTTCGCGAAACCGCGCTGAACCTGACCGGCTGGCGTGAACGGGGCTTTTACGGCAAATCCTACCGGGTCAAGCAGGACATCAGCGCCGAGGACCTGCGCCGCCGGCTGCTGATCACGCTCGAGCACGAGGTGGCGGTTCTGGAGCACCAGTTCGACCGCAACCGCGTGCAGCACATGCTGGGCACCGCCCGCTTCGTTGATCCCCATACGCTGGAGGTCGAAAAAAGCGATGGCGAACTCTTGCGGGTGAGCGCCAGCGCCATCCTTCTCGCAGTCGGAACCCGTCCCTATCGCCCAACGAATATCCCCTTCGACGGCAAATCGATCATCGACAGCGACGAATTGCTGGAGATCGCATCGGTCCCGCGCTCGCTCATCGTGGTCGGCGCCGGCGTCATCGGCATCGAATATGCCACGATCTTCAGCGCCCTCGATACACAGGTCACGGTCGTCGAGCCGCGGCAAACGATGCTCGACTTCATTGACAAGGAGATCGTGGAGGATTTCACCTACCAGCTGCGCGACCGCAACATGAAGCTGATCTTCGGCCAGACGGTCGACAAGATCGAGAAGGACGACAACGGCAAATGCCGCATCGAACTCAGCAACGGTCGCACGCTCCAGTCCGAGATGGTGCTGTTCGCCGCCGGCCGTGTCGGGTCGACCGACACCTTGAACCTTGCCGCCGCCGGGCTTGATGCCGACAGCCGCGGCCGCCTGAAGGTCAACCCGGATACCTTCCAGACGGCAGTTCCGCATATCTATGCGGCAGGCGACGTTGTGGGCTTCCCGAGCCTCGCCTCCACTTCGATGGAACAGGGGAGGATTGCTGCCCGCCACGCCATCGGTGCCCCCGCCAGCGATCCACCGCAGTTCTTCCCCTACGGCATCTATGCCGTGCCGGAGATTTCCACCTGCGGCCTGACGGAAGAGGAAGTCGTCCAGCGGGGCATCCCCTATGAGACCGGCATCGCGCATTTCCGCGAGACCTCCCGCGGCCACATCATGGGCCTCGACAGTGGCCTCCTGAAGATGATCTTCTCGCGCAAGACGCGCCGGCTGCTCGGCGTCCACATCGTCGGCGAAGGCGCGACCGAGCTGGTCCACATCGGCCAGGCGGTGCTCAACCTGAAGGGCACCGTCGACTACTTCGTGGAGAACACCTTCAACTACCCAACGCTCGCGGAAGGCTACAAGATCGCCGGCCTCGACGCCTGGAACCGCATGGGCGAAGGACCGAAGGAAGCGCCGGTCGCCACCGGCGAATCGCTCGACAAGACGCTCTCGGCCATGAGAAAAGCCGCGTCGAGCTGACGCGGCTTTTCTGAATGTCTGACGGGGCCCGCTGTGCGGGCCCTTTCTATTAGCGCGAGTAGAACTCGACGACCAGGTTCGGTTCCATGATGACCGCATAAGGAACGTCGGCCAGCGTCGGAACGCGTACGAAGGTGGCGACCATCTTGTTGTGGTCGGCATCGATGTAGTCGGGAACGTCACGCTCTGCAAGCTGGACGGCTTCCAGAACGGTAACGAGCTGCTTCGACTTCTGGCGCACTTCGATGACGTCGCCGGCCTTGCAGCGGTAGGAACCGATGTTGACCTTGACGCCATTGACGGTCACGTGGCCGTGGTTGACGAACTGGCGTGCTGCCCAGACGGTCGGCACGAACTTGGCACGGAACACGATGGCATCGAGACGCGATTCCAGCAGGCCGATCAGGTTCTCGCCGGTATCGCCCTTGCGGCGGTTGGCTTCGTCGAAGATGGCGCGGAACTGCTTCTCACGGACGTCGCCGTAGTAGCCCTTCAGCTTCTGCTTGGCGCGCAGCTGCACACCGAAGTCGGAAAGCTTGCCCTTGCGGCGCTGGCCGTGCTGGCCGGGGCCGTATTCGCGACGGTTGACCGGGGACTTAGGACGACCCCAGATGTTTTCGCCCATACGGCGATCGAGTTTGTACTTGGACGACGCGCGCTTGCTCATCGTATTTCCTTCTTAACGGGTTTCACCCGCCCGTTGCCGGACAGGATCAAGGAAACACGCCCTCCTCTGAACTCCGATTTGGGAGTCCTGACAGGTTTCTCACGGAAGCGTCCGGAGAACACCACGGGACATGTCATGAAAACACCGGGCGTTACCACCCGGCGTTGGCGGGTCTCTACTCAACGGGGAGCCTGTTGTCAACGCCTCGAGGCCGGAAAGCCATCCGCTGCGGCGATCAGGGGCGTCCTTGCGTCCCGATCCTCCGGCAAAGCCCGGTCCCTCTCTGTATAGCACATTTTCCTTGAAGCTCATCCCGGCTACGCTCCCATTCTTCGCCACGCCAGAATCGGATCTCGTCCATGTCCCTTCCCACCGACACCGTGCTCGATCGCTTCCTCCGCTACGTCGTCATCGACACCCAGTCCGATGGAAGCTCCACCACCCAGCCCTCGACGGAAAAACAGAAGACGCTTGGACGCGTTCTGGAGCAGGAGTTGCAGGCGCTCGGGCTCTCGGATGCGCATCTCGACGAACACGGCAACGTCTACGCGACCCTGCCGGCGAACACGGAGAAACAGGTCCCGGCGATCTGCTTCTGCTCGCACATGGACACGGCCCCCGATTTCACCGGCACCAACGTCAAGCCGCAGATCGTCCGCAACTATCAGGGCGGCGACATCCGGCTCACGGGCGACACAAGCCGCGTGATCCGCGTCGACGAACATCCGGACCTGAAGGACCAGATCGGCCACGACATCGTCACCACCGACGGGACGACGCTCCTCGGCGCCGACGACAAGGCAGGCGTCGCCGAGATCATGACCGCGGCGCAGTTCCTTCTGGCGCATCCGGAGATCAAGCACGGACCGGTCAAGATCCTCTTCACCACCGACGAGGAGATCGGTCGCGGCGCCGACAAGGTGGATCTCGCAAAGCTCGGCGCCGCCTTCGGCTACACACTGGACGGCAGCACGCTCGGCGAGATCCAGAGCGAGAATTTTTCCGCCGACGGCGTGACCATCGAGATCTCCGGCGTCGCCATGCATCCGGGCACCGCCAAGGACAGGATGGAGAACGCCATCAAGATCGCCAGCGCCATCATCGCCCGCCTGCCGCAGGATCAGGCCCCCGAGACGACGGAAGGTCGCGAAGGTTTCATTCATCCCGTCGGCATCAGCGGCGCGATGGAGGGAGCGCGGATCAGCTTCATCATTCGCGACTTCGAGGAGAAGGGACTGGTGGAAAAGGAGGATCTCCTGAAGGCGATCACGCAGGAGGTCCTGAAGGGCTACCCGGGCTCAACCTTCAGCTTCCAGGTCAAGGAGCAGTATCGCAACATGAAGAGCGTCCTCGACCGGCACCCCGAGGTCATGGGCAATCTCATGGAAGCGACCCGCCGGATCGGCCTGGAGCCGAAGATCGACAGCATCCGCGGCGGCACCGATGGTGCTCGCCTGTCCTTCATCGGCCTGCCCTGCCCCAATATCTATACCGGCGGACATGCCTATCATTCGCCGCTGGAGTGGATCAGCGTTCAGGACATGGAGGTCGCGGTGAAGGCGATCGTCGAGCTGGTCAAGGTCTGGGAAGAACGCGCCGCCGCTTGAGGATCGCTGCAGCGGCAGAGGGGAGAGGCGGATATACCGCCCTTCCCTATTCGGCGGCGTGCTGCTGCCGTGCGACCGGCTCGTCATCCTGGGCATCGGGCGCGCCCGGCGATGTCTGCACATCGAGATCCGGGAAGGCGACGATGCGCTTGCCGGAAAAATCAGCATGCACCACGATCAGCCCCTGCTCCTCGAAATAGCCGAGCAGCCGGCGGGCACGGCGCGCCGAATGAGTACCGTAGGCCCTGGCGATCCGCATGTCCGATGGGCAGGGTTCGGCCAGTAGTGCTGCCCGCGCCAGCAGGAGAAAGACGCCCTGAAGGTCATCGGAGACGCCGGCGGACAGCTCCAGCGCCGTCTGCCAGCCAGGCGTCTCCGCCGTCTCCTTGTCGACGCCCGCCCGCGAGATCGCGACGCGCCGACGAAACTCGCGCATCGCCATCGGCGGACCGGGCAGCCGCCGCATGCGCAAGCGCACCAGAAAATCCTGGTAGAGCACGGCATCGGTCCGGTAGGCCGCCTGCGGATCGTCAATAATCTCCGACAGCACCGCGTTCAGCCTTTCTTCTCGCGCCTCCGGCGAAAGCTCCGGCTGCGCTGGACGCGGATTGGTGTGGTCCGGGGCGATCGGGCCGGCCGCGGGTGTGGAGCGGGAAAGTTCCGCCAGGATGTCCGTCGTCGGACGCGGTGCCGGCGGCGTGCGGCGCGTCACCGGCCGGGTGAATTCCTCGGGATCCGGCGTGAAGATCAGATCTTCCACGTCCTGCGGCGCATCCGGCAGCGGCATCAGCTTCGGTGACGACGATCGCGCCGAGGTCTCGACACTGCCGATGACGATCGGCAGCGGACGACGCGACAGGGCCGGACCGAGCGCGACGAAATTGCCGCGCTTCAGGTCGCGGAACATCTCCGCCTGGCGCCGGTCCATGCCGAGCAGGTCGGCGGCACGCGCCATGTCGATGTCGAGGAAGGTGCGGCCCATCAGGAAGTTGGAGGCCTCGGCCGCGACGTTCTTGGCAAGTTTGGCCAGCCGCTGCGTCGCGATGACGCCAGC
>JBKBXP010000140.1:0-8438 GCA_046314035.1 Pseudorhizobium sp. | reverse complement strand
TGCTGGTTGGTCCACTCATCAACGAAGGCTTTGACATCGCTGCGCGCAGGATCGGAGCCACAGCCGCCGCAGGCCCCGACGACGGTCACGATCTCCTCCCAGCGGGTGCGATCCAGATCGGAGGCGACCGAACTCAGTCCGGGAAGCCTGTCCGGATCCGGAACTTCCGCGGGAATGAGCCGGCGGGCGATGTCGGTGAGAGCTTGCGAGGCAGACAGCGTCGGCACGCCGGCCTCCTGCCTGAGCTTGTTGATCGCGTTGAGAGCGATAGGCACTTGCCGGTCCATGGCCATTGCCTCTGTCGCCGCACTGGCGTCGCCGCGAGGAGTGCCGGGACCGGCAAAGGTCTGCACTGCGTAGAGGCCCTGCTCGGGATCCACGACCACGGCAAAGCCGAAGCGCGAGAGACCCGGCATGAGAATGTTTGCTCTGTGCCCCGAACTGTCCATCCAGCCGCGCTGCAGCCTCTCGACGGTCGCGACGTCAGGGGTCTGCCTGCAGTTCTCGCAGCGCGAGATGTTCTCCGCCACGAGCTCCCACCGGCTTCGCCTGCGGCAATGTAGCGATCCTGGACATCGTTCCCCTCAGGGGAAGGATGGGCATAGTAGTCTCGGCGGAGCATATCCTTGGCATGCGCCAGCGCCGCTTCATTGAGATCTTCACCGAGCACCAGTGGTTCGAGACCCTGGGTCTGTCGGTCGTCATTGACCTCTTCAAGCCCTTCGGCACGCAGCATCGCGAGATCGCCGACGTCCTGTCCGAAGACGGGAACGACGCCCATCAACACGAGCAGAAGAACAATCGGAAACAAGGCAGCCTGGCGCATTTGGATCTCCACGGGAGCGGCCGACACGGCCGAGAAATCGGAAGGACGCGGCCGGCAAGCTGCCGCCGCGTCCGAAGAGGGGCGAAACGCCCTCGTAGGTTTCTAGTCTTCCTCAGAAGAGTCGTCATTCGAGCCGTTCGACCCATCGGTCGAGCCGGAGCCGGAGGTCGAGCCGCCGCCCATACCGGCCATCGGCGGATCGATGACCATGAGGACGGTGTTACCGTCTTCTGTCTGTGCACGTACGAGGTAGGAGGCATCGAGGATCTCGACATCCTGGAAGCCGGCCTGAGTCAGCTGCTCGCGAACCTTCTCCTGCGACGCCGCAGACATCTGGCTGGACGAGCCGGCCTGCGACGACTGGTCGGTCTCTCCATCGTTCGCATCACTGCTGGAGCTGTCGCTCGTCTGGGCGAATGCGGGAGCGGCGAGAAGGCCGAATGCCATTGTCATTGCGATGGTTTTCATGGTGTATCTCTCCTTCCTTGATGAGGACTAGCATTGAGTAAGGTCGTGTGACCTTCCTTGTCGGATCGGCAGCCTAGACCGCCGGTCCCTGTGCCGACCGCCTCCCATGAGCCGGTCGGACCTATCGCCGCAGCGGCGGCCTGACGTTTCGATCAACCTCCGTTGAGGCGATCTTCATTGAAGGGCTCGATCGCCGTTGCCTCGTCGCGGCTGTAAGGCATGTCGTAGTAACGGCTGCCTGGAGCCCAGCCATAGCCGTAGCCATAGAACGGATAGGCAAAGCGTCCACGTGTTCCGTAGCCCGCGTCGCGATCGACCACTGCGGCAACGATCCTGCCGTTGTCGAAGATCAAGTCATTGACATAGCCGTACCCCTGGTATGCCATCTGGCGGTCAGGCGCGACGGCAGTACCCTGCGCCTGCCCTGTCTGCTGACCCGCCATGTTGCCCTCGTCGCCACGAATGCGGGCGATGTCGCCAATCAGTTCGGATGCCCGCCATGCACGCGGACCCAGTTCTTCGTCATCGAGGTTAGACACGATGTTTTGCGAGACCTGCTCCTGCGTGGGAATGGCGAGGACACTGAAGTCGTCCGCATTCTCCTCCGTCACCGGAAGCGTGACCGAACCATCCTGACGGAAGGCCACCTGGTCCCACGGCACGCTGACGTGCGTGTCGCCAATGTCCCAGAACCCGCCGACTTCGGCGATCAGCGCCAGAAGTTCGCCATTGGAGCCGACGATCAGATCCTCGACCTCGCCGATTTCCTCGCCGTTTTCGCCGAAGACCTGACGGTCGAAGAGAGCTTCCGCGCTCCAGGCAGACTGGTACAGGGCTTCAGCATCCCACTCGTTCAGCGGGATGATCTGCCCGACCTCGACGTTGGAAGCGGACTGATTGGCCGCGGCTGATGCGCCGGCATTGCCTGGCTCGACGGCTGTGGTCTGCTGGGTTGTGCCCGCAGTCTGCTGATCCATCCCGGTGTTCTGCTGACCCGTGGCTGCAGTGCTGGTGTCATCCGGCACCAGCACGCCGACGACGGCGATCAACTGCTCGGTTTCCTGCTGATCCAGGGTGCCGCTGCGGTCACGGTCGTTGACGGTGGTGAGGCCGGTCCGGAACTCCTCCGGCGTCAGGTAACCGTCATCCGCACCCTGCCAGTCGCCGCGCAGGTTGGAATCGCTCAACGCAACACGGAGCTCTTCCTGGGACAACATGCCGTTGCCGTCCTCGTCGAGCTCGACGAAATCCGGGGCGTCGGCGGTGAACCAGTTGTTCCAGTTGCTGTCGAAAGCCTGCTCGTTCAGCTGGCCGTCCTGCCCGCTCCACGCGCCATGCAAGCCACTGACAAACTCGTCACCTTCCAGACGGTTATTGCTGTTGACGTCCCACCGGGAAAACGCGTTGTCGCTGAGGCGTCGCACTTCACCAGAGCCTCCCGTCGCAGCGGCACTTGCCGTCTGAGCGCTCGCAATCGTTGGCGACACCGAGGCAGCAAGAATCAACGCGAGCGCTGTCTCTAGTTTTCTCATCTTCGTTCTCCTTATTGCAGGAAGCAGGGTGCAGATGGCCGCTCCGGCGAACATGTGCTCGCCGGTCCCTGCCTCAGATTGAGTACACGTCTGTTCAGGCGCCCTAAGGGCGCAATCAGCCCTGTTCGATGACCGCGCAAGCGATCCGGTCGCCGGCGTTGCCCGAAGGCTGGCTCCGGTAGTCGTCAGCCATGGCATGGATGACGATGGCCGAGCCATCATCGTCCAGCACAGCCGCATCGCCTTCCGTCAGTCGAAGGTTCTCGTCGAAAATTTCAACGACCATCGTCCCGTCTTCTCCAGCGGTCTGATTGGCCATGTCGCCGGCGTGAGGACCGTTCTCGATCATGAAACCGTGATCGTTGCCTTCCGGTGCAAAGTGGCCACCAGCGGACTGGAACCCGCCTTCGGGATCGCATTGGCCGGTCTCATGCACGTGAAAGCCATGGACGCCGGGCGGCAGATTGGTCACTTTGCCCTGGATAATCAGGCCGTTGGGGGTGTCCTGCAGCGTCGCGGTCCCGATGGAGTTTCCATCCGCGTCGATGAATGTTGCCCTCGCAAGATCTGGGCTGGTGGTCGCCTCCTGCGCCACCGCTGGCGATAGTATCGCAGCCGATAAGACTGCGGCTTCGACTATTCGTCTCATCCGCTTCTCCCATGCTGGTTCTGCTATCGTGCCTGCCGCAAGTGCGGCCAAGAGGAGCCCTTTTTTGGCCCCGTTTCAGACACACAGGGCTAACAACACTCCCGCGCCCGGGTTCCAGGCTTTTTGAGAGGATTGGTGCGATGGACGGGGGTTGTCCGGAGACGCTGCTTCGGGTCAGCGCAGGTCAGAGCTTGCGCGGCCAGGTGTCGGCGAGGCGGTAGCCGTCCGGCCAGGGGTCGGCGGGGTCCAGCATGTACTGATGGGTTCCGGTAATCCAGGCGCGGCCCGAAATCTGCGGCACGATGGCCTTCCGTCCGGCGACAGATGTCTCCGATAGGATGCTGCAGTCGAAGGTGGAGCCGATGATGGAGTGCCCGACGAAGCGCTGGCCGACCGCCATCTGCCCCCGCGCATGCAGGACGGCCATGCGCGCGGAGCAGCCGGTGCCGGTCGGCGAGCGGTCGAGCTTCGCCGGCTGGATCACCACGGTGTTGCGGCCGTGCAGTGCTCCATCCTTCGTCTCGACCGGAAGCGTCAGCTGGCAAAAGGATATGTGGTCCCAGTCCGGGTTCAGAGGATGCGAGAAGCCGATCTGCTCGTTGACGGCCTTGGTGATCCTGATGCCCGTCTCCGCCAGTTCGCGCGCCTCGTCCGGCACCAGTGCAAAGCCTAGCGAACGCGCGTCCGTAATCACGAAGCTGTCGCCGCCATAGGCCGTATCGACGGTGATGGTGCCCACCCCCTCGACCTCCAGCGCCACATCGAGCTTGTCGGCAAACGACGGCACATTGGTGACGGCGATGCGTTCGGCCTTGCCGTTGCGGCAGTTGGCGACCACCTCGACGAGGCCGCCGGGCGCCTCCAGTACCATCCGCGTCTCTGGCTCGGTCATCGGCACGATCCCGCTATCGAGCAGCACCGTGGCCACGCAGATGGAGTTCGAGCCGGACATCGGCGGCGTGTCTTCCGGCTCCATGATGATGAAGCCCATGGTGGCACGCGGGTCCTTGGGTGGAACGAGCAGGTTGACATGCCTGAACACGCCGCCGCGCGGCTCGTTGAGCATGAAGTTGCGAAGCGACTGGTCGGTCGCGATATGGCTCCGCTGCTCCCAGAGCGTCTCGCCGGGCGGCGGCGCAACGCCACCGACGATAACGTCGCCCACCTCGCCTTCGGCATGGCACGAGACCACATGGATGACCTTGCTGCTACGCATGCAACCTCTCCCTCGCCCTCCCCGTCGTGGCAGCCTCCGCACAGTCGGCAAGGCTCCCGAGACGTACGGTGCGGCCGCTGAGACCGGGACCGTAATGGGCATATTTACCGGAATTGGTCATCACCGTTCGCGCAGCCGGCGGAAACACCGGCTCGCTGATCGTACACCAGCAGAGGTCCTGAAGGACCCGAACGCCTGCATCCTGAAGGCGGGTCAGGGTGCCATCCGCGTCGGCTGCGGCAATCACGTCGCGGCCCGCCGTGATGATCACGGCAACATCCGGATGCCGGCTGCGCCCGGCCAGCGCATCCGCGAAGGCGCGACATTCGGATAGCGAAGCATGCGGACTGCCGATGGCGACGAGGTCCACCTGCTCGGGGCCGGCATGAAGATGCGCCCAAGCCTCCCGCAACGCGTCTCGCCCGATCGCCGCGTGATCGGCATCCTCGGTGGGCACCATATCCGCTTCCGGCGTCACCCCTTCGATATGCAGCATCGGCGCGGCAGACGTCGTCCCGAAGGCGGCGCACAACGCTTTGAGATCGTCCGGCGAGGGACGCGCTTCGGCCAGACCGCGCAACAGCGGGATCCGGTCCGGCGACAGCTGGCCGGCGACATAGCCGACGAGCGGCCAGAGGGCATCGTCCATCCGGTCCGGCAATGCGACGTCGATGATCCGCCTGGGCCGCCGGCTTTCGTCGAGATAGACACCTGCGGCCGGCGCCCGTCCCGTGATGGCCATGCAAAGGTCGAGGAAATCCGCATGCTTCGGCGTCCGCGCGCCAAGCACGGAATTGGCGAAGATGACCGCGTTGGATTCCGACCAGGCGATCACTTCGCCGGCAACCGGCGCGGCTGGCAGGAGATAGGGCGAGCAGGTGAATGTCGGCTGGCAACCCATCGCCACATAGGCTTCGGCCAGTTTCCCCGCCGGCCCGCCGAACTCTGCCGGCACGCCCTGTGACGCCCAGTTCGCAAGGTCGACGGAGATCGCGTTCATGGTCGTGGGAATGCGCACCTGCGCGCCGAGCGCCGCGACCTTCTGGGCGAAGATAAGATTGGCAGGGCTGGCATAGATGCAGCCGTCGATGTGCGCCCGGGTGACGTCGAGAAGGCGGGTCGCGCCCTGTTGCACTGCCACCGTGCAGATGATCCGCATCGCCTGCTGCGCCGCCGGCCCCTCTACGCCCTCCAGCATCCCGCGATCGGCATCACTGAGTTCAAGTGCCTCCACGGGCGGCGGTGCCAGCGCAATCGTCAGGCCGTCGGCTTCGATGGCATCCGGCGTAATGGTAACCTGTGCAGCGCCCGACACAGCCGCAAACACGTCGGCCGGCAGCCGCACCACCGGCAGAAGCCTGCCGAACATCTCGTGCGCGACGAGCGCCCCCAGCGTCAGTACGTCCTCGGCATCCTGGAAGACGAGCGCCGCCGGCGCACGACCGGTCAGCACTAGGTCCAGAAGCACGCCGGACCCACTGCACGAGCCGCGGCTGGAAGGCATCACCAGCACGGTGCCCGTCAGGCATTGTCCGTGCAGCGGATGGTGGACATCGATGATCCGACCGTCGTCGGGCGAGACCCCGCCCCAGAAGCTCAGCGGCTCAGTTGTCGCCAGAACCGGCCCTTCGGCCTTGCCCGGCAGGACGCTGAAGGGGGCCGAGGCTTGTGTCATTTCACCACGAAACCATGCGCGAAGGGATCGCGGTCATCGATGAAGATCGTATTGATGCCGGTCATCCGGGCCCAGCCGGCGATGGACGGAATGATGGCGTCGCGGCCTGCAACTGTGGTCGCCGCCTCGACCCTTCCCTTGAACAGGGAGCCGATGATCGATTCGTGGACGAAGTCATCGCCGACCTTCAGCTTGCCCTTGGCGGCCAGTTGCGCCATGCGGGCGGAGGTTCCGGTTCCGCAGGGTGAGCGGTCGATCGCCTTCTCGCCGTAGAAGACGGCGTTTCTGGCGTGCGCCTCCGGATGCACCGCCTTTCCGGTCCACTGGATGTGGCTCAAACCCCGGATCTCCGGATGCTCCGGATGCACGAACTCGTATTTCTCGTTCAAGGCCGCGCGAAGCTTCGGGCTCCAGCCGATCAGCTCGCCGGCCGTATGGTCCACCATGTCGCGGAAATTCTTCTGCGGCTCTACGATTGCGTAGAAGTTGCCGCCGTAGGCGACGTCAACGACGATCTCGCCGAGCCCCTCGACCTCGGCCGTCAGCCCCTCGGCGTGCAGATAGCCCGGAACATTGGTGAGGCGCACCTCCTCCACGAACCGGCCCTCCTGCCGGTAGGTGATGTCGACCTTGCCGGCGGGCGCATCGATGGACAGGCGGCCGGGCTCCCGCGGCGTGATCAGGCCGTTCTCGATGGCCATGGTGATCGTGCCGATGGTCCCGTGGCCGCACATCGGCAGGCATCCCGAGGTCTCGATGAAGAGAACGGCGACGTCGCAATCGGGACGTGTCGGCGGATAGAGGATCGATCCCGACATCATGTCGTGACCGCGTGGTTCAAACATCAGTCCGGTGCGGATCCAGTCGAACTCGCGCAGGAAATGCGCCCGCTTCTCCAGCATGTTCGCGCCCTCCAGTCGCGGATCGCCGCCCGAAACGAGGCGGACCGGATTGCCGCAGGTGTGTCCATCGATGCAGGAGAAGGTGTATGTGGCCATGATCGCAGTCTCTATCGGAACCGTTGGGGCGAGAAGGGTGATATGTCGGCCGGAAGCAGCTGATCCGTCAACAGATCAGCGACGAGGCGCGCGGTCCCGGTCGACTGGGTCAGGCCAAGGTGGCCGTGGCCGAAGGCATAGATGACGCGCGGCGCGGCCCGGGCGCGTCCGATGGCAGGCAGGCTATCGGGCAAGGACGGCCGGAAGCCGAACCACTGCGTCCCGTCGCGATCATCGAGGCCCGGCAGGAAGGCCTTCGCCTTCTTCAGCATGGCGTCGGCACGCCGGAAGTTCGGCGGCAGTTTCAGGCCGCCGAGTTCGACGGCACCGCCCAGCCGGATGCCCGAAGAGAGGCGGGTGACGACGAAGCCGTGGCCGCCGAAGGTGATCTGGGTCCGCAGATCGAAGGCAGTGTGCGGCAGAGTGGTATTGTAGCCACGCTCCGTTTCCAGGGGGATCCTGTCACCCAGCGTGGCCGTGATCTGATGGCAAAAGGCGCCGGCGCAAACCACCACCTGCCCCGCGCGCCATGTCTCGCCCTCGGGGTTAATCTCCACCTGCTCGCCGATCTGCCGAAGCGCCTTCACTTCCGCGCGCTGGATGCTGCCGCCCATGGCCCGGAAGTGATCCGCGAGCGCAAGCACATAGAGCTTCGGATCGCTGATCGAATACCAGCCCGGCGTGAATGTGCCGCGGGTGAAGCGGGACGAGAGGCCCGGCTGGATCTCACCCATGGCGGCAGTGTCGAGATGCCGGAATTCGATCTCGTGCTCGGCGCGAAGCTGCCATCCCGGCAGTGACGCCTGGAACTCCGCTTCGCCCTCATAGACCTGAAGATTGCCCTCCTTGCGCAGCATCGGTAGCGTGCCGGTGCGGGCGAGGAAGGGTTCGAGCTCGTTCCGGGAGAGCGTCATCAGCGCGACCTGTGCGTCGGTGGATGCCTTCACGCGGCGCGGCGAACAGGCTCGCCAGAACTGGAACATCCATGGCGCGATGTTGAGCGCATAGGCTGGCGGCACCGACAGGGGTCCCAACGGATCGAGGAGCCATCCGGGCGCCTTGCGCATGATGCCG
>JBKBXP010000139.1:3431-8440 GCA_046314035.1 Pseudorhizobium sp. | reverse complement strand
CTACATTTCGCACGGGATTGGCAAGCGTCCCGGCTCGTCCAGCAGCCGTCCGCCACGCGGTGCGGAAGAAAGCGACGCGGACGCCAAGCCTTCACGCGAGCAGGACGAAGGTCCGGGCAAGAAGCCGACGGATGCGCTGAAGGCCTATTGCGTAAACCTGAACGAGAAGGCCAAGAACGGTCGCATCGATCCACTCATCGGGCGCCATTCCGAGGTCAATCGCACCATCCAGGTGCTGTGCCGCCGGTCCAAGAACAATCCGCTCTACGTGGGCGATCCCGGCGTCGGCAAGACAGCGATCGCCGAAGGTCTGGCCAAGCGGATCGTCGAAGGCAAAGTGCCCGAGGCGCTCGCCGATGCGACGATCTTCTCGCTCGACATGGGGACGCTGCTCGCCGGCACCCGTTATCGCGGCGACTTCGAGGAGCGCCTGAAGCAGGTCGTCAAGGAACTCGAGGACTATCCGGGCGCGGTGCTCTTCATCGACGAGATCCACACCGTCATCGGTGCGGGCGCGACGTCGGGCGGCGCCATGGATGCGTCGAACCTCCTGAAGCCGGCGCTGTCTTCGGGACAGATCCGCTGCATCGGCTCGACCACCTACAAGGAGTATCGCCAGTTCTTCGAGAAGGACCGGGCACTGGTGCGGCGCTTCCAGAAGATCGACGTCAACGAGCCGTCGATCGATGATGCGATCGAGATCATGAAGGGCCTGAAGCCCTATTTCGAAGAATACCACAAGCTTCGCTACACCAACGAGGCGATCCGGTCGGCCGTCGAGCTTTCGGCGCGCTACATCTCCGACCGCAAGCTGCCGGACAAGGCGATCGACGTGATCGACGAGACCGGTGCGGCACAGATGCTGCTGCCGGCCTCCAAGCGCCGCAAGCTGATCACCGAGAAGGAGATCGAGGTCACCATCGCGACGATGGCACGGATCCCGGCCAAGACCGTCTCCAAGGACGACGAGATGGTTCTCGCCAACCTGGAGAAGGAGTTGCGCTCGGTCGTCTACGGCCAGGATGTGGCAATCGAGGCTTTGTCGACGGCGATCAAGCTTGCCCGTGCCGGCCTGCGCGAACCCAACAAGCCGATCGGCTCCTATGTCTTCTCTGGCCCTACCGGCGTCGGCAAGACCGAAGTCGCCAAGCAGTTGGCTGCCTCGCTCGGCGTGGAGATGCTGCGCTTCGACATGTCGGAATACATGGAGCGGCACACGGTCTCGCGTCTGCTCGGTGCGCCTCCCGGCTACGTCGGCTTCGACCAGGGCGGTCTCCTGACCGATGGCGTTGATCAGCACCCACACAGCGTCGTCCTGCTCGACGAAATCGAGAAGGCGCATCCGGACATCTTCAACATCCTGTTGCAGGTCATGGATCACGGCTCGCTGACGGATCACAACGGCAAGAAGATCGACTTCCGCAACGTCATCCTGATCATGACGACGAATGCGGGCGCTTCGGAAATGGCCAAGGCCGCCATCGGCTTCGGTTCCTCCAAGCGCACCGGCGAAGACGAGGAGGCGTTGAACCGCCTGTTCACGCCGGAGTTCCGCAACCGTCTCGACGCGACGATCCCATTTGCGCCGCTGCCGACGGATGTCATCCATCAGGTGGTGCAGAAGTTCGTCATGCAGCTGGAGACCCAGCTTTCGGAGCGGAACATCACCTTCGACCTGCAGTCCGATGCGATCGCCTGGCTGGCGGACAAGGGCTACGATGAAAAGATGGGTGCGCGTCCGCTTTCGCGCGTCATCCAGGAGTACATCAAGAAGCCGCTCGCCAACGAGATCCTGTTCGGCAAGCTGCGCAAGGGCGGCGTCGTGCATGTGACCGTCGGCAAGAAGGACGACGGCACCAACGGGCTGTTGCTCGACTGCGTATCCGAAGCGGTGCCGGTCAAGCCGAAGCGGGAGGCCGAGGTGGCTGGGGCATCCAAAGAGGGTGGTGCCAAGGCCAAGAAGCCGCGCGCCGCCAAGAAGCCCTCCGGCAACGACGGCGAGGCGAAGTCGATGGTCGAGGCCGAGGTGGCCGTCTCCGAGGAGGCACCCAAGGCGCCGCCTCGCAAGGGCAGCATCGTCCCGCGTGTACCAAAGTCCAAGTAACTGACAGAGAAAAAGAAATGCCGGGTTTAACGCCCGGCATTTCTGCGTTATGCCTGCTGCCCGCGCATTGTCGTCTCCGGAAATCTTGATGTCCCCAAGCAGTGATATGCGGCCCGCCACCTTCTGGTTCCTGTCCGGAATGCGCGGTATTACCTCGCTGCCTGCCGTCATCCTGATGACCTCCTTTGTCGGCTTCAGCGCCTTTGCCTTCGAGTCCGGCATCTCACGGGGCGAGGCGATCTTCATGACGATCTCCATCTGGGCGCTCCCGGCGAAGATGATCCTGGTCGGCATGATGGCGAGCGGCGCGCATATCGCCGCCTGCTTCCTGGCGGTGACGCTCTCCTCGATCCGGATGATGCCGATGGTGGCGTCGATCGTGCCGGAAATGCGCAACGAGAAGACGCCGATGTGGCTCTTGCTGCTGCTGTCGCATTTCGTGGCTATCACCGCCTGGGTCTTTGCGATCCAGCGGCTGAAGGACGTGCCGCGCGAATATCGGACCACCTTCTTCGCCGGCTTCGGAATCACCCTGACGCTCACCAATACGCTGATCGTTGCCGTCTGCTACGGCGTGGTGGAGTCGTTTCCGCCACTGGTTTCTGGCGCCTTGTTCATGCTGACGCCGGTCTACTTCCTGGCCTCTATCTGGGCGACTGCCCGGCACGACGTCGTGAAGCTCGCCTTCGTCGTCGGCGTCGTCGGCGGCCCGCTGATGGCGCTGGCGACGCCCGGCTTCGACGTCCTCTACGCGGGGATCGGCGGCGGCACGCTCGCCTACCTTGTCGACCGCTTCTGGATACGACCGCGACGGGCCGCCCGCGAGGGAGCCATTCGATGAGCGGCGACTGGTGGTGGACCTATGTGGTGATTGCCGTGGCCGGCTGGCTGGCGACGGACATCTGGCGTTGGCTCGGGGTACTGATCGGCAATCGCCTCAACGAGGATTCCGAGGCGCTCTACTGGGTGAGGGCGGTGGCGACGGCGCTCGTCATGGCCGTCACGGCAAAGCTGATCGTGTTTCCGACCGGAACGCTGGCGGCCTCGCCGCTGTGGCTGCGGCTCGGGGCGGCGGGTATTGGTTTCCTCGCCTTCCTGCTGGCGGGGCAGCGGGTCGGCGTGGCGGTCATTACCTCCACGCTGCTCCTCGGCTTCGGTCTCTACTGGCTCGGTATCTGAGCTGGATCAGCTGGCAAGCGCCGTCCGGACCTTTTCCGCGTTCGCCTTCAGGATCTCGCCATCCTCCATCTGTCCAGAGTGCGGCCTCACAGGTTGCCCCTCATGGCGCGGCACCACGTGGAAATGCAGGTGAAAGACCGTCTGGCCGGCTGCCGGCTCGTTGAACTGCATGATAGTGATTCCGTCGGCGTCGAAAGCGTCCTGGGCAGCTCTGGCGAGCTTCTGCACGACCTGGACGGTGTGGGCCAGCACGGCCGGGTCGGCGTCCAGCATGTTACGCGAGGACGATTTGGGCACCACCAGCATATGACCGGGTGCCTGCGGCATCACGTCCATGAAGGCGACCGTATGGTCGTCCTCGTAGACGCGGTGGGCGGGGATCTCGCCACGCAGGATCTTGGCGAAAATGTTGTTGTCGTCGTAGCCGTGGCTGTTCATGGTTACTCCTCTCCTTCGTCTGTCTTTTGCGGATCCTGGTCCGCATCCTGGCGCTCGCCCTTCCGAAAGGGGCTGCGCGCCTCCAGATAGTCGCCGATCTGCTCGACCTCTTCGCGCTCTCGCTCCAGATAGCTGGCGACGGCCTTTCGCAGGCCGGGATGGGCGATGTAATGGGCCGAATGGGTCGTCACCGGAAGATAGCCTCGGGCGAGCTTGTGCTCGCCTTGCGCACCCGCCTCGACACGCTTCAGCCCCCTGGCCAGCGCAAAGTCGATAGCCTGATGATAGCAGACCTCGAAATGCAGGAAGGGGTGGTCCTCGCTGCAGCCCCAGTGGCGGCCGTAGAGGGCGTCCGACCCGATGAAGTTGATCGCACCGGCAATATAGCGGCCTTCGCGCTTGGCCATCACCAGCAGGATGTCTTCGGGCATCCGCTCGCCGATCAGCGAGTAGAAGCTGCGCGTCAGATAGGGACGTCCCCACTTGCGGCTGCCGGTGTCCATGTAGAAGGCGTAGAACTGGTCCCAGATGTCTTCGGTCAGGTCGCTGCCGGTCAGCCAGTCGATGGTGATGCCGTTCTCCAGCGCTGCCCGCCGTTCCTTCTTCAGTGCCTTGCGCTTGCGCGATGCCAGCGTCTCCAGGAAGGCGTCGTGGTTCGCATAGCCTTCGTTGAGAAAGTGGAACTGCTGGTCGGTGCGGTGCAGATAGCCGGCCTCCTCGAAGGCCTGAAGTTCGTCTTCCTGCAGGAAGGTCACATGGGCGGAGGATACGCCGAGCTGGCGTGTCACCTGCTGGAGACCGGTTGCAAGCGTCGGGCGCATGAGCTCGGCGTCCTGCCCCTCGGCCACGAGCAGACGGGGACCCGTCGCCGGCGTGAAGGGGATGCTGCACTGGATCTTCGGATAATATTGTCCGCCGGCTCGCTCGAAGGCGTCGGCCCAGCCGTGGTCGAAGACATATTCGCCCTGGCTGTGGCTCTTCAGGTAGCCGGGGATGGCACCGAGAAGGGTGCCGTCGTCGCTCTCCAGCAGCGTGTGGTGTCCCATCCAGCCGGTCTTGGCCGTGGCAGAGCCCGATTCTTCCAGAGCGGAGAGGTAGGCGTGCGAGACGAAGGGGTTGTAGCCCCCTGATCCGGATCGCGACGCCCCGGACAGCCGTGACCAGCGCTCCGGGGTGATTTCGGCAAAACTCTGCTCGATGCGGATTGTGAGAGCTTCTGTCATTCTAGGCGGTCGCAGTCTCCCGTGGGTCGAAGCCTTCGAAGGTCATCTGGTCGGCATGAGAATAG
>JBKBXP010000139.1:0-3332 GCA_046314035.1 Pseudorhizobium sp. | reverse complement strand
CGCGCATTTTCATCCCTGACCGTCCAGGTGATTACCGGAATCCCCGCCTGCCTCTGTGCGGTGACAAAGCTGTTGGGCAGATGGGCATATTGGTAGGAGATGAAGTCGAGGCCGAGATGCATGGCCTCATCATGCTTGAAGAAGTCCTCGGGCTTCGTTCCCTCGGCGGTGAGGCCGAGCGGCCAGGGGCAACCGGCAGCCTTCAGGTCCTTGAGGATGTGATGGTCGAAGCTCATCAGCGCGACCTTGCCCTCGTAGCCTTCGAGCACTTCCAGGACGGCCTCGGCAAAGCCGTCATCCTCTCCCTTGCGGCCCTTGACCTCGATCACCAGCGGCACGCGGCCCCCGACGTGCCTCAGCATCTGCTTCAGCGTCGGGATCTTGTCGGCGGTTCCACCGACGGTGAGCATGGCGAGTTCGCCCGAGGTGCGTTCACGCACATCGCCGGCGATGCCGCAGAGGCGTTCCAGCGTGTGGTCGTGGAAGACGACCGGCTCGCTGTCCGAGGCGAGCTGCAGGTCGCATTCGATGGCAAAGCCCGCATCGATGGCGCGGGAGAAGGCCGAAAGCGTGTTCTCCCAGACGGACTTGTTCATGTCGTGGTAGCCCCGATGGGCGACCGGGACGTCCTTGATCCAGGCGACTGACGTCATGCTTCGATCTCGATGATGGCATCGATCTCGACCGAGGCATTGAACGGCAGCGCTGCCATGCCGACGGCGGCACGGGCGTGCTTGCCGGCGTCACCGAGGATATCGGCGATGAGGTTCGAGGCGCCGTTGATGACCAGGTGCTGTTCGGTGAACTCGGGCACGGAGGCCACGAAGCCGTTGAGCTTCAGGATGCGGCGGATGCGGCCGAGGTCGCCGTCCAGTGCTGCCTTTGCCTGGGCCAGAATGTTGATGGCGCAGAGTTCGGCGGCGCGCTGGGCACCCGCCACATCGACATCACGACCCACCAGTCCCGTGACTGCGACCTTGCCGTTTTCCATCGGCAGTTGGCCGGAAAGATAAAGCATGTTGCCGGAGATCGTGAAAGGGACATAATTGGCAGCCGGTGCTGCGGCTGCGGGAAGGGAAATCCCCCGTTCCTTGAGGCGGGCCTCGATGGCTTCGGACATGGTCCACTCCAGTTTTGTTGTCAACGTCTCAAAAATCCTGCATTCAGGGACATACCCTTGCTGGATGGCGTTCTTATAACATCGGCAGTGAGTCCGACAGGAGATAATGAATGAACTATTCGGGACTCGCACTGATCCTGACCGCCGGTTTTGCTGCCGCGGGAGCGGGATCGGCGTCGGCTGGCGTAGAGGGCGCGGCCGGTCTTCTGCCGCACCGGGCGGTCTATGACCTGCAGCTCAAGGATGCCTCGGATCGCTCCGGGATCGAGGGCATGAGCGGCCGCATGGTCTATGAGTTCACCGGCTCGACCTGCACCGGTTTCACCACCAATTTCCGCTTCGTGACCCGCATCAACTCCGGTGAGGAGTCGCGGTTGACGGACCAGCAGACCACCACCTTCGAAGACCCGGAAGCCGGGCAGTTCCGGTTCGAGACGAAGTCCTTCACCGACGAGCAGATGGACCGGGAAGTCGCAGGGCGGGCGCGCGAAGACAATTCCAAGGTGACGGTCGAGATCGAGCGCCCGGATCCGCGGCAGCTCGAGCTGGTGGCCAGCGCATTTCCGACGGAGCATATGCTCGAAGTCATCAAGAACGCCCGTGCCGGCAATCGCTTCTTCGAGACCCGCATCTTCGACGGCTCGGAAAACGGCGACCAGAGCATGATCACCAATACGGTGATTGGACCGCAGCAGACGCCGGACGGGAAGACGGCAGAGGACGATGCCGACAAGGCCGGCGAATTCGCCGATGCCACCTACTGGCCGGTCACGATCGCCTATTTCAGCGAAGGTGGCGCAGGGGATACCACGCCGGTCTACTCGATGTCGTTCAAGCTCTATGAAAACGGCATTACCCGCGATCTGACCATGGACTACGGCGAGTTCGTGCTGAGCGGCACGCTTTCCCGCCTGGATCTCCTGGACAAGCCAAGCTGCGATCCGAACTAGCCGACCTCTTGTTGCAGGCGGCGAGCGCAGGCCGGCGGTCTCACGGCACTTGCCGATCCGGCCGTTGCCCGCTATTGCGGCCCGCGAAGGACGGATTGAGCAATGTCAGGTACGAACAGCGAGCGCGAACTCATAGCCGAAGGACCGGCGGTCATTCTCGTCGAGCCGCAGCTTGGCGAGAACATCGGCATGGTGGCCCGGGCCATGGCCAATTTCGGTCTGGCGGAATTGCGCCTCGTCAATCCGCGCGACGGATGGCCGAGCGAGAAAGCACGCGCCGCCGCGTCCAAGGCCGATCATGTGATCGACGGGGCGCAGGTGTTTGAGACCCTGGAGGAGGCAATCGCCGACCTCAACTTCGTCTATGCGACGACGGCCCGAGAGCGCTACGGTTTCAAGCCGGTCCGCTCGCCGGTCACGGCTGCGGAAACGCTCAGGGCGAAGTTCAAAGCGGGCGAGAAGACCGGTGTGCTGTTTGGCCGGGAGCGCTGGGGGCTGACGAACGAGGAGGTGGCGCTCGCCGACGAGATCGTCACCTTTCCGGTCAATCCAGCCTTCGCCTCGCTCAACATTGCCCAGGCGGTTCTGCTGATGTCCTACGAGTGGATGAAGACCGGGCTCGACGACGTGGCGGCAACGCCCTTCCTGCCGGTCGAACAGAGACCCTCCACCAAGGAGCAGGTGCTTGGCCTGTTTGAGCATCTGGAAGAGGCGCTCGATTCGCGCGGCTATTTCCATCCGCCTGCGAAAAAGCCGAAGATGGTGGACAATCTCCGTGCGGTAATTTCGCGTCGCGGCTTCACCGAGCAGGAAATCAGCGTGTTTCGTGGTGTGATCCGCTCGCTCGACCGGTTCCCGCGACGGTGGTCGAAGACGACCGGGAGAGTGGAGCCGCCGGAGAATGACGACGAAGCCTGAAAAGCCGGTGCTGATGTTCGATTCGGGCATCGGCGGCCTGACCGTTCTGCGCGAGGCACGCGTGCTGATGCCCGGGCGTCGGTTCGTCTATGTGGCCGATGACGCAGGCTTCCCCTATGGCAGCTGGGAAGAGGATCGCCTGCGCGCGCATATCGTCGCCCTGTTTCGGGGACTGATTGCCGAACACGATCCCGAAATCGCGGTCATTGCCTGTAATACCGCCTCAACACTGGTGCTGAACGATCTGCGTGCCGCATTCCCCGACACGCCCTTCGTCGGAACGGTTCCGGCCATCAAGCCGGCGGCGGAGCGGACGCGGTCCGGCCTCATCTCCGTGCTGGCAA
>JBKBXP010000138.1:0-8449 GCA_046314035.1 Pseudorhizobium sp. | reverse complement strand
GGCAGGTCCGGATTAAAGTAGGCGGACTCCTGCGGCATGTAGGTCTCCGTCGGCGTCGGCAGGCCGTAGTAGAGCGCGTCGATGATGGTCTGCTTGTCGATCGCGGCATAGATTGCCTGACGAACTGCGAGATCCTTGAACTGCGGGCGCTCCATGTTGAGGTAGATGGACTCGACGGTCGCGGTGGACACGGTGGTGACGACCTTGCCGGGAAGCGTCTTGGCTTCTTCGTAGTTGTCAGGCGTGATGTACTGCGAGCCGATGATGTCGATGTCGCCGCTCTTGAACTGCGTGTAGAGCACCGTGAGATCGGGAATGTACTTGTAGATCAGGCGCTCGATATAGGGGCCTTCACCGAAGTAGTCCGGGTTGGCGACGAGCTCCACATGGTCGCCCGCGGTCCGGCTGCTCCACTTGAACGGCCCCGTGCCCACCGGCGCGTTGTTAAACGGTGCGGTGTTGGGATCTTCGGCGGCACCGAGGATATGTTCCGGCACGATGAAGGTGTCGGCCAGGAAAGAGAGGTAGGGCGCGAACGCGCTCTCCATTTTCCAGGTGATCTCGGTGGGGGAGACGACCGTGAGATCGCGAACGAGCGTGTGACCCGTGGTCCGCCAGCTGCGGAAATTGGGGTTGACGATGAGCTCCAGCGTGTACTTCACGTCATCGGCCGTAAAGGCTTCGCCGTCATGCCATGTGACGTCGTCGCGCAGCTTGACGCGCCATTCGAGGCCATCCTCGGAAATCCCGCCATTCTCGATGGAGGGAACCTCCGTTGCGAGACCGGGGGTGAACGAGCCGTCCGGCGCGATGCGGAACAGCGTGTCGAACAGGGAGAAATGGACGCCGTCGTCCACCTCGATGCGCGGCATCAGCGGATTGAAGACGGTAGGCTCCTGCGAGAAGCCGACCACGATCCGGCCGGTCGGTGCTTCCGGAGGTGTTGCGGCGAAAGCCGGCCTGCCGAGAAGGTTCGGCAGGAACACACCTGCGGCGGTGGTGATGCCCAGCATCTTGAGGGCTTCGCGACGAGTTGCGGCGAATTTCTGTTTTTGATCGGTCATGCGCATGTTCCCCTGCTTGTTGAAGTTATGAACCGTCGATGGTGGGTGTCTTGCTAGGCCGCGATTCTCTCTCCCGGAATCGCGGCAACCAACTCGCGTGTGTAGTCGGACTGCGGATTGCGGAAGATCTGCGAAGGCGGGCCGTGTTCCACGATCACCCCGCGCTGCATGACAAGGATCTCGTCGCAGATCTGGCTTGCGACCCGCAGGTCATGGGTGATGAAGATCATCGCCACGCCCGTCTCGCGCTGGATGTCGTTGAGCAGTTCCAGGATCTGCGCCTGGATCGAGACGTCGAGCGCGGAGACGGCCTCGTCGGCCACGAGAAGCTTTGGCTTGAACATCAGAGCGCGGGCAATGCCGATGCGCTGGCGCTGGCCACCGGAGAACTCGTGCGGATACCGGTCGAAGGCACCACCATCGAGACCGACATGCTCCAGCAATGCCCTCGCCTCCTGGCTGGCCTTCACCGGCGCCATGCCATGCGCGACCGGTCCGGCGGTGAGGATGCGGCCGATCGTCGACCGCGGGTTGAGCGAGGCAAAAGGGTCCTGGAAGATCATCTGGATCTTGGGGCGGAGAGCGCGAAACTCTGCTTCCTTCATCGGCGCGATGTCCTGGCCATCGAAGAGGATCCGTCCGCCGTCGCTGTCCATGAGCTTCACGAGAAGCCGCCCGAGCGAGGACTTGCCGGAGCCGCTTTCCCCGACGATCCCGAGAGTTCGTCCGGGCTGGAGCGAGAAGGAGGCTCCCTGAACCGCCTTCACCACTCGCTCCTTGCCGAAGAAGATGCTGCCGCTGCGGTATTCCTTGCGCAGATTGTCGACCGCGATGACCGGCGCGCCGGCCATTACTTCATGCGTGCGATCGTTGTCGGAAAGATGCGGAACGGCGGCGATCAGGCGTTTCGTATAGGGGTGCTGGGCGTTGCGGAGAACCTGCTCGGCACTCCCCTGCTCCACGATGACCCCCTGCTCCATGACGATGACGCTGTCGGCAATCTCCGCCACGACGCCGAAGTCATGCGTGATGAACATCACGCTCATGCCCTTGCGCCGCTGGATATCGCGGATGAGATCGAGGATCTGCGCCTGGGTGGTGACGTCCAGAGCGGTTGTCGGCTCGTCGGCAATGAGAATGGCCGGCTCGAGGGCAAGCGCCATGGCGATCATCACCCGCTGTCGCTGGCCGCCCGACAGCCGGAAGGGATACTGGTGGTACATCAGTTCTGGATCCGGCAGGCCGACCTCCGCCAGCAGGGCGAGCGACCTTGCGCGCCGGTCTTCACGCGTCCCCTCGCCATGCGCAAACATCACCTCGTCGATCTGGTCTCCGACGGTCATCAGCGGATTGAGAGCCGACAGCGGATCCTGGAAGATCATCGAGACGACACGCCCGCGCAGATCGCGGAGCACCTCGGGTGACGCATGGGTGAGATCGGTGTCACCACATTGGATGCTGCCGCCCGAGATGCTGATCGCGCTCGGCAGCAGCCCCATGACGGCATTGGCGGTCACCGATTTGCCGGAACCGGATTCACCGATGATGCAGAGAATCTGCCCGGTCTTCAGATCGAAGGAAATGTCGCTGACGGCGTGCTTTCGCTCCATGCCTTTCGGCAAGTCGATCGTCAGATTGCGGACCGATAGCGCACTGACAGGCGCATCGATAGGATCACGATTGGCCATGGCCGAACTCCAACCCCTCTTGTTCTCATTTTCATCGATGATAGGCTTATATTGAAAATTTTGACAAGAGCCGATCGAAGCGCAATTGCATCATGAAATCGCTAGAGGGGCAGCGACGAACATAAGTAGCTGGTAAGAATAGATAAATTTAGAATTTTATTTTCTCGTCGCATTTTCATTGCATGCTACCGAACAAACATATTGAAAATCCGCGCAGGATATTTCAATTTCTTGTAGGGTGGCCAGAGGGGTGGTTTAGGAATGTCCAAGGGAACGCAGTCTTTGATCGGGGCCACCGTCCGGCAGTTGCGCAATGCCAAGGGCATGTCCCTTCAGCAGTTGGCGGACAGCTCCGGCGTATCGGTCGGCATGATCAGCCAGATCGAGCGGGATCTGGCCAATCCGTCGATGCGCGTGCTGACCGCGATCCGGCGGGCCCTCAATGTATCCATCCAGGAAATGTTCGGCGAACAGCCGGACGAGCCGCCGGAACAGGGTGACCCGCCCTTCGTGCGCCGCCTGAAGGATCGCCCCCAGATCGATCTCGGACTGCTCAAGAAGGAACTGCTGACCGCCAGCGGCCATCATCACCTGCAGATCATGATCCTGCGCGTCGAGCCCGGCGGCGTCTCCGGCAACACGGCCTTGAGCTATCCGGCGGAGAAGGGCGGCCTTGTCCTTTCCGGCGAGTTCACGCTGACCGTCGGCGGCCAGGCAAGCGTTCTGCGCACCGGCGACAGTTTCGTCTTCGACAGCTCGCTGCCGCACAGTTTCAAGAACGTCACGCAATCCACCGCCGAGATCCTCTGGATCATCGGCGCGGTGCAATTCGACCGTCATCTCTAACGAGCTCAATTCAATCAGGGGAGCATCGAGACCGACATGCCCGAGAACAGTTCAGCGCCGACCCACAAGACCACCCCCTTCTGGTGGGAGGCGGCGCCCGTTCGGCCGCTGACGGAACCACCGCTGCCGGCAACCGTCGATGTCGCGATCATCGGCGCCGGCTACGCCGGCCTCAGCGCCGGATTGCATCTGGCGCGCGCCGGCCGATCCGTCGTCTGCCTCGACAAGATGAACCCCGGAGAGGGCGCATCGTCGCGCAACGGCGGCATCACGAGCGGCAATATCCGGCTCGACCATGCGACGCTCGTTCGCCGCTTCGGAGAAGCCCGAACCATGGCAATCGAGGCGGAAGGCAAGAAGGCGCGCGAATTTCTCTACCATCTCCTGGCCACCGAAAACATCGCCTGCGACTTCAGCCTTTCGGGCCGATTCAGCGGCGCACTGGGACAGGAAGACTACGAAAGCCTCGCCCGCACGGCCGAAAAGCTCCAGAAGACGCTCGGCATCGAAGCCTATGCGGTGCCGCAGTCGGAGCAACGTAACTATCTCGGCACCGATTTCTACCGGGGCGGGTCCGTGCGCATGGACATCGGCGGGCTGCAGCCCGCGAAATTCCATGCAGAACTGCTGCGCGTCGCGCTGGCTTCCGGCGTACAGGTCCGCTCGGGTGCAGCCGTGACGGCAGTGGAGAAGATGGGAAGCGGCTTCCAGGTGACCACCGAAGCCGGCCGGATTTCTGCCCGCCAAGTCCTCGCCTGCACCAATGGCTACACCGACAATTCCGACCGCTGGCTGCGCCGACGCATGGTGCCTATCCGCAGCCGCATCATCGCCACGGAAGAACTGCCGGAAGGCCTGATGGCGACCTTGATGCCGAAGCTGATGATGTGCAGCGAAACGCGCAACCTCGGCTTCTATTACCGTCCCTCCCCGGACAACAAGCGCATCCTGTTCGGCGGCCGCGACGGCTCCACGTCCGGCGAACCGATCGAACCGACACTCCACCTCAAGCGCAACCTGATCGAGATTTTCCCGCAGTTGAAGGATGTCGCGCTATCCCATAGCTGGTTCGGCCACGTCGCCATGCACCGCGACATGATCCCGCGCATCTTCGAGCGGGACGGCGTTGTCTACGCGACGGGCTTTTGTGGCTCGGGCGTTGTCTGGGCACCCTGGATCGGGACGCAGGCTGCCAGGAAACTGATGGGCGACAAGGACATGGAGCCCTCGGCTTTCGACCTCCGCCCGCCCTCGGCCGTACCCTTCTACACCGGCAAACCCTGGTTCATGCCGGGCATCATGGCATGGTACCGTCATCTCGACCGCAAGCTCATGCGACGCGCCGGCCGCTAAAGGCCTGCTGCGGCATGCAGGGCGACCTGCTTGCCGCCCGTCTCACCATCTGAAGGGAATGTCGTGCCATGACTGTCCAGTCCTTCGTTCAGTATAATCTGGATGCACCCGGTTCGCGCCATGCGCTGAACACGCCAGCACTCGTCCTCGACCTCGATGCCTTCGAGCGGAACGTCGCAAGAATGGCGGAGATCATGGACACCAGTGGCAAGAACCTGCGACCGCACGCGAAGTCCCACAAGTCGCCGACGATCGCCAAGGCCCAGATCGCGGCCGGTGCGGTCGGCTGCTGCTGCGCGACGCTGGACGAAGCCGAGGTCATGGCGGCAGCCGGAATAGCGGGCATTCTCATCACATCGCCGGTCACGACCCTGCCGAAGATCGCCCGCCTGATCGCGCTGGCCGGCCGAGCCCCCGACACGATGATCGTAGTCGACAATCCGGCCAATGCCGAGGCGCTTGCGGCAAGGGCCGCTGCGGCCGGCGTCAGGCTGAATGTGATCATCGACGTCGAACTGGGCTTCGGACGGACGGGCGTCACCTCGCCGGAGGCCGCCGTGGCGTTGGGTGAGACGATCAAGACGCTGCCGTCCCTTGGCTACAAGGGCGTTCAGGCATATGGCGGGCACATCCAGCACGCCATCGACCCTGACGAGCGCTTGGCGCTATGCAGGCAAGCGCACCTGAAGATCGACGCGGTGATCTCAGCCCTGTCGGCCATCGACATGAAGCCGGACATCGTCACCGGTGGCGGCACCGGCAGCCATGCGATCGACGTGGAGGAAGGTCCCTTCACGGAAATCCAGGCTGGCTCCTACATCTTCATGGACGCGGAATACCAGACGGTGATCTATGACCACGGTCGGGACTGGCCTTTCGAGAACGCGCTCTTCGTCCAGACCTCCGTGATCAGCACGAATGTAGCCGGCTTCGTAACCACCGACGCAGGCACGAAGGCCTTTGCATTGAACGGACCCAGGCCCCGCGTCGTGACACCCGGACTGGAAAAAGCGACCTACGACTACGCCGGCGACGAGCACGGACGTCTGCACCTCGACGGCACCGATGCTGCCCGTCCGTCCATTGGTGACGTCATCGAATGCGTCGTCTCTCACAACGATCCGACCGTCGCCTTGTACGGCCAATACCACTGCGTCCGAGACGACAGGCTGGTGGCCCTGTGGGACGTCAGCGCGCGCCGGTAACGGTAGGCCGGGCATCCATTGATTGCACGGCGGGCCTTCGCCAGTCCTGGCTTGAGCCCGCCGCCCATGCTTGGCGTCAGCGACTAGCGCGAGGGAGCATTCGTCCGGAACAGGCCCGCCTTGTCCGCTGGCAGGCCGCGCCAGTAGGAGGGTGGCGCGTCGATGGTCTCGCCGAGTGCTGCCGCCGCACGCCAGGGCCAGCGGGGATCGAAGAGGAGGCCGCGCCCGAGCGCTACGAAATCGGCCCTGCCCTCGGCGATGATGGCATTTGCCTGTTCGGCATCAGTGATCATGCCGACGGCAAAGGTGGCGATGCCGGCTTCTGTCTTCAGCGCCTCGGCAAACGGCACCTGGTAGCCGGGGCCGATGGTGATCTTCTGCTGCGGCACCAGCCCACCAGACGACGCATCGATGAAATCCGCGCCTCTTGCTGCCAGTTCCTTGGCGAAAGCAACCGTCTGGGAAAGGTCCCAACCGCCCTCGACCCAGTCCGTTGACGAGACGCGCACGCCGACCGGCCGGTCTGCCGGAAAGACGGCCCGGACGGCCTCGAAGACCTCGAGCGGGAAGCGCATGCGGTTCTCCAGCGAACCGCCGTAGGCATCCTCGCGGCGATTGGAGAGCGGCGACAGGAACTGATGCAGGAGATAGCCGTGGGCGGCATGCAGTTCGATGCCATCGAAGCCAAGCCGCGCCGCGCGCCTGGCCGCGTCCACGAAAGCCTCGCGGATCCGGACGAGACCGGCTGCATCGATCGCCGTCGGCGCCCGGTCGCCCTCCTTGAACGGAATGGCGGAGGGTGCAAAAGTCTCCCAGCCGCCCTCTTCGAGGCTCATCAACTGGCCGCCTTGCCACGGAACATGGCTGGACGCCTTGCGCCCGGCATGGCCGAGCTGGATGAAGACGGCGCAGTCCTCCACCACCCGCATTGCCTCGAGTGCCGTCTTCAAGGCCGCTTCCGTCGCATCGTCGTAGAGCCCGATATCGCCTGGGGTGATGCGCCCGGCCGCTTCGACTGCCGTCGCCTCGATGATCACGGTTCCGGCTCCCGACAGCGCCAGATTGCCCATGTGGACCGTGTGCCAATGGTTTGCCCGACCATCCTCGGCACGGTACTGGCACATGGGCGACACCACGATGCGGTTCTTGAGCGTGACGCTCTTCAGGCTTGCCGGTGAGAACAGGTGGGGCATCTGGGTCTCCTTCGATGGCTCAAAAATGGGGTCTGCGGTCAGGCGCCGAGCAGTTGCAGGATGTCGTCGTCCAGCTCCAGCCCGTTGGCAAGCGCCATCCGCCGTTGCGTGGCACCACGCTTGCCGGGAAGCCGGGCTCCCGGATCGCTGCCGATCATCTCGGCGAGCAGGGAGAGGCGCGGCAGCATGTCGGCGCCGCCCGACGCCTTCGGGTCGATGACGATGATGGTCTGGCCAAGTGCCGGCGGGGTGCCCTTGTCATCCAGCAGCGACGAAGCCTCGAATGCATACTGCGCGCCGGTAATCCCGGCCGCGAGAATCTCGACCATCAGCGCCAGCGCTGCGCCCTTGGCCTCCCCGAGCGGCATCATCGTGCCCTCAACGGCCTTCGCGGCATCGGTCGTCGGATGGCCGTCGGCGTCGAGCGCCCAGTCCGCGGGGATGGCGACACCCTTCTGCTTCGCGGTGACGATCTTGCCGCGGGCCACCTTCGACATGGCCAGATCGATGACGATCGGATCGGCATCCGGCAAGGGAGCGGCAAAGGCGATCGGGTTGGTGCCGTACAGCGCGGTCCGGCCACCCCAGGGCGCCATGGCCGCCGGCGTATTGGCAAACATCAGCGCCACCAGTCCCCGTTCGGCGAAACGCTCGACGGTGAGGCCCATGACGCCGGCATGGTGCGAGCGGTGGATGGCGGCAAGCGCAATCCCCGTTTTTGCGGCAAGCGGCGCAAGCTCTGCGACGGCCAGATCGAGCGCCGGATAGGCAAAGCCGAATGCGGCATCGATGCGCAGAACCGCCTCGGCCGTCTTGGTCGACACGGGGGTCGCGAAGCCGTCCACCTTCCCGGCAACCGCCTGCGCGGCATAGGTCGGAACGCGGCGCAGCCCGTGGCCGCCCTGCCCGGCAGCCTCGGCGGTGACCAGCGCCCTGGCCACGGAGCGGGCATTGTCTTCTCTCACCTTGCTGCGCAGCAGGATGGAGACGACGAGATCTTCGGCTTCGGAAATGGTCAGACGCATGAGAACATCCTTCTAGTCAGTATCCGGCCATCCGCAAGGCAGCCGGAATTGCCGGCAGGGCCAGCGAGGCTCCTG
>JBKBXP010000137.1:0-8501 GCA_046314035.1 Pseudorhizobium sp. | reverse complement strand
GCCCGCTCGATCCTGACGTGGAGCGGGAAGAACAGGATCGCCAGCACGAGGCCCCAGAAGATCGCCGAATAGAACGGCATGACCACGGCGACGAAGGCAATCGTCACCAGAACCAGAAGAACATAAAAACTGACCCGTTCGACACCCATGCGACCCAACCCTCACGCTGCGCCAAGCAGCCTTGCAGATGTCCGTGCGTCCGTCACCGGAAATCGCGCAGCGAAACCGTGGATGCACGGGCAGACAACGTCCCGACTCTCGAAAGGTGCCGGAACGAACGCGGTAAATCGGCACATCTGTTCATATGAAGGTTTCCGGAATATGGGCGTAAACAAAAGAACCGCCCTCTCGGGCGGCTCTGGTAGTGCGTTATCGGAATCGTCTGGATCAGGCTGCCTGCCTTGCGCTGGGCAGGGGGATCTCGACTTCGATCTCCAGGATCGAGACATGCTCGTCGCGGTCCATCGTCACCTGCACCCGGTCGGCATCGACCTGAACGTGCTTGGCGATGACGGCCAGGATTTCCTCTCGCAGGATGGCGACAAGGTCGGAACCTGCTGACGCTCTCTCATGGGCAAGAAGTACCTGCAGCCGTTCGCGCGCCATGGGGGCGGAACTCGTTCTGCGAAAAAGGCCGAAGATGCTCATGCCGCCTTCCTTCCGAAGATCTTGCCGAAGATGCCGCGCTTCTCTCCAGGAATGGTCATCGGCACGATTTCGCCTGCGAGCCGGCGGGCTGCATCGAAGTAGGCCATGGCCGGGGCGCTACGCGCATCGGCGAGGGTGACGGGTGCGCCGACGTTGGATGCCTTCAGCACGTCCATGCTTTCGGGGATGATCCCGAGCAGTGGAATGGAAAGGATGTCGAGGACGTCTTCCACCTTCAGCATGTCGCCACGCTCGGCGCGATTGGCATCGTAGCGGGTCAGCAGGAGGTGCTTTTCCATACGCTCGCCGTTTTCCGCCTTCAACGTCTTGGAATCCAGCATGCCGATGATGCGGTCGGAATCGCGAACCGAAGAGACTTCGGGATTGGTCACGACCACCGCCATGTCCGCATGGCGCATCGCAAGCGTCGCACCGCGCTCGATGCCGGCCGGGCTATCGCAGATGATCCAGTCGAAGTACTTCTTCAGCTCCCCGATGATGCGCTCGACGCCTTCGGGTGTGAGGCTGTCCTTGTCGCGGGTCTGCGAGGCTGCCAGCAAGAACAGGGTTTCCAGCCGCTTGTCGCGGATCAGGGCCTGGGGCAGCTTGGCGTCACCCTGGATGACATTGACCATGTCATAGACCACGCGGCGTTCCGCACCCATGACGAGGTCGAGATTTCTCAAGCCGACGTCGAAGTCGACGACGACCACCTTTTCGTTCCTCTGCGCAAGGGCTGCACCCAGTGCGGCCGTCGACGTCGTTTTGCCAACCCCGCCCTTGCCGGAAGTGACTACGATAACCTTCCCCATTCTGCTCTCCTGTTTTTCCTGGCCGCCCCGGCTCAGCTAATTGTTTCGGCCATCATCACGTCGCCCTCAAGCCATAGCTGGACAGGTTGTCCGCGAAGGCCCGGCGCCATGTCTTCCGCCATCTGGTAGATTCCGTCGATTGCCAGCAGTTCCGCCTCGAGCTTGCGGCAGAAGATGCGTGCCGAAGCATTTCCAACCGATCCCGCCATGACCCGCCCACGCAGCGCGCCATAGATGTGTACGGATCCGCCGGCGATGATCTCCGCGCCCGATGCCACAGATCCGACCACCGTTACGTCGCCTTCCGGAAAAATGACCGACTGGCCCGAGCGTACGGGTTCGTGGATGATGATCGACTGCATCGGCGCCCGTGTTTCGGCCAGTGCCGACTTTGGCTGTGGCGCCGGTTGCGATGCAGAGGGTTCCGTCGACGGCTGCTCGAAATCCGCAACCGGGCGCCCGCCCTTCAGGATCGGCGGCATGCCAGGGCTCAGCATCGATGGTCGGGCGCCCTCGATGCCCATGATGCTGACATTGCGCTGGACAAGCCCGGCTATCAGGTCTGTCAGTTGCGTCCGGTCGATCTCCAGGTCGGTGACGTCCAGAACGACGGGACGTCCCAGGAAGAAGCCGGCGGAGCGAGCAGCGAGATCGTCCAGCCGGAACAGCCACTCATCAAGCGGCAGATCGGGAGACAGGACGACCGCGAGAAACGAGCGGCCTTTGATTCGGATTGAGCGAGCGTCTGTTAGCACTTTGGTGATCTTGGTTAATGAGGTGTTGACCATGTCTACGGGCGATTTGGTTAACAAAAGGTTAACGAAATTGGCGGCGGTTAACACTTCCTAACAGCTGCTTCACTACCTCGTCAGGACGTGCCTTCTCTGCCACATGCCGACGGAAGCAGGCCAGACGCTTCTAACGCTCAACCGCTCTGACAGGCGATGCGCAGCGCTGCATCATCGGCTTCCAGGGGGACCCATCGAGCGCCGAGAATTTCGCCGTTCTCCGCCACGGAAATGCCGGGACCGATCAGGTCCGCACGCCTGTTGCCGTCACAATCGAAGATCACGCGCACCTGCGTCGGCGGCTGCCAACGCGCCGCCAGCACGATGTCCACCATCACCCGGCCGGGCTGATCGGGATGTCGCTGCGCCGTCCTCGTATCGACGGCAGACATCCGACTGACGACCGGACGGTAATACGACCAGGGACGCCAGACGGCGCGTTCCGCGTTGTTCCAGAAGATCACGACCCCGGCGGGCATGGTCCCCGTGGCGCGCGAAAACCAGCTGTACTCGCTCCAGATTGTGTAAGAGAGCATTCCAAGCCCGGCAGCGGCAGGGACGATCCATTTCGGCAACCGGCCACGGCTCACCCACCGCAATGCCATCGCGACACCCGCAATTGCGACACCGGCCACGACGGCGGCGATCAACTCGAACAACATGGGAAATCCTCTTAGACTTTGGCGGCGCCGCCGTTGGCCAGCGCAGATTGCATGGTTCGCACGACAACGAAAGCGTCGCGGAGGTGAGACCGTTCGAAATCGCCAAGGTCGTAGGGCCCGAGGTAATTGTTGGGACGGACGCCGGCCTTTACCTGGCTTGCCTGGTGGCGAAGCCTGAGCTCGGCGATCAGGTCATAGGCTGCAATCAGGTCGCGCGCGCCGCTTTCCGAGATGATCCTGGCATCTTCGGCTGCCAGGAGACGGGCGCGGGTGTTCACCGGTGTCAAACGGGCCATCAAGGCATAGACGCGGCCCAGATCCACGACCGGCACCACGCCATTGTGCTTCATGTCGATCTGGTTGCGATATTCGCCGCTCCAGATCGTGGCGAAGCCCCTCAGCAAGGACAGCGGCGGCGCGTGCTTCAGGGAATTGCTGATCATGTGCGCCACGAAGATGGAGTTCCGGCTCGCGTGCTCCAGGGTTTCTGCCTGAAGGTCGTCGAAGAGAGAGAGCTTGCCGGCGATGGGTCGAAGGTCGAACATGACGCTGGCCAGCATTTGCGCCATTGGCTCCGGCGTTTCGATCCACTGGCGGAAGTAGCCGCGCCAGACCCTGGCCGGCTGGCACCAGCGGGGATTGGTGGCCATCATGTCGCCGGGGCAGAAGACGTAGCCGCAGGCGTTGAGGCCGTCACTGACGATGGTGGCAAGCTTCTCGAACCACGGCATCTGATCCGCAACGAAGCTGTCGTCGATGATGATGCAGTTGTCCTGGTCGCTGACGCCCGTCTGCTCCTGCCTGCCCTGGCTGCCGCAGGCGAGCCAGAGATAGGGAACCGGCGGGGGGCCAAGTTCTTCTTCGGCGAGCGCAATCAGCCGGCGGGTCGCAGCATCGGCCACGTCGGTAATCAGGCGCGTCACCACCTCATGTGCGTGGTTGCCGCCGACCAGCTGCGCCAGCAGTTGCGGAATTCGGGCGGTGATCCTGCTCAACTGCACCACGCCCTCGGCGTTCGCTGCCTCGCCGATCATCGATGACGAGGAGATGGCCTGGAATCGCGTCAGGTCCGTCTGCGTCACCATGCCGATCATCCGCTCGCCATCGACGATCGGCAGATGGGCGATTTTTCGCTCCAGCATGAGATTGAGCACGTCCGACACCAGAGCGGTTTCGGCAAGACCGATCGGAGCAGCAGTCATGACGGCGGCTACCGGTGTCGTGGCGGGATCCAGGCCCTCGGCGATGACGCGCGCGGACAGGTCGCCGGTGGTGACGATGCCAATCAGGCGGTCGTGGTCTACGACACCGAGGCTCGAAACCTTGCGGTCCCGCATCACCGCTGCCGCCTGCTGCACGCTGTCCTCAGGCGAGCAGGCGAGGGGCGGTGTCGACATCAGGTCGCTGACCTTGCGCAGACTGAGGTCGTTGCGCCGGCTGTCACTGGTCTTGCCGCGGGTGAAGAACCGGCTGTAGACGGGATATTCGTTCATGAGCCGCCTGAATTCACCGGCAGGCAGCATCAGCAGCACGACGTCGGTCAGTGCCTGCGCATTGGTCGCGGCAAGTCCGTCGGCCAGAAGGCCTCTTTCGCCGAGCGTGTTGCGGGGGAATAGCTGAGAGATCAGGCTGCCGGAGGAGTCCCTGACCTCGACGTTTCCATCCATGATCAGGTAGAGACCGGGAAGCGTGTCATTGAGCGCATAGATCTTGCTGCCCGCCTTCAGCTTGCGCGTCACGAAGCGGAGAATGACCCGTTCAAGTTCATCGCGTGGCAGGCTGTCGTAAGGGTGAACCGTTTCCACAAACCTGGCGATATCTGCAGCGGCATGCGCCATTGCTTGAGCCTTCCGTGGTGCCTCGCTCCAGAATAGAGAAAGGGCGACCTTTCGGCCGCCCATTCTGCTTTGGCTTGCATCAGTGGCTGATGGCGCCGCTGGCACCGCGCGGGACGCGGATGGATTCCACCAGCTCCTGGATGTGGCGCGGCGGAGCAGCCGTCATCATCGAAACGATGTAGGCTGCAGCGAAGTTCAGCAGAGCGCCGATCGGCCCGAAGGCGGCCGGCGTGATCCCGAACAGGTAGTTGGCCGGAACGTTCTCGAGCATGTTCGTCCCCGGGATGAAGAACCATCCGAGAAAGGTGAACAGGTAGAGGCAGGTCGAGATCAGACCGACCAGCATGCCGGCGGTCGCACCAGCCGAATTGACGCGCTTCGAGAAGATGCCCATCATCAGGACCGGGAAGATACTCGCTGCGGCAAGGCCGAAGGCGAGAGCGACGGTTTGTGCCGCGAAGCCGGGCGGGTTGAGGCCCAGGATCGTGGCGACAAAAATGGCGCCCGCCATCGAGATACGCGCCGCGAGCAGTTCTCCCTTTTCAGAGATATCCGGCTTCAGGTAGCTCTTGATCACGTCATGGCTGATCGCCGACGAAATGGCGAGCAGCAGACCGGCAGCCGTCGACAGAGCGGCAGCAAGACCGCCGGCTGCGATGAGGCCGATGACCCAGCCCGGGAGCTGCGCGATTTCCGGGTTCGCGAGAACCAGGATGTCGTTGTTGATGGTCAGCTCGTTGCCGGTCCAGCCGCGTTCGGTTGCCTGTGCGGTAAAGCCTGGAGCAGCATCGTTGTAGTACTGCATGCGACCGTCGCCGTTCTTGTCCTCAAACCTCAGAAGACCTGTCGTTTCCCACGTCCGCATCCAGTCGGGACGCTCTTCGTAGAGGACAGCTTCTCCCTGAGTGCCGTTCGGGAAGATGGTGTCGATGATGTTCAGGCGTGCCATGGCACCCACGGCCGGGGCCGTCAGGTAGAGAAGCGCGATGAACACCAGCGCCCAGCCGGCCGACCAGCGAGCATCCGCCACCCTTGGAACGGTGAAGAAGCGGATGATGACGTGCGGCAGACCGGCCGTGCCGATCATCAGCGACAGGGTGAACAGCGTCATGTTCAGCATGCCGCCCTGTGCGGTGTAAGCGTTGAAGCCGAGGTCCGTCACCACCTGGTCAAGCTTCTGCAGAAGCGGAAGGCTCGATTCGGTGTGGGTCGAGAACAGGCCCAGCCATGGCAGGGGATTGCCCGTCAACTGCAGCGAGATGAAGATCGCCGGGATCGAGTAGGCAACGATCAGAACGATGTACTGTGCCACCTGCGTATAGGTGATGCCCTTCATGCCGCCGAGAACGGCGTAGACGAAGACCACCGCCGATGCGATCCACAGGCCGGTCGATACGTTGACCTCCAGGAAGCGCGAGAAGGCGACGCCGGCGCCTGTCATCTGGCCGATAACATAGGTGACCGAGATGATGATCAGGCAGACAACCGCCACAAGGCGCGCGGTCTGGCTGTAGAAGCGGTCGCCGATAAACTGCGGAACCGTGAACTTGCCGAACTTGCGCAGATAGGGCGCAAGCAGGAGTGCGAGAAGAACATAGCCGCCCGTCCAGCCCATCAGGTAGGTCGAGTTGGCATAGCCGACGCCGGCGATGAGACCGGCCATCGAGATGAAGGAAGCCGCCGACATCCAGTCAGCGGCCGTGGCCATTCCGTTCATGACCGGATTGACGCCCTGGTTCGCGGCGTAGAACTCGGCGGTCGAACCGGCGCGAGCCCAGATTGCAATGCCGATGTAGAGCATGAACGAGGCGCCCACGATCAGCAGGTTGAGAGTATATTGGTCCATCTCTATCGCCTCACTGTTCTTCGACGCCGAACTTGCGGTCCAGCCGGTTCATGTATGTCGCGTAGTAGAAAATCAGCGCGATGAAGACGAGGATCGACCCTTGCTGGGCGAACCAGAAGCCGAGATCCGTTCCACCGAAGCGGATACCGGACAGCAGTGGCCGCAACAGGATGCCGAAGCCGTAGGATACGATTGCCCAGATTGCCAGGCAGATGGTGATGATGCGAATATTCGCGGCCCAATAGGCATTGGACGAAGTATTGTCCGCCACGTGCGCTCCTCCCTTTCCTCAAAAAAGCGCCCCTCAGGACGCCGGTCCCTCCTTGCCCACGCCGCACACCGAATCCCACAGCGAAATAGGCAAGTAATAAGCAGTAACCAATCGCCAGGATTGCGTACATTCTCCGTTAGTCGTAGTTGCCGGAAGGCGGTAACCGAAGGGCCTCTTTCAGAAATTTCGCCGCCACCTACGAGCCGTCGAAAACGGGTGCGAGGCGTTCTATGGTTGCCGGGATACTTCACGCAGAGACGCACCCGGCGCGCCGGAGCTCGGTCCGAAAGCCTAGGTTGTCACAGGCGGATGTGTCATGGGATTTTCATGGCGTGATCGTGTCAGAAGCGTACGGTTCGGGAGGACGTGAGAGAATGACCGAGACTGAGACCCCCGCAAGGTATGAACGGAAACGCGGCTCCGGAGCCAAGGTGGTCTACGACCTGTTGCGCGACGAGATCCTTGATCTCGCCCTGTTGCCTGGAAGCCCCATCGACGAGGTCCAGCTTGCCGAACGATTCCAGATGTCGCGGACCCCGATCCGGGAGGCGCTGGTGCGGCTTGCCGGCGAGGGGCTGATCACGACGCTCCCCAATCGGTCGACCATGGTGTCGAACATCGACTTCCTCAACATGCACACCTTCTTCGATGCGCTTGTCCTGATGTACAGGGTCACGACGCGGCTTGCGGCGCAGTATCACCGGCCGGAAGACCTGGAGGCGATTATCGCCCGTCAGCAGGAGTTTGCCGCGGCCGTTCGGGCGCAGGATGCGCTGGCCATGATCGCGACCAATGCGGCCCTGCATCTGGCCATCGCGGAAGCGGGGAGAAACCCCTATTTCACCGCGCTCTTCAGCCGCCTTCTCGATGAAGGGCGCCGGATCCTACGCCTCTACTATCAGTCCTATGACGACCGGTTGCCGCAACGTTTCGTGGAAGAGCACGACGAGATCATCGCGGCCATAGCGGCCAGGGATGTCGACTCCGCAGACCGGATCGCCAAGGAGCATGCCGAGCAGATCGTCCTGCAGATCCAGAAAATGTTCGTCCGCGAAGATCGGCTGGAGGTGCCGCTCTAGCCGCCGCACATTCTTGTCGACAATCTGAATACAGTTGCTGTATTGGTAGAGTGAAAATCAAACTCGGGCGGTTTGGCCGCCTCAGCGCCAGCAGGAGCAGTTCATGAAGGCCACCATATTTTCCGGCGTCGTTCCCGCGCTGATGACCCCTTGCAAGCCGGATCGCAGCCCCGATTTCGATGCGCTGGTCCGCAAGGCCCAGCAGTTGATCGCAGATGGCATGTCGGCTGTCGTCTACTGCGGCTCGATGGGCGACTGGCCGCTTCTGACCGATGCGCAGCGCATGGAAGGCGTCGAGCGTCTCGTCAAGGCCGGCGTCCCGGTGATCGTCGGAACAGGCGCCGTCAACAGCGCCTCGGCCGTGGCCCATGCGGCGCATGCGCAGACGGTCGGTGCGCAGGGCCTGATGGTCATCCCCCGCGTGCTGTCGCGCGGATCGTCGGTCACGGCCCAGAAGGCACATTTCAAGGCCATTCTGTCGGCGGCGCCGGATCTGCCGGCGGTGATCTACAACAGCCCCTACTATGGCTTTGCGACCCGCGTCGACCTGTTCTTCG
>JBKBXP010000136.1:0-8509 GCA_046314035.1 Pseudorhizobium sp. | reverse complement strand
CTATCGTCGGCGCCCATACCAATGTCGGGGCAGGGACGATCACCTGCAACTACGACGGCATCAACAAGCATGTGACGCAGATCGGCGCCAACGCCTTCATCGGTTCCAACTCCTCGCTGATCGCTCCCGTCTCGATCGGTGATGGCGCCTATGTCGGATCCGGCAGCGTCATCACCGAGGACGTGCCGGCCGATGCCCTGGCGCTTGGCCGGGGGCGGCAGGAAAATAAGCCGGAGCGGGCGAAGGTCATCCGCGAACGCGCGCTCGCCATCAAGGCTGCGAAGAAGGCCAAGAGCTGATTTCTGCGCCGTTACCTTCCGACACGCAAAGTGACCGGAAAGGCGATTGCAGGAATACCATGATCGATTAGAAATCCCGCCAGATTGTCGGGAACGAAGGGGTTGTCCATGTGCGGGATTGTTGGGATCGTCGGCAAGGAGCCGGTTGCGGAGCGTCTGGTGGATGCGCTGCGGCGGCTGGAGTACCGCGGCTATGATTCCGCCGGCGTCGCTACCATCCACGACGGCGTGCTCGAGCGCCGGCGCGCCGAGGGCAAGCTCTTCAACCTGGAGAAGAAGCTGGCGTCCGAGCCGCTGGCGGGCAACATCGGCATCGCACATACCCGCTGGGCCACCCACGGCGTCCCGAACGAGACCAACGCTCACCCGCATTTCGTCGACGGCGTCGCCATCGTCCACAACGGCATCATCGAGAACTTCTCCGAACTGAAGGATGAGCTGGTCGCAGAAGGGGCCACGTTCGAGACCCAGACTGACACCGAGGTGGTGGCGCAGCTGCTCGCCCGCAGCCGCCGCGCCGGCATGGGGCGCCGCGAGGCGATGCTGGCCATGCTGAAGCAGGTCACCGGCGCCTATGCCCTGGCCGTGATCTTTGCCGATGACCCGTCAACCATCATGGCAGCCCGCTCCGGTCCCCCCTTGGCGATCGGCTACGGCCGCGGCGAAACCTACCTCGGCTCGGACGCCATCGCGCTCGCCCCGTTCACCAACGAGATCACCTATCTCGTCGATGGTGACTGGGCCATCATCGGGCGCGATGGTGCCTTCATCTTCGACCACGACGGAAATGCGGTAGAGCGCCCGCGCCAGATCACTCAGGCGGCCGCCTATATGGTCGACAAGGGCAATCACCGGCACTTCATGGAGAAGGAAATCTACGAACAGCCGGAGGTCATCTCCCATGCGCTGGCGCATTACGTCGATCTCGGCGCCCATACGGTCAACACCGCAGTCGGCGATGCCATCGACTTCGCCGCGCTTCGGGGGCTGACCATCTCCGCCTGCGGCACGGCCTATCTGGCCGGACTGATCGGCAAATACTGGTTCGAGCGCTATGCGCGCCTGCCGGTCGAGATCGACGTCGCCTCCGAGTTCCGCTACCGCGACATTCCGTTGTCGACGGACCAGGCGGCGCTCTTCATCTCGCAGTCCGGCGAGACCGCCGACACGCTGGCGTCGCTGCGCTACTGTCAAGATGCGGGCCTCAAGACTGGCGCCGTGGTCAACGTCCGGGAATCGACGATCGCCCGCGAATCCGACGCGATCTTTCCGATCCTCGCCGGTCCAGAAATTGGTGTTGCCTCGACGAAGGCCTTCACCTGCCAGCTGACGGTGCTGGCGTCGCTGGCGATTGCCGCCGGCAAAGCCCGTGGCCACGTTGGCGCGGACGAGGAAAGGCAGCTGGTCAAGCATCTGACGGAAATGCCGCGCCTGATGAGCAGCGTGCTGAATTCTATCGAGCCGCAGATCGAGGCCCTGTCTCGCGAGCTGTCGAAATACAAGGATGTGCTCTATCTCGGACGCGGCACCAGCTATCCGCTCGCCCTGGAAGGCGCGCTGAAGCTGAAGGAGATCTCCTACATTCACGCCGAAGGCTATGCCGCGGGTGAGCTGAAGCATGGGCCGATCGCGCTGATCGACGAGAACATGCCGGTGATCGTTATCGCCCCGCACGACCGCTTCTTCGAGAAGACGGTCTCCAACATGCAGGAGGTCGCGGCCCGCGGCGGCAAGATCATCTTCATCACCGACGAACGCGGCGCAGCAGCCACCAAGCTGCCGACCATGGCAACGATCACGCTGCCCCATGTCGCTGAGATCATTGCGCCGATGGTCTTCTCGCTGCCGATCCAGCTCTTGGCCTACTATACGGCAGTATTCATGGGCACGGACGTCGATCAGCCACGCAACCTGGCCAAGTCGGTCACCGTGGAGTGACGAAATCGGTCGGGGCGGGCGGCGACAAGGCTGCAGGCCGCCGTAACGTCCGCCTTCACTGGAATTGAGGAACCAGCATTCGGCCCGCGTATTTCCAGAACCTGCTTGCGCGGTCCGGGTGGGTCCGGCATTGTCGCCCCAAGGGTTCTATGGCACTGCACAATAGCGACGGGCAATGGCGGATAAATTCGATCGCATTCCGGTGACGACGCGGCTCAGGAACAACTTCCTCACCGGGCTCATCATCTGCGCGCCGCTGGCGATCACCATCTGGCTGACCTTCGGCTTCGTCCGCTGGGCCGACAGCTGGGTGAAGCCCTATATCCCGACGCGCTACAACCCCGAGAACTATCTCAACATCGCCCTGCCGGGCCTCGGCATGCTGGTTGCGATCCTGATGATCACCATGATCGGCTTCCTGGGCAAAAACCTGATCGGCCGCTCCATCGTCAGCTTCGGCGAATCGGTACTGCACCGCATGCCCCTGGTGCGCACCCTCTACAAGAGCCTGAAGCAGATCTTCGAAACGGTGCTGAAGGAGCAATCGACCTCGTTCAAGAAATGCGGTCTGATCGAGTTCCCGAGTCCTGGCACCTGGGCACTGGTGTTCATCTCCGGCGACGTGCAGGGTGAGATTGCCGCCCGCCTCAACGACGACGACGACGAAATGGTCAGCGTCTTTCTTGCCCCGACGCCGGTGCCGACCGCCGGCTTCCTGATGTTCGTGCCGCGCAGCAAGATCATCATGCTCGACATGACGCCGGAAGAGGGGGCTCGTCTGCTGATTTCCGGCGGGCTGATTGCGCCGGACTACAAGCCGAAGGTACTCCAGCCGGCGATCGTGCCGGCGGCGGTCAGCCCGCGCCCAGGAACCTGACGGCCTCGTCACGGCGGTGCAGATAGAGAAGTGTTCGAACACTTTCTCCCCGTGCGCTGGTGAGATCCGGATCTCTCTCGAGCAGATAGGCCGCATCTTTCCGGGCGATCTCGAGAAGGTCGGCATGGGCCTCGATGCTCGCAATCCGGAAACCGGGCGTGCCGGACTGGCGGGTGCCCAGGAGTTCGCCTTCGCCGCGCAGTTTCAGATCCTCCTCGGCGATCAGGAAGCCGTCCTCGCTGTCGCGCAGGATCGAGAGCCGCGCCCGGCCGGTCTCGCTGAGCGGGCCCTTGTAGAGCAGGATGCAGGTCGAAGCCTCGGCTCCGCGTCCCACACGACCGCGCAGCTGATGCAGTTGCGCCAGTCCGAAGCGCTCGGCGTGTTCGATGACCATGATGGTGGCGTCGGGCACATCGACTCCAACCTCGACGACGGTGGTGGCCACGAGCAGTCGGATCTCGCCGGCCTTGAAGGCCGCCATCACGGCGTCCTTCTCCGACCCCGGCATCCGGCCATGGACGAGCCCAACGTCGCGCCCGAAATCCTTGGCGAGCACGCCAAAGCGTTCTTCCGCAGACATCAGGTCGGAGGCGTCCGATTCCTCCACCAGCGGGCAGATCCAATAGGCCTTCTTGCCCTCGGCCATCGCGGTCTTCAGGCGCCCGACGATGTCGCCGGTGCGCTCGGTCGGTACGGTCACCGTCTGGATCGGCTTGCGCCCGGCCGGTTTCTCGGTGAGCTTGGAGACATCCATATCTCCGAAGGCGGCGAGCACCAGCGTGCGCGGGATCGGCGTTGCGGTCATCACCAGCATATGCGGCGAGATGCCCTTTGCCGTCAGGCGCAGGCGCTGGTGGACGCCGAAGCGGTGCTGCTCGTCGACGACGGCCAGCACGAGGTTGCTGTAGCTGACGGCGTCCTGGAACAGCGCATGGGTACCGATGATGATCTGGGCTTCGCCGGACGCAATCCTTTCCACGATCGCGTCCCGCTCGCGGCCCTTGGTGCGTCCGGTCAGCACCTCGACGGAAATGCCGACCACGGCGGCGATCTTCGAGATCGTCGCGTGGTGCTGGCGCGCCAGGATTTCGGTCGGCGCCATCAGCACCGCCTGGCCGCCGCTCTCGACGGCTGCCGCCATCGCCATCAGCGCCACAAGCGTCTTGCCGGCGCCGACGTCGCCCTGCAGCAGACGCAGCATGCGGTCTTCGCCGGCCATGTCCTTGAGGATTTCCTCGACCGCCTTCTGCTGGCTGGCGGTGAGGGAGAAGGGCAGGGTGGCCACGATCCGTTCCGCCAGCTCCCCGGATGCATGGACCGGACGCCCGGGCACCTGGCGCAGCCTTTGCCGCACAAGTGCCAGCGACACCTGCCCGGCCATGAATTCGTCGTAGGCGAGCCTGCAGCGTGCCGGTGAACGCGGATCGACATCACCCTCGTCGTGCGGGTCGTGCAACTGCCGGAAGCTCTCCGCGACGGACGGGAAGCCCTGGCGCTCGGCCAGTGTCGGGTCGATCCATTCGGCAAGCACGGGAAGCCGCGCCACGGCCCCGTCCACGGCCTTGCGCAGCACCTTGGGAGAGAGCCCGGCCGTCAGAGGATAAACCGGCTCCACGAGCGGCAGATTGCCGGCCTCCGAGACCTTCACCATGAAGTCGGGATGGACCATCGACGGACGGCCGTTGAACCAGTCGACCTTGCCGCTGACCATCACCGCTTCGTCGATCGGCAGCGCCTTTTCCAGCCAGTTGCCCTTGGCGCGAAAGAAGGTCAGCGCCAGTTCGCCGGTGTCATCGTGTAGGAACACGCGATAGGGCATGTTCGGCTTGCCGGGCGGTGGCGGCTGGTGGCGGTCCACCCGTCCCTCGATGGTGACGATGGCACCCTGTGGCGCAAGCGCGATGCCTGGACGGTTGCGGCGGTCGATGATCGAGGATGGCGCATGGAAGAGGAGGTCGATCACCCGGCAGTCGTCGGCGTCCTCGCGACCCGTCACGCGCGCGATCAGATCGGCAAGCTTGGGGCCGACACCGGGGAGGGCTGCAACGGGCGAAAACAGGGGATCAAGGATGGCAGGACGCATGAGCGGCAAAATGCGCCGGATGTTGACTGGATTGCAAGGTGACGCAGGGGAAATTCCGACCTATATGAGCATCGCAAACCAGGGATCATCTCCATGACAGGACTTGTGCGCAGCAGCGCGGACCTCACGCCTCGCCGCCGCCGTATTCTCTACCGCTGCTGGCACCGCGGTATCCGCGAAATGGACCTCGTGTTCGGACAGTTCGCCGAACAGGAGATCGGCACGCTTTCCGATACTGATCTCGATGAATTCGAGGCGATCATGGATGAGGACGACCATGATCTGCATTCCTGGGTGACCGGTGCCAAGCCGACGCCTGCGCATCGTCAGACGCCTCTCTTCGATCGTATTGCCGCCTACCGTCCGGATTTCGATCCCGTTACGACCGACAGCCTGCAGGCGAAGGCAGAGCATCAAGAATGATTGCAGGTTTCGATGCGAAGAAGGTTGCGGCGGCCACCAGCCCGCTGACCATCGGCAATGTCCCGCCCGGCATGGAGCCGCTGCTGCTCGCCGAGATCGCGCGCGCCGGCCAGGCGGTCGCCTATGTGATCTCCGACGGCCAGAGGATGGCCGACCTCGAACAGATGCTGGGCTTTGTCGCCCCCGACATTCCGGTCCTGACGCTGCCAGCCTGGGACTGCCTTCCCTATGACCGCGTCTCGCCGAGCCCGGATGTCTCCGCCCGGAGACTGACAGCGCTGTCGGGCCTGATCGCGCACGCCAGGAAGCCGCATGCGGCCGTCGTTCTGGTGACCGTCAACGCCATGCTGCAGAAGATCGCGCCCTCGGACGTCATCGAGAGCCTTGCCTTTTCCGCCCGTCCCGGCGGCGTCATCCGCATGGACGATATCGCAGCGCGGCTGGAGCGGAATGGCTTCGACCGCGTGGCGACCGTCCGCGAGGTCGGCGAATTCGCCGTCCGCGGCGGCATCCTCGACGTCTTCGTGCCGGGAACGGAAGAACCGGTGCGGCTCGACTTCTTCGGCGATACGCTGGAAAGCATCCGGACCTTCGACCCGGCAAGCCAGCGGACGACGGGGCAGGCACGATCGCTGGATCTCAACCCGATGAGCGAGGTGTCTCTGACGCCGGACACCATCAGCCGGTTCCGCAAGAATTATCTGTCGCTCTTCGGGGCGACGACCAAGGAGGACTCGCTCTACCAGGCTGTGTCGGAAGGCCGCCGCTATGCGGGCATGGAGCACTGGCTGCCGCTCTTCTACGACGGTCTGGAAACCGCTTTCGACTACCTCAAGGGCTTCCGGATCGTCACCGATCACACGGCCCGGGAGGCGGCGACCGAGCGCTCGAAGCTCGTCACCGACTATTACGAGGCCCGCCGCGACAACAGCGGACTGGGGAAGGGCGCAGCCGCCCAGGGGACGCCTTACAAGCCGGTGCCGCCGGGCGAACTCTACCTTGGTTCCAAGGCATTCGCGGCAGCGCTCGATAGCGCCAGCGCCATCCGGCTGACCCCGTTCAACGAGATGGACGCCGACAGCCGCCGCGTCGTGGCGCTCGATGCCCACGTCGGTCCGCGCTGGGCAAAGACGCAGACCGAGAAGGACGACCGCGACGAAAAGGTCAACGTCTTCGACCTGGCGGTCAAGCATATCGCCGGCAAGCGCGCAGAAGGCCGCAAGGTGCTGATCACCGGCTGGTCCACGGGCTCGCTGGACCGTCTGCTGCAGGTCCTGGACGAGCATGGCCTCAAGCGCGTCAAGCCGATCGAGACGCTGGCCGACCTCCAGAAGCTCGCCAAGGGTGAGGCGGCCGCGGCCGTCCTGAGCCTCGAGGGCGGCTTCGAGACTGGCGATATCGCCGTGATCGGCGAACAGGACATTCTCGGCGACCGTATGGTCCGCCGCGGCAAGCGCCGCAAGCGTGGTGCCGATTACATCACGGAAGTGGCAGGGCTGGATGAGGGCTCGCTGGTCGTCCATGCCGAACACGGCATCGGACGCTTCGTCGGCCTCACGAATATCCAGGCCGCCGGAGCTCTGCGCGCCTGCCTGGAACTCCACTACGCGGACGACGCCAAGCTGTTCCTGCCGGTCGAGAACATCGACCTTCTGTCCCGCTACGGCTCGGACGCCGCCGAGGCGACGCTCGACAAACTGGGCGGCGGCGCATGGCAGGCCCGCAAGGCGAAGCTGAAGAAGCGCCTGCTCGACATGGCCGACGGCCTGATCCGGATCGCTGCCAGCCGCATGACCCGCCGCGCCCCGGTTTTTGCGGCGCCCGACGGGCTCTACGACGAGTTTGCGGCGCGCTTCCCCTATGACGAGACGGAAGACCAGGCGACCGCCATCGAGGCTGTCCGCGACGATCTGTCGGCCGGGCGACCGATGGATCGCCTGGTCTGCGGCGACGTCGGCTTCGGCAAGACCGAGGTCGCGCTGCGCGCCGCCTTCGTGGCCGCCATGAACGGCGGCCAGGTCGCCGTCGTCGTGCCGACCACGCTGCTGGCTCGCCAGCACTTCAAGACCTTCCGCGACCGCTTCCGCGGTCTGCCGATCCGCGTGGCGCAGGCCTCGCGGCTGGTGCCGGGCAAGGAGTTGAACCAGGTCAAGAAGGATCTGACCGACGGCAAGGTCGACATCGTCGTCGGCACCCATGCGCTGCTCGGGAGCGGCGTCAATTTCGCCAACCTCAGCCTTCTCATCATCGACGAGGAGCAGCATTTCGGGGTCAAGCACAAGGAGCGGCTGAAGGAGCTGAAGAGCGACGTGCACGTCCTGACGCTGTCGGCCACGCCAATTCCACGCACGCTGCAGCTGGCCATGACCGGTGTGCGCGAACTCTCGCTGATCACCACCCCGCCGGTGGACCGCATGGCGGTGCGCACCTTCATCTCGCCCTTCGATTCGCTCGTCATCCGCGAGACGCTGATGCGCGAGCACTACCGCGGCGGCCAGAGCTTCTACGTCTGCCCGCGGCTAGCCGATCTCGCCGACATCCAAGCCTTCCTGCAGTCAGACGTTCCAGAGCTCAAGGTCGCGGTGGCGCACGGGCAGATGGCGGCGAGCGAGCTGGAAGACATTATGAATGCCTTCTACGACGGCACCTACGACGTGCTGCTGTCGACGACCATCGTCGAGTCGGGCCTCGACGTGCCGACCGCCAACACGCTGATCGTCCACCGCGCCGACATGTTTGGTCTCGCTCAGCTCTACCAGCTGCGCGGCCGCGTCGGGCGGTCCAAGGTGCGCGCCAATGCCGATAAGACCACCGCGCCCCCGCGGCGGATGACCGACGGCGCGGAAAATCGCCGCAAAGTACACTCCGACCTCGACGCCGTGGGCGCGG
>JBKBXP010000135.1:0-8512 GCA_046314035.1 Pseudorhizobium sp. | reverse complement strand
GTGGGAGCCTCGCCGCACCGGCTCAGCCTGTTTCGAACGACACCATGAAATCGGGAGACATTGGTCGTGACAGCGCAAACCCTCGGAGCAATCCCCACATCGACCGGCACCGATTTCGCCGTCTGGTCCGAGCATGCCGACGCCATCGACCTCTGCCTCTTCGACGCCACCGGAACGCGCGAAACCGCCCGCCTGCCGATGCAGCGGGGCGACGACCACGTCCACCGCCTCTCCGTCCCGGCGGTTGGCGACGGCACTCGCTACGGCTACCGCGCCCACGGCACCTACGACCCCGACCGCGGCCTCTGGTTCGACGCATCGAAACTGCTGCTCGATCCCTATGCCACCGAGATCGACCGTGCCTTTGCATACGACAGCCGTCTTAGCCAGTTCGGCGTCGACACCGCCGGCCTGATGCCGAAGGCGATCGTCCGCCGGCACGGGCCTCTCTCCGCGGAGGCACCGCGCTTCCGCACCGGCGGCCTGGTCTACGAGGTGGCCGTTCGCCCCTTCACCATGCTTCACCCCAACGTTCCCGAAGACCAGCGCGGCACCGTCGCCGCGCTCGCGCATCCTTCCGTCATCGCCCACCTGAAGCGCATCGGCGTCGACGCGGTGGAACTGATGCCGATCACCGCCTGGATCGACGAGCGGCACCTGCCCCCGCTCGGTCTCACCAACGGCTGGGGCTACAACCCGGTCGGCTTCATGGCGCTCGACCCGCGGCTCGTACCGGGCGGCATTGCCGAACTGCGCCAGGCGGTCTCCGCCCTCCACGCGGCCGGCATCGGCGTCGTCCTCGACCTCGTCTTCAACCACACCGGCGAAAGCGACCGCGCCGGCCCGACGCTCTCGCTGCGCGGCCTCGACAACCTCGCCTGCTTCCGCCACGTGGGCGGCCAGCCCGGAACGCTGGTCAACGACTCCGGCACCGGCAACACGGTCGCCTGCGACCACCCCTTCGTGCGCCGCCTGATCCTCGACAGCCTGCGCCACTTCGTGGTCCACGCCGGGATCGACGGCTTCCGCTTTGACCTGGCGCCAATCCTTGGCCGCACCGGGCACGGGTTTTCCGCCGACAGCGAGACGCTGAAGGCCATGCTCGAGGACCCGATCCTCTCCGACCGGCTGCTGATCGCCGAACCCTGGGACATCGGGCCCGGCGGCTATCAGGTCGGCAATTTTCCGGTGCCCTTCCTGGAGTGGAACGACCGCGCCCGCGACGACATGCGCCGCTTCTGGCGCGGCGACCGCTGGACGATGGGCTATCTCGCCACCCGGCTGGCGGGTTCCTCCGACATCTTCGCCCGCCACGGCCACCACCATACCCGCAGCGTCAACTTCGTCGCCGCCCATGACGGCTTCACCCTGATGGACATGGTCTCCTACGAGGAGCGGCACAACCAGGCCAACGGCGAGGAAAACCGCGACGGCCACCACGACAATTTCTCCTGGAACAATGGCGCCGAAGGGGAGACGCACGATCCGGCCATCCTGTCGGCACGCCGCCACGACGTCATGGCCCTGCTGTCGACGCTGTTTTTGACCCGCGGCGCCATCATGCTGACGGCCGGCGACGAGGCCGGCCGCAGCCAGGGCGGCAACAACAATGCCTATTGCCAGGACAATGCCATCACCTGGGTCGACTGGGCCGCACTCGACGACGCGCTGATCGCACACACGGCCATGCTCTCCGACCTTCGCCGGCGCTTCGCGGTCTTCTCCGAATGCGGCTTCTTCGTCGATGCCGGCGACGACATCGACTGGCTGAAAGCCTCCGGCGAGCCCATGACGCCAGACGACTGGCAGGACCCCGACGCCTCCGTGGTGGCCGTTGTCGTAAAGACGCTCGATCGCCGCACCGGCAAGACGGTGCGCCTTGCCGCCATTTTCAACCGCAGCCGAAAGACCTGGCCCTTCGTCCTGCCGGGAAGCGGCTGGCGCAGCCTGCCGGACGAGGCAGCCTGGAATGGCGCTGCTCTTGCCCGCTCGGTCACCTTCTGCGTCACGACCTGAGGCGGCTCGCGCTGCACTGCACGCGCCGCCTACCCAAGCGGCGCAAACTCTGTACATTGCTCTCTCGGCGAAGCGGAATCAGTGAGGAACCATGGCACGAGAAATATCGCTGGCGGATGTGCCGGGTCTGATCGGGCAGGTCCTCGGGGTCTCGGAGTGGATCCTCGTCGACCAGCCGATGATCAACCGCTTCGCGGACGCCACGCTCGACCACCAGTTCATCCATGTCGATCCCGCACGGGCCGCGGCGGAGAGCCCCTTCGGCGGCACGATCGCCCATGGCTTCCTGACGCTGTCGCTGATGTCGGCCATGAACTTCGATTGCCTGCCGAAGATCCGCGAGCAGACCATGGGGCTGAACTACGGCTTCGACAAGATCCGCTTCATGTCGCCGGTGAAGTCCGGCAGCCGCGTCAGGGGCCATTTCACCCTGAGCGGCGCCCGGTTTCGCGGCGCCGGCATGCTGATGACCACCTATGACATCTCGGTGGAGATCGAGAACGAGAAGAAGCCGGCGCTCACCGCCAGCTGGATCACCATCGTGCAATTCGACCCCAAGGACCGGCCGCCGGAGGTGTAAGGCCGCAGCAAGCATACGCATCCCGTCCCTATCGCCAGTCACCGATAATGCGAGGTCCGATGTTTCCGCTTTCCCACATGATGAAGTCCTTCATCCGCAAAGGGCAGCTCACCGTCATCGACGCAAACGGCAAACGCCACGTCTTCGCCGGCACGCCCGGCCCGGAGGTGACGATGAGGCTGACGGACAAGCGGCTCTACCGGACGCTGGTCTTCAATCCGGAACTGGCCGCAGGCGAAGCCTATATGGACGGGACCATGCGCTTCGAGGAAGGATCGACGCTCCGCGACTTCCTGACCCTCTTCTCCATCAATCGCCTGTCGCTCGGCTCCTACCCGCTGCAGAAGGCGATCCGGGCAGTGAAGATGCGCTTTCGCCGACGCCAGCAGTCGAACCAGAAGGGCGAGGCGCAGCAGAACGTCGCCCACCACTATGATCTCGGCAACGCCTTCTACAAGCTCTTCCTCGACGACAACATGCTCTATTCCTGCGCCTATTTCCGCGAACCGACGGAGACGCTGGAACAGGCCCAGCGCAACAAGCTGCGGCTGCTGGCCTCCAAGCTCTGCCTGAAGGAGGGCATGCGCGTCCTCGACATCGGCTGCGGCTGGGGGGACCTGGCGCTCTACCTGGCGAAGCTGGAAAACGTCCAGGTGACGGGCGTGACGCTGTCGCGGGAGCAGCAGAAGCTCGCCTCCGAGCGGGCGCAGAAGGAGGGGCTTGCCGACCGGGTGAAATTCGAGCTGCGCGACTACCGCGACGTCGACGACCGCTTCGACCGCATCGTCTCCGTCGGCATGTTCGAGCATGTCGGCGTCCAGCACTACGACGAGTTCTTCTCGCACCTCAACACGATGATGCCGGATGACGGCATCGCAGTGCTCCATTCCATCGGCCACATGAGCCCACCCGGCATGGCGAGCCCCTGGCTACGCAAATACATCTTCCCCGGCGCCTATTCCCCGGCGCTCTCCGAGGTCTTCGACAGCGTCGAGCGGAACAGCCTCTGGGTCTCCGACCTCGAATTCCTGCGCGTGCATTATGCCACGACGCTTGCCCACTGGGGCGAGCGCTTCGAGGCCAATCGCGATCAGGTCATCGCCCTCTATGACGACCGCTTCGCGCGCATGTGGGAGTTTTACCTGATCAGCGCCGAGATGATGTTCCGCACCGGCAGCCAGCTGGTCTTCCACATGCAGCTCTCGCGCAGCCGCGACGCCGCCCCCATCACCCGTGACTACATCACCGACAGGCAGCGTGACTACATCGAGCGGGAAAAGTCTCTCGCGCTGTCGCTGTGAAGGGGCAGGCATGAACGAGGATAGCGTTCGCGCGGCCTTCGAGCGGCAGGCGGATGCCTGTGCGGCCCTCGGCTCGCCTTTTACCGCCAGGCTCTGCCGGATGGCCGCGGCAAGGCTTGAAGCGTCCGACGCGGTCGGTCGCACCATCCTCGCATGGCCGGGCGACGCCTCTTCGAGCAGCGATGCGCTTCCCTTGCGCTTTGCCGGCGCCCTGCATGCGCTCGTGCTGTCCGGCCGGGATGCCGCGCTGCAGGCGGCCTACCCGCCGCATGATGCTACCGATGACGACCTCTGGAAGGCCATCACCGCAGCAAAGAGCCACCACGCAGCCTTCATCCTCGACCGCCTGACGTCGGCGCCGCAGACCAACGAGATCCGCCGCTCCGCTGTCCTGCTTCCCGGCTTCCTGACGATCGCCGCGCGGTTCGGCATGCCGCTCGACTTGGCTGAGATCGGCGCCAGCGCCGGTCTCAACCTGCAGTGGGACAAGTACCGTTACAGCCTCGGCGGCATCCAATGGGGCGACCCAGCCTCGGCGGTTCATCTGGCGCCCGACTGGCAGGGCCCGAACCCGCCGTCTGCCGAGATCCACGTGCGCGACCGCCTGGGCTGCGACCTCAACCCGCTCGATCCGACCTTGGCCGACGACCGGCTGCGGCTGATGTCCTATGTTTGGGCCGATCAGCGGGACCGCATGGAGCGCCTCGCCGCAGCGCTTGCGATCGCCGCTCCCGCACCGCCGACCGTCGAACGCGCCGACGCGCTGTCATGGCTGCCGCGGGTGCTGGCACGGCCGGCGGAAGGTGCCGTTCGCGTCATCTACCACTCGATCGCATGGCAATATCTGCCGCCTGACGATCAGGCCGCAGGCGAGGCCATCATTGCCGAAGTGGGCAGCCGCGCCACGCCGGAGGCGCCGCTCGCCCGGCTGGCGATGGAAGCCGACGACAAGACCGACGGCGCCGCCATCAGTCTGCAGTGCTGGCCGGGTGGCGAACGCCAGGAGCTCGGCCGCGCCGATTTCCACGGCCGATGGGTGAAATGGAAAGGCTGGTCATGACCGATCTGACCATGGCCGAAGTGGAGCAGACGAAGCTGTTGGCGAATGCGCTCGACAGGGCATCAACGGCCTGCATCACGGTTGGGGTCGTCACACCGCTTGCCGGATATCTCTACGGCCTCACCAACTTCAACGAGATATCGCTTGGAAAAGCGGTGTTCTATCTCGCCTATTGGCTTCTGAGCGCGGGCCTATTACATTATCTGGCAAGACGAGGCCTGAGGAAATTAAGCTGATGGACTTCTGGACCTTTTTCAATGTGTCATTCCCACCATCATCGTCGTCATGGGCTACGTAGCTCTGCGCCTGCACGAATGGGATCTCGACCGCAAGCACAGGCACCGCCCGCCCGGCGAGTGACGCCACGGCCTGACACCAGGACGAACACGCTCTAAAGCGCCGCGTCCGTTGCCCCTTCCGAGAGCAGCCCGAACGCATACTCCGAAAACGACCGCCACACCTCCACCCGGAAGGCGTCTACCCCGGTTCTGAGCAGGACGATCTCGACCTTGCCGAAGATCGTGCGCGTGCAGGCGCCGACCGGAAATGCTTTCGGCGACAGATCGAGCGGGCAGCCCGCGTTGATCGTGGCTGATGCCCCGGGTCCCTCGACGAGGATCGCCGTGTTCCGGTGCGAGACATCGACGGCCGAGTGCAAGACACCGGCGGCGGCGCAGGCCGCCATCAGCCCGCCCTGCCCCTCGTCGATCACCAGATATTCGTCCGGACCCAGCCAGAGCGCCGTGCGCCCGCCGACCGAAGCGGATGTTTTCGGCCGCACCGGCAACTCGAGACCGAGGGCGCGAGAGAGCGCCTGCACATCGTCGGCAGCGACCCGCAACGAAATCCGCTCGGCCGGCGCGGCCGGCGCAAGCCGTACGGAGGCGGAGCCGCCATGGACACCGCCGAGCGGCGTGGTTCGGATTGCCACATCAGCCATGGATCCGGCCTCCTTCCTTGTCGAAGAACATGGGTTCGGTCACCTCGACCGCGATCGTCCTGTCGGCCATCGGCACGTAGAGCGTCTGGCCGATGCGCGCCCGTCCGCCGGCGACCAGCGCCATGGCGATCGAGCGGCCGCAGTTCTCCGACCAGTAGGCGGAGGTGACGTGGCCGAGCATGGTCATCGGCTTCGGCTGGTTCGGGTCGACGACGATCTGCGCCCCCTCCTCCAGCACGTCGCTCGGCCGGTTTGTCAGCAGTCCGACCAGCTGCTTGCGGCCGTCGCGCATCAGATCCGGCCGTTTTAGACCGCGGATGCCGACGAAGTCCGTCTTCTTCTTCGAGACCGCCCAGCCGAGCCCAGCGTCCTCCGGCGTCACCGTGCCGTCGGTGTCCTGCCCGACGATGATGTAGCCCTTCTCAGCGCGCAGCACGTGCATCGCCTCGGTGCCGTAGAGGCAGCCGCCCAGCGCCTCCGTCCGCTCCCGGATCGCCGTCCAGACGGCCGCACCGTAGTCGGCCGGGACGTTGACCTCGAAGCCGAGCTCGCCGGTGAACGACATCCGGAACAGGCGTGCGGGCACGCCCATCACGGTGCACTCGGCAACGCTCATGTGCGGGAAGGCCTCAGGTGAGAGATCCAGCCCCTCGACCAGCGGCGCGATGATCTCGCGCGCCTTGGGTCCCTGCACCGCGATCACCGCCCACTGCTCGGTGGTCGAGGTCAGCCAGACCTTCAGCTCCGGGAACTCCGTCTGCAGATAGTCTTCCATGTGGTGCAGCACCCGGGGCGCGCCGCCGGTCGTCGTCGTCACATGGAAACGATCTTCCGCCAGCCGCCCGACGACACCATCATCATAGACGAAACCGTCCTCGCGGGTCATGATCCCGTAGCGGCTCTTGCCCGGCTTCAGCGTGTCCCAAGCATTGGTGTAGAGAAGGTTCAGGAATCTTGCCGCATCCGGGCCGACCACCTCGATCTTGCCGAGCGTCGAGGCATCGAACACCCCCGCCACCTCGCGCACCGTGCGGCATTCGCGGTTGACCGCCGCCGTCATCTCCTCGCCGCGCCGCGGGAAATACCAGGCGCGCTTCCAGTTGCCGACATCCTCGAACTCGGCGCCGGCTGCCGCCTGCAGCGCGTGCATCGGCGTGTGCCGCGCCGGGTCGAACAGCGCGCCGCGCGAATGGGCGACCAGCGTGCCGTAAGTCACCGGCGTATAGGGGGCGCGGAAGGTGGTGAGCCCCACTTTCGGCAGCGGCCGGTCGAGCATTTCAGCGGCGATCGCCAGCCCGTGCATGTTGGAGAGCTTCCCCTGGTCCGACGCCATGCCGTTCGTGGTGAAGCGCTTGATGTGCTCGATCGAATGCATGCCCTCGCGCACCGCCAGACGGATGTCCTTGGCAGTCACATCGTGCTGGAAATCGACGAAGGCCTTGACGGTGGTGTCCGCGCCGGCGCCTTCCGCAGCACCGATCATGCCGCCGGTCCAGGCAAACTTGCTTTCGCCGCCGACGACCGCCTTGCCGCCGCCCGCCGCAGCCGCCTCGTCGATCAGGGCGGCGATCTCGTCCGTGCCGTTGCAGGCACCGACGCAAACGCAGTCCTGCGCATAGATATCCGGCAGGAAGCGCTGGTGGGCTTCGTCGTAGCGCAGCTTGCCGCGCGACTGCGAGAAGAGATGCACGGACGGCGTCCAGCCGGCCGAGACGATCAGCGCGTCGACGGCGATCTTGCGGCTTTCCGTGCTGCCGTTGCGGGCAACCTTCATCGAGGAGATCCGCAGCCGGCCCGAGGTATCGAGCACCGCGTGTCCGGTCAGCACCTCGATCCCCAGCCGCCGCGCCTCGGCCAGCACCGCCTCGCCGGGCTTCTCGCGGCAGTCGACGATGGCGGCGATGGCGACGCCCGCCCGTTTCAGGTCGAAGGCCGCTTCATAGGCGCTGTCATGCGCCGTATAGACGCCGATGGTGCGGCCGACCGTAACCCCGTGGTGGTTGAGGAAGGTGCGCGCCGCCGAGGCCAGCATAATGCCCGGCCGGTCGTTGTTGGCAAACACCATGTGCCGCTCGATGGCGCCGGTGGCGAGCACGACCCGCTTGGCGCGCACCTGCCACAGCCGTTCGCGCGGCAGGTCGCGGCCGGGCCGCGCCAGATGATCCGTCACCCGCTCCGCCAGCCCGAGGAAGCCGTGGTTGTAATAGCCGAAGACGGTGGTGCGGGTGAGAATGCGCACATTCGACATGGCGGCGAGCTTCGCCGCCGTGGCCTGCGCCCAGTCATAGCCGTTCTGGCCGTCGATGCTGGTGGATGCATCGAAATGCAGCGCGCCGCCGACCTCCGGCTGCTCGTCCACGAGGATCACTTCGGCGCCGGTCGCGGCTGCCGACAATGCCGCCGTCAGTCCGGCAACGCCGGCGCCGGCAATCAGCACGTCGCAATGGGCGAACCGGTTGGCGTAATGGTCGGGATCCTCTTCCTTCGGCGCCACGCCCAGACCCGCGGCTTTGCGGATGATCGGCTCGTAGAGCTTCGCCCAGGCCTCGCGGGGCCACATGAAGGTCTTGTAGTAGAAGCCCGCCGCAAAGAAGGGCGACAGCAGGTTGTTGACG